>SXRM01000374.1 GCA_005792545.1 Pseudomonadota bacterium | reverse complement strand
GGCTGCGTTGTGCATGGGCGTCGGATACCTGGGATGAAAGTTTCCGCCAGGCGGTCGATGCGCCGCCAAGGCCGCTAGCCAATGGCTTGAAATTACAAACCTAAAAAAGAATGGGCGCTCGGGTTTGGATTTGCGCCCACGGTCGGCGACGTCTGCGCCAATACCTTCTGCGTGTCGGGCCAGGACACCAAGCTGTGCAAAGCCACGACGGACTGCGCCAAATACGAGGACGGCGACGCGTGCAACGGCACGCTGTTCTGCAACAAAGCGCTGGGCGTCTGCCAGATGAACCCGGCCACGGTCGTCTACTGCCCCACGGTCAACGACACCGCGTGTGCCGCCAACCAGTGCCAGCCGGCGACCGGCCAATGCGCCATGATGCCCAAGCCCGATCAGACGCCGTGCAGCGACGGCAACTTGTGCACAACCGGCGAGGCCTGTCAGTCCGGAATCTGCAAGGCCAGCCAGGGCGCGGACACCTGTGGCTGCAAAGCCGACGCCGACTGCGCCAAGTACGAGGACGGCGACGCCTGCAACGGCAAGCTGTTTTGCAATCTGGCCCAGGCCAAGTGCGAGCTCAACCCGGCGACAGTGGTGGTGTGCCCGACCGGCCTGGACGCGGTCTGCGGCAAGAACGTGTGCGACAAAGCCACAGGCGCGTGCGCGTTGGCGTTCGCTTCGACCGCAACGCTTTGTGATGCGGACGGTTCGCCGTGTACGCCGTACGACCACTGCGAAGCTGGAAAGTGCAAGGCAGACGTGAGCTTGTGCCAGTGCCAGGTCGCGGGAGACTGCGCGGCATGGGAGGATGGTGACCTGTGCAACGGCAACTTGTACTGCGACGTCGCAGCCAAGAAGTGCGCGGTCAACCCGGCGAGCGTACCCGCGCCTTGTGCGCAGACCGGGACGGGGGCTTGCAGTGTGCAGGCGTGTGTGGCGGCGACGGGGAAGTGCGCCGCGGTGGCGAGTTTCGAGGGCGGGCCGTGCAGCGATGGCGATGCCTGTACCGCTGGCGAGAAGTGCGCGGCGGGCGTGTGTGGCACAGGGCAAGGCGTAGTCTGCGACGACAACCAGCCGTGCACCGACGACACCTGCGACAAGGCGAAGGGATGCGTCACACTGGCGAACGCCGGGACCTGCACCGACGGCAATCTGTGTACTGCGGGCGACAAGTGCGCTGGCGGCGTGTGCCTGGCCGGGGCTGCGAGTGCCTGCGACGACCAAAACGTGTGCACCAGCGACGTTTGCGATAAGAGCATGGGGTGTATGCACAATCCGCTGCCGGGCGAGGGGGCGTGTGACGATGGCGATCCGTGCACGATTGGGGAGAAGTGCCTATTTCCGCTTGGGAAGTGCGGTGGCGGGGCGGCGAAGAGCTGTGACGACGGCAAGGTGTGCACCAAGGACAGCTGCGTGGCAGGCATCGGCTGCGAGTACCTGCCCGTCGCTGGGAGTTGTAGCGATGGCGATGCGTGCACCGTGGGCGATGCGTGTGGGGGCGGGGCTTGTTTGCCGGGGAGCGCGACCAAGTGCGACGACGGCAATGTCTGTACAGATGACAGCTGCGACAAGGCCAAGGGGTGCGTGCAGTTGGCGAATGCGGCGAGCTGCACGGACGGCAATGCGTGTACGGAGGGCGATGCGTGTGCGGGGGGCAAGTGCGTATCGGGCAAGGCGAAAGTGTGTTCGGTTGGGGTGTGCGAGCCGAAGGACGGGAGTTGCCCGGCTGGGTGCGGCGACGGGTATCTTGCGATTCCGATTGACGATGCTGGGGTTAAGAAGGTGGTTTGTGCGCCGGAGGTGCCGGTTTGGGGGCAATACGCCGCTCATGTGACTGGGCTTACTACTCTCTCCAATGGCACGGTCTTTCACAACCTGACCGGACTCATTTGGCAAGCCACCGGAGCTCCTGCAAAAACCTATGCCTGGTTCGACGCGGCTGCCTATTGCGACGCACTGACCCTTGGCGGCATGAATGATTGGAGGTTGCCCACGCGCACCGAGATCCTGTCGATTGCCAGCCGACAGAAGAAAAGCGCGCCCCTTGCACCAGTTGAAATTGTCGGCATCACAACGAGCCAGCTTTGGCTAGCGTCGGCTCACGCACCTGTGCCGGACTCGCACTTGACCTACGATTCCTTGAGCGGCGACGTCAGGTGGCGCAAGGACGGGGAGCCGCACAAGCCCATTTGTGTTCGTGGGACTGCGCCACAGAAGCTGGTCGCCGATCGCTTCGTGCCGCAACTTGGCCTGCTGGCAGTGTTTGATTCATGGACAGAACTGGCGTGGGAGAAGAATCAGACCTGTTGCAAGAACTACGATCAAGCGCTCCTGTATTGTGCGGAGCTGGCGGCCGTCGAAGAACCCGGTTGGCGCGTGCCATCGTTCGAAGAACTCGAGGCACTCTTTGGCCGGCCCAAGCCAGGGCTGTCTGCACTTGACCCGAGTATCTTTCCGTCGGGTAATGCTCAATTCAATCAGTCAACTTCCGAAAGTGGAACCGGATTTGGCAATTATGGCCTCCACAACGACAGTGGGCTCACAGAAGCGCACAGCAAGACTTGGGAGTACGCAGTAAGGTGCGTACGGGACTGTGGCGATGCAAGCCAATGCACGACCGACAAGATGGACCCCAAAACCGGCACCTGCACCCACACGCCCCTGCCCGACACCGCCACCTGCACCGACAACAACGCCTGCACGCTCAACGACACCTGCAAAGCCGGCAAGTGCACCTCGACCACCACCGGCGACTGCAACGACGCCAACGCCTGCACCACCGATGTTTGCGACGCCAAGACTGGCTGCAAGAACACCGCCGTCACCGACGACACCCCCTGCGGCGCGGGGCAGATCTGCAAAGCTGGCGCCTGCAAGTTTGGTTGCGCGGGCACCGGCGCGTGCGATGACCTCAACGCCTGCACCACTGGCGACACCTGCGCAAATGGCGGCTGCTCGGGCAACGCGCTCACCTGCGACGACAAGAACGTGTGCACCACCGACACCTGCGACAAGGCCAGCGGCTGCAAGTTCACGCCCGTCAGCGACAACGCCACATGCGACGACGGCAAACTGTGCACGACGGCCGACGGCTGCAAATCAGGCACGTGCACTGGCGCAGTCGTGACCTGCAACGACAACAGCAAGTGCACATCGGACAGTTGCGACCCCGGCACCGGCAAGTGCATCAACACCAACCTGTGCGACGACTTCAATCTGTGCACCATGGACAACTGCTCGCCAAGTACCGGCTGCACCTACCAAAACGCCAACAATGGCGGCAGTTGCGGCGGCACTAAGACCTGCCAGGCCGGTAAGTGCATCGCGCTCGGGGGCTGCACCGACAAGGACGTGTGGCAGACCACCTTCGGCTTGATGGGCACCGACGAGGTCCACGCGATGGTGCCCTTCTTCGACAACACCACCTACCTGGTCGGCCTGACGTCGAGCAAGGGCAAGGGCGACGACGATGTGTGGCTGCAGCGCATCTCTGCCTTGGGAAGCCCGGTCAGCGACTGGACCTTTGGCACCACGGCCAGCGATAGCGCAGAGGCGGCCACGGTGACCACCCAAATTTCGGTCATCTGGATGGCCGGCAGCACGTTTGGTGGCGGCAAAGGCAAAGACGACGGCTATGTGATTCGGCGCGCGCCCGACCTCACCCACAAGGAATTCGTGCTCGGCGGTGCGGAGAGCGACGCGTTCAAGGCGGTGGCGACTTCGCCCGATGGCGGCGTGTGGCTGGCGGGTGCGTCGTCGAGCGCAGGCGGCAACGGCGGTACCGACGCGTGGCTGGTGCGCATGGCTGTCGACGGCACGGTGGTGTGGGAAAAGCGCTTGGGTGGCGCCAAAGACGACGAGGCCAGGGGCGTGGTGGTCTTGAAAGACGGCGGGGCGTTCGTGGTCGGCAAGACTTTGAGCTTTGGCGCGGGCAAGAACGACGGGCGCGTTTGGCGCGTTGACGCGACCGGCAAGGTGCTGTGGGATTATCCGTTTGGGAGTAGTGAGGACGACTGGTTCAACGCGGTGTGCCCCGATGGCAAGGGCGGCGTCGTGGCGGTGGGGACGAGTTGGAAGAATGGCGTTGCAAATGGCGACGGCTGGGCGATGGGGCTGACCGACGACGGGGATTTCAGCTGGAACGCGCCAGAGCGGTTTTATGGTGGGGCCAAGGGCGAGGCGTTGTTGGCGTGTGGCGTTGGGCAGTTGGGGCAGACGCTTTTGGCGGGGCACCAGACCGGCGCGGGAGGTTTGTTGGAAGGGTGGCTGATGGCCGTGGATGGAAGCGGCGTACAGCAGTGGCAGAAGGGCTATGCCGGTGGCGATGGGACTGCGGCGCGGGCGGTGGCGCAGGTCGGCGTGCAGGTGCAGGTGGCGGGGACGCGGGAGGAAAGTGTGCCGGGGACGCAGGGGTGGCTGGGGAAGGTTGATGGGTGGGGGAATGCGATCTGTGCGGAGAGTGGGGGGTGTTTTGCGATGAGTTTGGCAGTGTGTGGTGATGGCGACTCGTGCACCACCGACTTGTGCAGCAGCGCCACAGCTTGCCAGCACGGGGTCAGCGACACGAGTGCTTGCCTTGATGCGAGTCCATGTACTGCGGCCGGCGTGTGCAAGGGCGTGTCCTGTCAATTGCACGAAAGACTATGGGGCGCAAAGCCGTATCACGAAGTGCAGGCGTCGTTTGACACGGTATTCGTCAAGAAATCCGGCGGGATCATCGCGTTTCAGGACAAGGGGAAGATGCTCGTCCATGGTTCGGGCGGCGAGTTGATTCTGGAGCGTCCGACACCTGCTGGTGGTTCTCAAATTGGTTGTGCGAACCAGTTCGGGTCAATCGCCATCGCAGGCGGCGGGAAGCGCACGCGATTCTCCCCGTCCATGTCGACCATGTGGACGGATGCAGGTGCCTGGCAAGGGTGCGCGCTGAGCGATGAGGGTGTGACCTACGCGGTGCCGGACGATGCCGGATCAGTATTGGTAAGCCTTGGGGCAACCGGTGTGCAAACTTGGTCTGGCGGCACCGGGTTCGGTCAGTTGTCTTCGCGTGCGGCCATGGGCTTGACTTCAAATCGCGTGTATTCCTGGTTCAGCACCTCGACGGTCGGCAAGTTGTCGGTCCACTCGTTGGCTGGAGAACTCGTGGCCTCAAACTCAACCACCGGCCGGCCGGGAGGCAGTGGAGCTATCCTCTGGACGAACACTGGTGTCATTGCATCGAAGTGCGAGAACGCAGTGTTCCTATTTGGGAGTGTCGGGTCGACCCAGTACAACGGTACACCTTGGGTTGGAAAACTCGACAGCGCAGGCGATTCAAAGTGGGAGCTGGCGGTAAAGCCGGACCACGGATGCAATGGAGGCAAAGGAGCGTGCTCGTTCATTGGCGGCGCAGCGTCCGCCGACTGTGGATTTGTTGGGATCGCCGCGAGCGTCGGCCCGGTGGTCGGGATCATCAGGTTTTCATCAGCAGGAAAGTTGGTTGACCAGCGGGAGCTGGGCCTCTGGACTGCCTTTATTTTCTCCGGGCCAAGTGTGCCAACTCCTGACGGAGGCTTCTTTTTCACGTTCGGGATTTCCAACACCCCAGGCGTGTTTTCGGCGCGTGTCGACTCGTGGGGCAACAAGAGTTGCGGCGTCGGGAATTGCCAGAGCTTGACGTGGGAGGACTGCGATGACTTGAATGCATGCACAACCGACTCGTGTTCACCAACTGGTGGGTGTGTACACCCAGCCAACTCGCTTCCTTGCCCGGACGACGGCGTGTTGTGTACGGATGACCTCTGTGCGGCCGGAAAGTGCACGCACGCTTGGGGCAGCGCCCCCTGCACCGACAACAACCCCTGCACTGCACTCGACACCTGCGCAAGCGGCACCTGTAAGTCCGGCACGCCCGCCGCCCAGCCCACCTGCGCCATGACGCCCATCCTCGCCAGCAACACAACACTCGGCTGCAACCCCGCCACCAAAACCTGCCCATCGTCCGACGCCAGCCCCGCCCACGCCGTCACCCTCTCCACCTACTCGCTCGACACCACCGAGGTCACGGTCGCCCAATACGCCGCCTGCGTCTCAGCCGGCAAATGCACGCAACCCAGCAAGGTCTCAAGTGGCTGCACCTACGATAACGCCGTAAAAACCAACCACCCCATCAACTGCCTGACCCACGCCCAAGCCGCCGAGTACTGCGCCTGGACCGGCGGCGGCGGCCGCCTGCCCACCGAAGCCGAATGGGAGCGCGCGGCCCGCGGCAGCGACGACCGCACCTACCCATGGGGCAACAGCCCCGACCCGACCTGCTTGCACTCGACCTACGGCAGCCTGTGCGGCACCGGCACCAAAGCCGTGGCCATCAACCCCTCTGGCAAATCGCAAGCCGGCCACTTCGACCTCGCCGGCAACGTCAAAGAGTGGACCGCCGACTGGTACAGCGCCACCGCCTACACCACCGACTCGCAAACCGACCCCAAAGGCCCCTCAACCGGCACCAAGCGCGTCGTCCGCGGCGGCGGCTACACCAGCAATGCCGACGCCTTGCGCACCTACGCCCGCGAGGCCGAAGACCCGAGCACCACCAGCCCGCAGATTGGCTTTCGGTGCGCGCGGTCGGGGAATTGACGGCCCGCCAAGCGAACAGTCAAGGCGTGGACGCCGCTTTGCGGGGCGGTACAACTCGCCGTGGCTTTCGAGTCACTGTCTTCTTGCCACTGGCCGCTTGATGCGCGCGCATCATCTCAAACAACTTGGCCATGTCGCCGCCAGCAGCCGCCCACATCGCCTCTCGAACCTGGTAGATCTCTTCCAAAATCGGGTCGTGGTTGCTCATGTCTCGTCTTCCTCGTCCAGCAGCTGGTCTGGTGTGCAAATGGTTGCTGGCGTGTACCCCGCGTCACGGCACAGTTGTTCGATGCGCGGCCGGGTGACCGCATTGGCGATGTGGCGACAATTCCAAGTGAGCAAGAAATCGACACCGTGGACGGTCGCTATCGCAATGTGCGTGGCATCGACGCCAGCTCGCGGTGGCAGTCCGCCGTACGCAATCAACCGGCTGGCAAGGTCCAGGGCTGCGTCCGACAGTTCCAGTAGGCGCACGCCTTCCAGTGCCGCCAGCCTTCTCTCGGCAGCCGCAGGATCGCCCGCCGCGGCCTCCTGCACGACCGGGTCGGCGGCAACCAGCAAGAAGCGGTGCCGACCCTCCCACCATTGCTGTGTAACTGCTTGATGCGCAGCGCGAACCAGATCACGGCTCGGCCGCGCCGTCAAGTAGCTGACAACGCTGGTTTCGATGTACACGGTCGGCCGGCGGCTCACGGGCACCTGCGTCGCGGGCGGATTTGTGCCCGCGGCTCAACTGGATTGTGACGGCTTCGGCAGCCTCGGTCAAAGACGGCGCTGCTGCGTATGCTTGTTGGCATGACAGAGGGCCGCCGACACCAGCCGGATGCCAATATTGCCCCCAGACACCACCGACCCGCCAACCGACCCCAAAGGCCCCAGCACCGGCACCAAACGCGCAAGCACGAGGTTCGGTCAGACCCGCACCAGCAGCATCTTGAGTGCGAACTCGCCATCCAAGCTCGGAAAATCGGCCTCCGGGTCGATCCAGGCGTGGTCGAGCAGCGGCCGGCCAACTTTGCGGGCGCAGCGCTGCAACTGGTCCAACCAGGTCGCGCGCGTCACGCTCGGAACATGATGGGTGCACAGCAAAAAGCCGCCAGGGGCAGTGGCCAGCAGCGCCGGCTTGAAGATCGCCGCGTAGTCGACCACCACGTCGACCACCCCGAACGGACTGCGCGAGTAGCGCGGCGGGTCCAGCACGACCAGGTCGAACGTTTGCGGCGCCAGGCGGGCAAAGGTCGGCAGACGAACGCCGCGCACTCTTTGAGGCTGGCCCAAGTCGGCCAACTGGCGCAAGGCGGCGAAAGCGTCGCACTGCACAAACGAGATGGCGTTACCCTGGCTGTTGAGCGCGGCGTTGGCGCGACCGATCTCCAGGCCAGACGCCGCAAAGTCCACGTTCAGCACGGACTTTGCGCCGGCCTTGAGCGCGGCAACGCCCACGCCGCATGTGTAGGCAAATACGTTGAGCACGCTGCGGCCGCCGGCCAGGCTCATGATGCGGCGCCGGCCTGCGCGCAAGTCAAGAAACAGCCACGGATCCTGGCCAGCGTGGCGGGCCTGGTAGTGGTATTGGACCCCGATCTCAGCAAAGGTCCGCGGTGCGCTTGCAGAATCGCCCGCCTCGCCCTGGGTCGCCGCGGCCACCCGCGAGTTGGCTTCGCTGCGGTCGTTGTAATGCACCGGCACTTGCGGCAACTGGCCAGCCAGAAACGTGCGAATGTCCTCCAATTCAGCAGCTTGGAGCGAGCGGTGAAAGCTCTGGACCAGGACAGCCGCACCGTAGCGGTCCACCGTCAGGCCAGGTTGCCCCTCGACGCTTCCGTGCAACAGCCGATAAGCGGTGGTGTTTTCGTTGGCAAGGCGTTCGATGAGCGCCTCGCGCGCCCGCCAGGCGGCGGCCAAAGACTCGGTGAGGTTCGACGGGGACATCGCGGCGCTCCGATGCGAAAGCGAGCTGGCGCGATGGGCAACAGCGAACGTGCGCGGGCCGTCCAGTGTACACGACTTGGCCAATTCCAGGTCGCCGTTGCGCGTGTCTTTTGTCGCTTCGCAATCCGGCATCGACGCAGGCGGCGACCCGTGCCACAATCCGCATGGTCACGCGCGGTTGCCCCGTGCTGCCGGGTCCAAAGCCGCGCCATGCGGTGCCCCAATCGCCACCAGCGAGGTCTATCATGCCCCACCCCACGACCCTCATCGCCCTGACGATCGCCCTCCTCGCCACACCCGCCGTTGCCCAGGCAGCGCCAGCCGAAGCGCCACCGCCACCGCGCTCTCTGGCCGACCCAGAAGTCGCCGTCGGCATCACCGCCTTGAAAGAACACGGCTTTGGCGTTGCTGCCCGCGCGCTAGTCGGCCGGGTTGGCGTCGAGGCCGCGCTGGCCACCCAGCCGTGGTTCTACGCCATCGCCGGTGGCTGCAACGAGGTCCACTTCGAGTTCTTGAAGCACGCGACCGCGGGTGCCGTGATCGCCGTCGCCAACATCAAGGACAAGTTCCGCGTGCTCGTCAAAGCGGGTGCAGGTTGGAACGAGGCCGTCGGACCCGAAGGCCGGGCCGGCGCCGGCTTTGACCTCTACCTCGGCAAGCGCATGTTCCTCGATTTCGGCGCAGGTATCGCCGTGGTGCCGGGCGTGGTCGACCGAATGCGCGCGGTCGCCAAGGACAAATGCGGCACGGGGGCGCTGACCTCGTCCGACGAATCGCAGGCAATCGTGCAGCCGTTTGTCGGGGCGACCCTGTACTTTCGGTTCTGACCTGGCACTACAGCTTGGGAAACACGCACTTGCTGCCCTGACACGTCAAGCCGGCCTGGCTACAGGCAAAGCTGCGGTAGCCGGCAGCGCCATCGCAGAAGCGCAACACGTCGCCATCGCACTTGGGCTGCGTGCCGGTCGTGCACAGGGGCGTCGGGCTGCATTCGGCCGATGCTTTGCCCGAACCCGTCGTCGTGCTGATACACGAAGAGAACGCCAAGCCGCAGTCTACCTGCTGCAAGGTCCCGGACACGCAGGCGCTGAGCACATTGCCGGCACACTTGGGCGGGTGGCTCGCCGCAGTGCATGCACCGCCAGCTCCGAACGTGCAGACCTTTTCCTTGTCGAAACTGGCTTGCGGCGTCTTGGCACAGACGCCACCGATGGCGCCGCAATCGAGCTTGAAGGTGATGCCGCTCGACTTGTCCAAGCCAAAGCAGCCCTGCACCACCGAGCCGGAACACGACACGTCACCAGGCTTGCTACAGGCGCTGCTGGAGCCGCACACCAGCACTGAAAGGCTGGACGCCTTGTGAAACTGGCAGGGCAGACCGACCTTGGCGCAGTCCAAGGCCAACGTCGTGTCGCTGCTGCAGACCCGGGCTACCGAGCCGACGCAGCTATCGTCGCTGTTCGTTGTGCACTTGGGCACGCTGCCCGCAAGGCATGCCTTGACCGTGTCGCAGTCCTTTGCAGCGGACAGACAGCTGGCTTGGGCTTCGACAAGTTGCGGCAACAGTTCTTCTGGGCCGAACAGGTTGGTGACCGTCAACTGCTTGGCGATGAGCTGCGGGTTGAGCGGGTTCATGCACTTGTGGAAATCGACCTTGTTGACGCAAGCCGCAGCGCGTGCACAGGCGATGGCGCGCTGGGTGTTGAGTGTCCCGGGCGTCGTGCAGGCCGTGGCGGTCACTTTGCCGTCCGCGTCCTTGGTCTCCATGCACGACTGGCCGCTGGGACAGGCGGCGACCTGCGTCCAGGCGCCGGAATTGCACTCGACGCGCGCGGCCGCGCCCAAACCGCAGCCGATGGCGCCGTCGGGTTGGCAGGTTGCTCCGACGGGTCCGCCGCTGACCTGCTGGCCGCCGCCCATCGCGGAGCCGCCGCTGGTACCAGTGGATGCTCCACTGCCGCCGCCGCTGATGCACGCCGATGCAGCCAGCGCGAGCGCCGTCAGGCCGGAGAATCGGGCGGTCGTTGGCATGGTCATGGCGAACCTCCAGGGCGGTCAGGGTACCAGCCGGTAAGCAGGTGGACAACAGAGTTTGCAGTCCCGCCTTGACTGTGCCTTGTGCTACGCTGCGCGCGGCCGGGAGCGGCATGTCGTCGCGCTTGGCGTTGCCCGGCCGCCGCCGAAGCGTTGCACGCCGATGACAAAGCCACTTTCCCCGCTGCGCTCCACCCGGCATGGCTGCTTGGCGGCGCTGCTGCTTGGCGGGCCGTTGCTCATCCTGGTGGCGTGTTCGGACTCGCTGACTGGCCTGCAGGACCAACCGACTCCCCTGGTGGTGCTGCGCGTGCACGTCAACGGCGACGTCGGTCGGTGGCCGCAGGCGTACTCGGCCGTGCAGGCGCCCAACCTGCGGGTCGCCCTGGTCTGGGCCGGTACGTGGAACCCGGATCCGCTGTGCATGCGCTTTGCGGTCTGGCAGGCCAAGGGCAGCGCCGCGATGCCGTTGACCGAACAGGAGCACGCGGTCGCCAGCCAGGGCTGCCGCGACGCCTACGGCTTCGTGCCGGGGTGGGTAGGACCGAGCGCGCCGGTCGACAGCAACGGCAATGCGACGTTGGCGCTCTATCACCTGCCACCGGCCGAAGCGCTGGTGGGGCCGCCCGCTGGACGCGTCGGCTACGCTTCGCTGGTGGTGTTCGACGACGTTGGCCACAATGACACGCTCGACTTGTCCTATCCGGGCGGCTTTGGCCTTGGCGGTCCGCCCGAGAACAGTGGCCGAGAGCGCCAGGGCGGCGAGTCGATGTTCCCCATGTTCAACGACGTCGCGTTTGGGGCGTCCTTCATCAACATGCAGCAAGACCACGTGCGGGTGGTCTACCGCGAGGGCAACTTCAACAGCAAGTCCACGTTCTTTCCGGCCATGGGCTGTGCGGCGCCGCCGTTCGGGTACTCGATTGCGCGCATCAAGGGCACCATGCAGGCGGCGCAGTGCACGTTCGTGGCGGCGGATGCCGAAGTCGTCCAAGTGAGCCTGGTCGACCCGGATCACATCGGCGAGGTGCTGTGCATCGGCGAGTCGACCCGCTACATGCCAGTGCCACCCGAGCCCGAGCTCAAGCCCAAGGCGCAACATATGGTGTGCGCGAACGAAAACGAGCTGGTGGTGCCCGACGGCGCGGCCCGGTGTGCCGGTCTGACCCGCTTGCAGCTGGTCGGCTGCTTAGACGATCCCGACTGCGCCGAGCCTGCATGGGAGGCGCCGGCGCAGCTGCCCGAGTGGTGGCCGTGTGCAAAGCCGTAGGGCGGCAAACACGGACCCTACCTTTGTTCAGACGCATGAAACTAGGTCACTTTTTTCACGCGCCGCGATCGTCCCTACTGCCCTGCCCTTGTGCTACGCTAGCGGCCTTGACTGGCGCGGCCCGTTTGCGCCGGAGGCCCATGATGTCTCGTTTCTACGTGTGCCTGATGCTCAGCGTCGTCCTCGCCGCCTGCGACGCTCCGGTTGTGGCCCCGGATGCTGCCGGCACCGCCGTCGACGTGACTGCCGCGGACAGCGGCGCCGCGTTGGTCGACGTTGCCGCAGTCGATACAGCCGGCGCTGACGCCAACCCGGCTGACGCCGAACCCATGGACGGCCAGCCGGTGCCCGATGGCGCCGTAGCCGCCGACAGCCCAGCCCTGCCTCAATGTACGACCGTGACGGACTGCCCGGCGGCGCCAGCGTGCCAGGTCGCGACCTGCTCTGCCAAAGGCCAGTGCGGCTACACGCCCAAGGCCGACGGTCTCGCGTGCGACGACAGCAACGCCTGCACCACCGGCGACATGTGCACCGCGGCCACCTGCGCCGGACCCGGAACATTGGACTGCAACGACGACAGCCCGTGCACCACCGACAAGTGCAACCCGCTGGCCGGCTGCATCAACCTGGCGGCCGCGCCCTCGACGGCTTGCGACGATGGCAACACCTGTACGGCTAACGACGGCTGCCTCGACGGCAAGTGCCAGCCCGGTACACCCATCTGCTAGTGCGAGAGCAACGCCGACTGCGGCAAGTTCGAAGACGGCGACCTGTGCAATGGCACGCTCTACTGCGACAAAGCGGCCGGCGCGCCGTACACGTGCAAGCTCAACCCCGCCAGCGTGGTCGTGTGCGCCAAAGACAAGGACGGCCCGTGCCAGAGCAACGTCTGCGTCGCCGCCACCGGCGCGTGCCAGTTGCTGACCAGCGGCGAAAACACCCCGTGCAACGACGGCGACAAGTGTACGGTCGGCGACTACTGCACCAAGGGCCTGTGCCAGCCGGGCACCAACACCTGCTTTTGCAAAGACAACGTCGACTGCAAAGGCCAGGAAGACGGCAACGCCTGCAACGGCACGCTGTTCTGCAACAAGGCCAGCGCGCAGTGCGAGGTTCATCCGCTCACGGTCGTGACTTGCCAGACCTGGGCCGATACCGCGTGCCAGAAGAACGTCTGCAACCCCAAGGAGGGCAAGTGCCACTACCTGCCGGTCAACGACGGCAAGCCCTGCGACGACGGCAACGGGTGCACCCCCAACGAGGTGTGCGAGGGCGGTAGTTGTGGCTCCACGACCAACATCTGCGAGTGCGTCAAAGACGCCGACTGCGCCAAGAAGGAGGACGGCGACCTGTGCAACGGCACGCTCTACTGCGACGTCAAGAAATCCAAGTGCACCGTCAACCCGGCGACTGTCGTGCAGTGCGTGACCGACGACGACCCGGCCTGCCTGCGCGACGTATGCAACGGTAAGACCGGAAAGTGCGAAGCATGGACGCTGCCCAAGGACGGCACCAGTTGCGACGATGGCAACGCCTGCACGCCGGCCGATGTGTGCGCGGGCGGCAAGTGCACCGCCACCGCCAACACCTGCGAATGCCAGCAAGACGCTGACTGCAAGGCCAAAGAGGACGGCAACCTGTGCAATGGAACGCTGTACTGCGACAAGGCCGCGGGCAAGTGCGCGGTCAACCCGGCGACGGTCATCAGTTGCTCCACCGCTTTTGACGAGCCGTGCCTCAAGAACCAGTGCGACCCCAAGACCGGCGGCTGCGGTATGAAACCGGCGTGGCAAGGCAACCAGTGCGATGGCGACAACGCCTGCAGCGCGGGCGGCTGGTGCAACCTCGGCACCTGCGAAGTCACCAGCGGCAGCGTGTGCGCCTGCCAGCAGAACGATGACTGCGCCAAGTTCGATGACGGCGATCAGTGCACCGGCACCATGTACTGCGACAAGACCGGCGACGTGCCCGTGTGCAAGGTCAACCCGAACACCATCGTCGTGTGCCCCAAAGCCAACGACACCGCGTGCACGAAAAACCAGTGCAAACCGCAAACAGGCAATTGCGCGATGACGCCCGTCGCGGGTGCGTGCGACGACTTCAACCCGTGCACGACCGTAGACTTGTGTTACAGCGGTAAGTGTACGGGCGGAGGCCCGCTGGTCTGCAACGACGGCAACGCGTGTACCAAAGATGCATGCCAGGCAGGATTCGGCTGCGTCTACCAGGCGCTCGATGTCAGCGCCTGCGACGACGCAAATCCATGCACCAGCGACGGCTGCGACCCCGGCAGCGGCTGCAACCACGGCTATGTCAGCGGCGTGTGCAACGACAACAACGCCTGTACCCAGGGTGACAGTTGCAAGTTCGGCGTATGCAAAGGTGACGCCGTGGCCTGCGACGACAACAACGCGTGTACCGACGACGCCTGCCTTAGCAACGCCAACGGCTGCGTGTACTTGCCCAACGCAGCGACGTGCAGCGACGGCAATCCATGCACCGCCAAAGACACCTGTTCGCTCGGCAAGTGCGTCGGCGCCGGGGTCAACGGGTGTGACGACGCCAATCCGTGCACCAGCGACAGTTGCTCGGCCAAGGTCGGCTGCTTGCACGGTTTTGCAGCCGGTTCGTGCGACGACGCCGACCCTTGCACGCTCGGCGATGGATGCAAAGAGGGCGCGTGCCAGGGCGCGGCCAAGCAGTGCGACGACGGCAATGCCTGTACCAACGACGCCTGCGACCCCAAGACCGGCTGCACGACCACGGCCAACAGCGCGCCGTGCAGCGACGGCAACGCGTGTACCAGCGGAGACGCGTGCAAGGACGGCAAGTGCGGTTTCGCCAAGACGGTTGCGTGCGACGACGGCAACGTCTGCACCGACGACGGCTGCGACCCCAAAGTCGGCTGTGCCACCAGCGCCAATACGGCACTGTGCAACGACGGCAACGCGTGCACCACCAAGGACGGCTGCAAAGGCGGCGTGTGCACCGGCAACCCCAACTGCGAAGACGGCAACCCGTGCACCGACGACGGCTGCGACGCCGGCAAGTGCGCGTACCTGAACAACGGCAGCGCCTGCAGCGACGGCAACGCCTGCACCACCGGCGATAAGTGCGCGTTGGGCAAATGCGCGGGCACCGGCAAGCTCGGCTGCGACGACAACAACGCCTGTACCGACGACAGTTGCGACCCCGGCAGCGGCTGCACACAGGTCGCCAACAGCGCGGCGTGCAACGACGGCAACGCGTGCACCACCAACGACGCCTGCAAGCAGGGCCTGTGCACCGGCCCCAAGAAGACCTGCGACGACGGCAAGCTATGCACCGACGACAGCTGCGACGTGGTCAGTGGCTGCAAGGCCACGCCCAATTCGGCTGCCTGTGACGATGGCTCAGCGTGCACCACCGGCGACGCGTGCAGCCAGGGCAACTGCGCGGCCGGCAAGGCCAAAGACTGCGACGACGCCAACGTCTGCACCGCTGACAGTTGCCTGGCCAGCACCGGGCAATGCAGCAACGTCGACGGCAGCGCGAAGACCTGTGACGACGGCAACGTGTGTACCACGGATGGTTGCAACAAGGTCGCCGGCTGCCAGCATCTGAACAACGCGGGGGCGTGCGACGACAACAACCCGTGCACCGACAAAGACAGCTGCGCCAACGCCAAGTGCGCGCCGGGCAGCGCGCTGGTGTGCACGGACGGCAAGGTTTGCACGGACGACGCCTGCGACAGCAAGGTCGGCTGTACGTTCACGGCAAACACCAAGGGTTGCGACGACGGCGAGTCATGCACCATCAACGACAAATGCGCCAACGGCAAGTGCGCCGGCACGATCAACTGCGACGACAACAATCCGTGTACCGACGACGGCTGCGCGGGCAGCAAATGCGCGTACTTGGCCAACAGCGGAGCCTGTGACGACAGCAACCCCTGCACACTCGGCGAGGCATGCAGCGGCGGGGTCTGCAAGCCGGCCAAGGTCACGGTCTGCGACGATGGCAACGTGTGCACCGACGACTACTGCGATTCGGTGGGCGGCTGCAAGACCAAGGCCAACGACACCGTGCCCTGCAAAATCGACAGCGCCTGCACCGCCGTTGACGTGTGCAAGTCTGGACAATGCCTCATCGGCAGCAAGCCGCGATTCTTCAACAAGGCGTACGGCGATGGCGTCACCGGCAAAGTGGGATACAGCCTGGTCGCGCTGCCCGACAATGGCGCGATTGTGGTCGGCAACGCCAATGCCAACGCTGGCAGCGACGGCAATGCGTTGGTCGCGCGCCTGGACGCTGCTGGCGACGTGGCGTGGGAAAAGAGCGTGAGCGAGTCGAACCACGACTTTGCGCAAGACGTGGCGCTGGCGCCTGACGGCAACATCCTGGTCAGCGGCTTTGGCCTCAACAATTTCGGCATGTACCTGGCCAAATACGACCTCAAGGGCAACAAGCTGTGGACCGCCCAGGCCAAGGACGGCTACCAGGGCGGCCATGCAGTGGCCACCCGGTCGGTGGATGGGCAGGTGCAGCACGTGGTCTGCGGGGTTGCTTGGGAATCCGACATCGCCTACGCCCGGCTGATGTACGTCAGCCCCAACGGCAGCCTGTTGCCGGTGACCAAGTGGAACCCAGGCCCTTCGGGGTACTCACACAGCACCGACGTCGAGTGCAACGACATCATTGCCGACGACAACGGCGGCCTGGTGTGGGTCGGCTGGACCAACGACGTCATTGACCCCAATCCTTTTATCTCCGGCGACAAGAAGGCCATCCTCGACACCGTCGACAAAGGCTGGGGCGCCTACGACCCGACCAAAGTCCGCTACTACGGCGGCACTGGCGACGAGGCTTTCTACGCGGTCGACAAGGCACAAGGCCCGCTGCCGGGCTGGTTCGCGGTCGGCTACACCACCTCCAAAGGCGCCGGCAAGTCCGACGGCTGGTTGGTGCGACTGAACAGCGATTTCAAGGTGGTGTGGGAGGCGACGTACGGCGACACCGGCGACGACCGCTACCATGCAGTGGCGTCGATGCCCGATGGCGGTGCAGTGGTCGCCGGTTCGTTCACCGCGCCAGGCCAGGCCAAGCCGTTTGCCTACTTTGGCCGCTACAACGCCCAAGGCGTCAAGGTCTGGCACACCGGGGGCGGCAATGGCGGCGACTACCACGAGTTGTTCGACGTCAAGGTGCTGATGCCGAGCGGCGACCTGTTGATGGCGGGCGCGTTCAGCACTGGAACCAAGCAATCGCAGTTCGTGATTCGTCGAGTCTCGCCGTGGGGTTACGAGCTGTGCAACACCAACAGCTGCGGCGGTCAATACCTGGCGGCGTGCGACGACAACGGCCCCGGCAACGACAACTTCTGCACGGCGGACGCCTGCAACCAGGGTGGCGGCTGTGCGCACGTTGCGATGGACAAGCTGGTGTGCACCGATGGCAACGCCTGCACCGAGCCGGATGCGTGCAGTCTAAGCGTGTGCGTGAGTGGTGCAACCAAGGTGTGCAATGACAACAACCCGTGTACGACCGAGACCTGCGACAAGGTCAAGGGGTGCGTGGTGACGCCGGTGCAAGATGGCGTGACGTGCGGGAGCGGCAAGGTTTGCAAGGGGGCGGTTTGCAATTAGGGCCTGAAGCGATTGAGGCAGCCCCTTCTACGACGTTCTCGTTTGCCGTACTTGTCGTCCTTGTCTCGCTTTGTGGGTCCCAAGCGCGCGCCTTTGCACACCGACTCGCCTATGCGCCGTCTGGCGAGGTCGGCTGCGCGGTTTTGACATGCCCCTCTTAGCCACGCTGACCCACAGCCGCGGACCATGCTACCCTCGCTGCGCGCGCCGCCCACCGACGCGGCGCCGGAGCGCCCGATGCCGCCGCCCCTACCGCGCTTGCCGCTCGGCACCAGCGATTTTCGCGAAATCCGCCGCCAGCGCTGGTACTACGTCGACAAGACGGCGCTGGTCGCCGACGTGCTCGACAACAGCAACAAGGTACTGCTGCTGCCGCGGCCGCGGCGGTTTGGCAAGACGCTGAACCTGTCGACGCTGCGGTACTTTTTGGAACTGCCACAGCCCGACGAGGGCGAGGCCGTTGCGGCGCGCGCGGCGCGGGCGGCGCTTTTCGAGGGGCTGCACATCGCGTCGCGCGCAGACCTGTGCGACGCACACCTGGCTGCGCATCCGGTGCTTTTCTTGACGTTCAAAGACGTCAAGGCGGCCAACTGGGCCGATTGCCGTGCTGGGATTGCGGCGACGATCGCCGCGGAGGCGAGCCGGATCAGTGCCACCCTCGAGCCACACCTCGGGGCCGACGACCGCGAACGCCTGCAGGCCCTCCGCGCGCGCACCGCAGACAACGCAGACCTCAGCAAGGCCTTTCTGCACCTTTCGCAGTGCCTGCACCGCGCCACCGGTAGGCAAGTCGCGATCCTCATCGACGAGTACGACACCCCGCTGCACAGCGCGTTTGAGCACGGTTACCACGACGAGGCGATTGACCTCATCCGCAACCTGCTGTCCGGCGGGCTCAAAGACAATACCGCGCTGTACAAAGGTGTGCTGACTGGCATCTTGCGCGTCGCCAAGGAGTCGGTGTTCTCGGGGCTGAACAATCCTGGGGTGTTCACGCTGCTGCATACGCCGTTCAGCACCGCGTTTGGCTTCACCCAAGCCGAGGTCGAAGCGCTGCTGCACGCCGCCGACCGCTACGCGGACCTGCCCGAGTTGGAGCGCTGGTACAACGGCTACCGCTTTGGCGGCCAGGTCATCTACAACCCGTGGTCGGTGCTGTCGTACCTCAACAACCCCGTAGATGGCTTTGCACCCTACTGGGTCAACACCGCGTCGGACGCTTTGCTGCGACAACTGCTGGTGCAGCGGGCCAGCGCCGAGTTGCCCGACCTGGAAGCGTTGCTGCGCGGGGAGACCGTCGAGAAGCTGGTTGACGAAGCGGTGTCCTTGCGCACCGTGTACGCCGACCCGGGTGCGGTGTGGGCGTTCTTGCTGCACTGCGGGTACTTGCGGGCCGACAGCGCGACACCAGAGCGGCGCTACTGGCGCGCCACGCTGCGGGTGCCGAATCGCGAAGTGGCGTCGGCCTTGCAGGGCCTTTTCGAGACGGCCTTGGCTGCAGGCGTCGGCGGCAGTTCAGGTGTGGAGCACCTGTGCCAGGCGCTGCTTGGCGGCGATGCCCGCACGGTCCAGCACACGCTGGGCGAGCTGCTTGCGCTGACCCTGTCGTACCACGACCTCGGTCGCGGCCGGAAACCGGAGGTGGTCTACCAGGCTTTCGTCGCCGGATTGCTGGTGGCGATGGACCGCACCCACGAGGTGCGCAGCAACCGTGAGTCGGGCTTTGGCCGCGTCGATGTGCTGGTGCGGCCGCGCAAGGCTGGTGCCAATGGCGTGGTGATGGAGCTCAAGGTGGTGGATACCGAGATGGACGAGACCGCGGAGCAGGCGATGCTGGCCGCCAAGGCGCAGCTGATCGAACGCGACTACGCGGCCGAGGTGCGCGCGGCCGGGGCTGCGGTGGTGCGGCAGTATGCGGTGGTTTTTGACGGGAAGCGGTGTCGGGTGGAGGTGGTGGGGGCGTGAGCGCGGACTGACGGCCCCGATTCGTGGTACTGGCAGGGCCACGGCGTCGCAGAACAGCTGCGGTTCTTTATCGTCGATTTGGTGGGCATCGAAGGTGGGTTGTAGCGGTTGGCGCAGCAGGAGCGCGGTGCCTATTTGGGTGGCGTCTTGCGCCGATAGACGCCATCTTCCATGACGATGAGCAGGTCTTTGCCGGTCCAGTAGGTGCCGAGGTGGCGAGGGCCCTGGTAGACCTTGCTGAATTTGTCGAGATTCAGGTTCATTTCGGCCTTGGGGTAGGTCTTCGGCAGCTCTTCGGTGGTCCAGGTCTTGCCGTCCCAGTGGGCGGGGCCCCACCAGATGTCGTCCTTGGCGAAGACCCAGGGGCGGCCGCCGCCCAGCGTTTGGTGGAAAATTGGGTCGAAGGCGGCGGGGCCGTCGACCTTCCAGAGCAGGGTGAAGCCGGAGTAGGCCGCCATGCCGTGACCGCCGATGATGCAATGCTTGTCGCCCATGCAGTGGTAGATGTCGGTTACGCGGGCGACGAATTGGGGGCCAAGTGCGGGCAGCTCGGCCTTCTGGTCATTGACAGGCATTGCTTCATGGTAATCACTGCATGTCATTGCAAAATCTCGCCGAAAGTACTCTGCACCGCGGTTGTCGTCTGGGCCGGTGGCCTCCGAAGGCCAGAAGTACGTATCGTCCTCATTCTTGCTCAACGGCAGCATATTTTGCTGCTTAGCGCACCACAACGCCTTGCCGGCATCGTCCCACAAGCAACTGTCAGCGATAGGTGCGAGGCGCCGGAGACCGCCGTTGATGAGCACAAAAGCATGGGGCAAACTGATGGTACCCGGCACAACGCGGAATACGCGGTGCATTTTCCACATTTCTTGCCACGGCTTGGAGTCCTTCGTCACCACATCGACAAGAAAGTACTTCCACCCTCCGTCGACAGTCCACTGGCCAACGCCGCACTCGTCAATGCCAATCCACAACTCGGAGGGCTGAACAACAGCCAGAGAATGGACAAAGAGCTTGTAAGTACTGCCACTGCAGGGTGAAAACGCGTTGTCGATTAGTTTGGGAATCTTTGCTGTTGTCACAAGGCTGAATTGGTTGCCAGTCCATTGTTCAATCCGAAAGGCTGCCGCCGTCTCTTGAGGGGCATAACGGACGACATAAACCGCGCCTGTTGCTGAACTGTCAGTGCCGCCAATTGTGCTGCCATCCGTCGGGTAGTCTTTGGTGCTCGAAAATGGCGATTCCGACGACTTCCAGGCCGCATCCTGAACGAGTTCCCAGTTCGCCGTCGACGGCTTGGGGCCCGTTGACGTGGCATCCCCAGCCGTCCCAACCACGTCACCAGCGGTGGACTTGGCATCCGGAGCGACTTCAGACTCCAAAGTTTCGTTCGACGGGCCGAAGCAGCCACTGTCGCTGGCCGGGCCCGCCGTGACAGCATCTCCACCATTGCCAGCTGGCTGCGGCAATTCAGGCGTCGAGCTCCGGGGCTGCTTGCACGCAATCATCAAAAAGGTCGCCAAACCGAGCAAGCGCAACGCGGTCATGCGAGCACCTCCGCAAATTCGCCAGTCGACGGAACATTGTTACTGAGGACGGCAAAAGCCAAGTACCAACCCGGGATGCACACGGTTGAATTCGTGATGGCCGGAAAGTGCACTTCCTGCGCCTGCCCTGTCGACTCGACTGGTGCCGGCAGGTCGACGAGGACCGTGCGAGCGTCAGCAGAGTAGCCGTGAGTGACGGAGTTGCAGCGGCAAAGAACGACGCGGACCAGCGTGACTCCCACTGGGATTAGGCATTTCCAGGTGAAATCCTGCCCGATCTTGATCTTGGGCGTGGTGTCGCCGAAGACCAAGCTAGGGCGCGGGTACCAGAAGTACCAAGGCTCGTAGTACTCCATGCTCAAGTTCGCCGAATCGGAACTGGACGCGCCATCGCGATTCGAACTCGCGACAAGGACAGCGCCGCTCTGCATCAACAGGGCGACACTGTGGTAATTGCGGGGTTCGTTTGCTGCGGCACCAATTTGCCACTCCCCGGTCTGGCCGGTCAGCGGTTTTCCGCTGGGCGGTGGGACATACAACTCGGCGTTTCGAACGGCATCGGCGTCTTGAATTCCACCGCCAAGCGGCTTGTCGATCGTTTCGATGCCCTCGTAGTGATCGAATTGGCCGAAATGTGCGTAGAGTTGGTTCAAGCCGGGAGGGATCCCTTTGGCGACGTCGCCTGGCCCGTGGTCGGTGTCAATCGCACCGTCAATCCCGCCAGTTACTACAAGTTCCCCCGACGGCAACCGCGTCGCATTCGCCCGAAATCGGTTGGCGGGCTTGGCGCGTGGCCCATCCAGGTCAGGGAGCTTGGTTTGATAGAACGCCCCGGTGGCACCGTCGTACAGGAAGGCAATCATGGCGCCGCCGAGCAACACGCGCGCCGATTCCTGATCTGTGTCTGCGGGAATTGACGCCGGCAGCGGCAACAGTGTGGCAAAAGTGTGGTCTGAGCCGAACCAGTCGGTCAACTTCGGCCAAGCCGGTACAGCCTTGAACCCTTCCGCAAGCGGTGCAGCGCCATAGCTCGATTGGTTCTTTGCGGCCAGGTTGACATTCAGGAGCTTCTGCCCTGACCACATATACAAAGTTGTATTTTTGGGCGCTGTTTCTCCTGCGTCGGCTGCGCCGCCCACTGGGGTCGGTAGGAAGCGCTTCATGTAGTTGTTGATCCAATAGTAGCTATAAATCCAGGGCAATTTGCCCTTGGAGGCCGTACCAACAAAGGCACGCGGGTACATGTAGCCTGCTGAACCCTCGTCAAATTTGGCCTTGCTGAAGTCCTTTTTCGGCGGCTCCGCGAGCCATTTGGGTATGAAGTTGTCCCAGTCCTTGCCGGCAATCGGCACCCAAGTGTTGCCTACGGGCGTGTCCGCAGCCACAAACTCTTCGACGGACCAATTGTTGTGCCGCACGTCCGTCGACCCCGGATGCCCGCCCAACGCAAGTGCCCCACCGGCCGGCAACTCAAGAATCGTCGGATACCACCGGCCTCCAACGTGCTGGGGCGCGGTCTTCTTGAAGTCCACCAGATCCGTCTGCTTGCACTTTTCGATGGCCGCGAGGTCCGCTGCGGTGAGTTTCTGCTTCGGGTCTGCAGCATTCTCGCTTTTGCCTTCCAGACCCAGTTTCTTCTTGCAGGCCTCAATCCACTCCTTGTCGAGTAGCTCAGGCGGTAGCAGGAACTGGCCATTCGGAAATTCGCTCAACGGCCCGGTCGGCGCAAACGTCTTCTTCCACGGATCGAACAACCACGAGTCATGGCTGCCCGGCTGATGGCCTGCGGCATGATGGAACGCCTTCGGACTGTACGTCCCCGGCGGCCGCTCCGTCCCGCCTGCCAGCAACAACTTGCCATTGGCCAACATCGCGTGGCCGCAGCAAAACAAGTCGATCAAGTCACCGTTCTTGTCCTTGTTGCCGGTGCCGGGGTAGCTCGGCCCATCCACATACGTCACCTCGCGCGTCGCGCAATCGAACAACCGCACCTCGGTCAGCACACCCTTGTCGCACTTCATCTCAATCGACCAGCCAGGGTTGAACGGATAGCCCTGGTGGCTGCCTGCGCCGTCGAAAATACCCGCGACCACAAAGAACTGCTGGCCCTTGGTGACGTTGAACGGCACGTAGCTGCAAGTCTGACCGCTGCACACCGGGTCGCCGTACTTGTTGTCCCACATGTAGGCCTGGCAGCCGCTCGATTGGCACGCGCTGCCCGAGACGATGAACCAGTCGAGCACGCCAAACAGCTTGCCGCCCGGCTGGGGCAAGCCCTCGTTGTACTCAATTAGGGTACACACGCCGTCGGCGGGCGCGGTAAACTGATACGTGTACTCAAACCCCGTGTCCGCGCCATTGTACAGGTAGCCTGGCGCCGAGCAGCCCCACGACGAAATCGCGCCGGTGTACTTGCAGTTGGGGCCCTTGCACGAATAGACCTTGTTGTCCGAGGCGCCACAGTCGGTCCACTTGCCCGCTACCTTGCCGGCGTTGGCCGTCAGCGTGTTGACCGCCAGACATTGCCCAGCGTTGACAGCCGGCGGGTCGTTGCTGATGTGCTGACATACCCCGGTCTTGCACTGGTCAAAGGTGCACGGGTTGCCGTCGTCCTGGCAGCCGGTGCCGTCGGCGACCGCGGGGTGGCTGCACGCACCGGTCTTGCAGGTGTCGGTGGTGCAGGTGGTGCCGTCGTCCTGGCATGCGGTGCCGTCGACCAACCCGGGATGGGTGCACGCGCCTTTGCCGCACACGTCGAGCGTACACGAGTTGTTGTCGGTGGCGCAGGGAGTGCCGTCAAACGCCGCGCCGCTGGAGCAGGCGCCGCCCGCGCAGCTGTCGGCCGTGCAGGGGTTGCTGTCGTCGCAGGTGGACGGCAAGCCCGCGCACAGCCCCGCTTTGCAGGCGTCTTTGTCGGTGCACGGGTTCTGGTCGTCGCAGACACCGCCCTCAGCGAGCGCCTGTTTGGTGCACTGTCCGGTCTTGGGGTCGCAGGTGTTCTTGCTGCACGGCGTGTCGCCGGTGGGGTTGCACGCCACGACCGACACCGGGCTGACGATGCACTTGAAGTTGTCACACTGCAAAACGCCATTGCACAGGTCGCCGTCGTGGTGCGCTGCGTGCCGCCCGCTGAGCTCAAGGACGGCTCCGGCAACTGGTTGCCCTACGCGACGACCTTGACGTTCAGCGACGACACGGTCCTGCCCGACAAGCCGGTCGGCCTGCGCTGCACCGGCACCGCCAGCGGCTGCCCGACGCCTGTCATCGCCGCAGGGCCGGCCTGGACCATCGCGCCCCAAGGCGGCGTGACCCTGGTCGGCAGTGGCAGTCACGCGCTGGGCGGCAAGAAAATTGCCAAGTACCAGTGGACCCTGCTCAAAGCGCCAGAAGGCGCCAGCAATGTCGGCTTTCATCCCGCCGCCAACCTGCCGAGTCCCAAGCTGGGCGTCAAGCGCAAGGGCAAGGTCAACGGCGTGCTGGCCGATGTCGTGGCACTCGATGTGGCCGGCGACTATCAGGTGCGGTTGGTGGTGACCGACGACCAGGGCGTCGTCAACTGCCTGCCGGCAACCGAAACGGTCCACGTGATTCCCGAAGCGGCGGTGTTCGCCGAACTGGTGTGGTCAACACCCGCCGACCCAACGCCCGACACCGGGCCCGGCATGGGCGCCGACCTCGACCTGCACTTTGCCCATCCAGGCGCTGGCAACGCCAAGAAGTGCGCGAGCCCACCGGCCATGTGCGCCGGCAAGCCCTGCCCGTGCCAACCCGACAACGACGGCGACGGCGCGGTCGATCCGTGGTTCCATCCGCTCTACGACTGCTTCTGGAACAACCCCAAGCCCAACTGGGGCAGCGTCGATCCGCTGGTCGACGACGACCCGAGCCTGGATCTGGACGACACCGACGGCTTTGGCCCCGAGACGCTGCACCTCAACGCCCCGCAATACGGCTCGCACTACGCCATCGGCGTGCACAGTTGGGACGCGCACGACTATGGCCCGTCGATGGCGCGGGTGCGCGTGTGGGTGGGCGGCTTGTTGCAGGCGGTGGTGCAGCGCAAGCTGGGCGAGTGCGACTTGTGGTGGGCGACTGCGGTGGCGTGGCCCAAAGGCGTAACGCCGATTGCGAGCGACGGCAAAGGCGATGGCAAGGTGGTCGTCGGCTACAAAAGCACGGCGGTTGGGCTGGTCAATGGCAAGTGCGGGGCCAAGTAGGCGCTTGTCCGCGTTGCCACAGTGGACAGCCGCCGCCTACACTCCGCCTCCCGCGGCCGCCCGCCCGCCAGCCCTTCCATGCCGTCCACTGCCGCCGACCCGTCGCCCCTGCGCGCCCGCGCCCTGCCCGCCTTGCTCCTGCTCGCCCTGCCCTTGTGCTGGCGCTGGGCCGGTTGGTGGCTCCGTGACGCGTTTGCGGACCCGCGCCTGAGCGTGCGCGACGCCATCAAGGGCAACGCTTGGGACCTCGTCTTGGCGGCCTGCGCGGTGGCTGTCGTCCTGGCGGCCGGCCACTTGCGCGGACGCTGGCACCTGGCCGCTCGGTTCGCTTTGGTCAGCGCGGCCATCGGCAGCATGTTCGTGCGCTGCATCGACACCTCGCAGTGCTACTTGGGCCACACCCACTTTACGGCCGACTCGTTCATGTTCTGGGATCCCGACTGGATTTCGGGGCGACGCGATGCGCCGGTGCTGGGGCTGGCCGGCGGCTTCTTCGCCTCAGCGGCCCTAGCGACGTGGTCGGTGCTGCGGCTGACCCGGCCGTGGTCGGCGAACTGGCGGCCAGTCGTGTGGGCGACCGCGGGCCTGACGCTGTTGCCGGCGGCGTGGTCGCTGCGCGACGGGATTGCCTACCCCGCGCACGCGTACTCGCTGCGGCTGGTGGCGGAGGTCAACTTCGCCCAACAGCTTGAGGTGTGGCTCAACCCGCCGCAACTGGACACGGCCGCGCTGGTGCAATTGCCCGCTGACCGCGCAGCCCGCTTTGTGCGCGCCGGCCTGATGCCGGCGACCCCGCTGGTGGCCGAGTTTCCGCTATCGCGCGCCGGTCTCGACGAGCCGCCGTTGGCGTTGCCACGCAAATCAGGCGTGGCGCCAGACGCGCGCCCGAACGTCGTGCTGACCATGGTCGAGAGCCTGAGTCGCACCTTCGTGCACGAACTGTCGGGACACTACCAAGGCTTGATGCCGCAGATGAGCGAACTGGCGCGCCGCTCCACCGCCATCGAAGGCTACCGCAACACCACGGCGCCGACGATTGCCGGCCTGCTCCTGACGCTGTGCAGCCTGCACGCTCCGAGTCACCCGCGCGACCTGCAGCCGGGCCAGCGCATGGACCGCAACACGCCGTTTGTATGCATGCCCGACGTGTTGCGACAGGCGGGCTACCGCACCGTGTTCGTGCAGACGACCGCACTGGAGGCGATGGGCATCGAAGCCTTCTTGCGCACCCACGGTTTTGACGAGGTCATCGGGCGACCACAGGTGCGCGCCAAACACCCCGCTCGCCCTGAGGGCCCGTTCGGCGCCCATGACGACACGCTCATCGACGTTGCCAGCGATGTCCTGCGCAAGCTCGAGGCCGAGCGGCACAAGGACGGCCGGCCGTTCCTGCTGGTGGTGCTGACTATCGACACCCACGAACCGGGCATGGCGCCAGCGCACTGCCAGGTGCCGCCAAATGTGACCGACGCGCCTGCGGAGGCCGGGCCGCGCAAGGTGCTCGCAGCATTCCATTGTACCGATGACCAATTGGGGCGGTGGCACGCGTTGCTTGCGGAGCCGAGTCGGGCGGCCAACACGCTGTGGATGTTGACTGGTGACCACAGCATCCTCAACACCTTGAATACGCGACCCTTGTTCCGAGGCCCCGGCGACGGCATCGCCTGCTCGCCCGGCGTGTGGCTCATCGGCGACCCGCTGCACGAGCTGCCGGCGCGCCCCAAAGTCGTCAGCGGTTCACAAGACGTGGCGCCGACGCTGTTGCACCTGCTGGGGCTGCACCGCGGCGAGACCACCATGGCGGGGCACAGCGTGTTTGGCCGTCGGCCCCAGTTTCCACTGATCCTCGGTCGCGTCGGCGGCCGCACCGCCTTCGTGCAGTGGCAGGCGCAGCACGCAGAGCTGTCGGCGGAGGACCTGCGGCAGCGCTGTGCCGCCAAAGAACCGCTGCTGGGCCCAGGTACGGCCGACCCGCCGGACTTTGACGCGTGCGATTTCGCCGCCTGGTTGAAGTGGCAGGACGGCCTGTGGGACGCCAAGCGCTTGTTTCCACAGGTGCGCTACAAAGGCGACCTGTTTGCCGACAAGAAGCGGCTCAATGCCGAGGCGACGTTGGATTGGTGAGTGGCGCGCTTTTGGCGGGCATGGTCACCTTGCTGGCTTGTGCAGCCATCACACGTCATCCACGTTCTCGCGCAGCGCGGTGCGCACGGCGGCCAGCAGATCGCCGCGAGCAAACGGCTTGATGAGGCGCGTGACCAACTGCACCTGGCTGCGCTGGTGGTCGGCTTTGTCGTCGTAACCGGTCCACATCACCACGGGCAGCGACCTGGCGCGCATGCGCAGACGCGCAAGGGTCTGCCAGCCGTCGAGACCGGGCATAATGACATCCAAAATGACCAGGTCAATTGCCGGGTTGCTCTCGAGTTCAGCGAGGCCGGCGGCGCCGCTGCTCGCCTCGAGGACGCCAAAACCAGCCTTTTCGAGCACCGCCCGGCCCAGCCGCCGGACCACCGGTTCGTCGTCGATGATGAGCACCAGCTTGCCCGCGCCTTCAGTGGACGACAGCCGCAGTTTCTTTGGCGCCTGAGTCGTCAGCGGTGCGTCGCACGGGGCGAACATGCAGCGCACGGTGGTTCCCTGGCCGGGGGGCGACTCCACCGTGACCCAGCCGCCGTGCTGCTCGACGATGCCGAGTACAACGCCAAGCCCCAAACCGGCGCCGTGGCCTTCGGGCTTGGTCGTGAAAAACGGCTCGAAAATGCGGCTGTGCAGCTCCGGCGCAATGCCAGGACCGTTGTCGCGAACCGACAGCTCGACCCAACGCGACTTGCGCCGGGACGGATGATTGGCGGCGCCAAACGGCTCGACGTCGACGATCCGCAGGTTGGTCTCGATGCGCATCGGCGCGTCGTCTAGGTGGTGTGACAGCAGGGCGTCGCGCGCGTTCAGGCACAGGTTGAGCAGGATCTGGTGAATCTGGTCGCCATTGACCTCTGCCCAAATCGGCGTACTGGGCGCCTGGTTGTCGATAACGATGCGCCGGTCGAGCGTCGGCCGCAGCAACCGCAACGCCTGCTCCGCCAGGTCGCCGAGCTCTGTGGCCTGTCGTGCCAGGTTGGCGCGGCGGCCCAGTGTCAGCAACTGTCGGACCAACGCGGCCGCCCGCTCAGTCGCCGTGGCCACGTCGGCGAGGGGCTGCTGCAGCACGTGGTCCGACGCCAGATCGGCCTGGGCCAGGGCGACGTGACCCGCAATCGGGGTCAGCAGATTGTTGAACTCGTGCGCGACGCCGCCAACGAAGCGGCCAATCGCCTCCATTTTCTGGGTGTGGCGCAGTTCCTGCTCCAGCTGGCGTCGCCGCGTCACATCGCGAATCGACAACACCCGCACGCCATCGCTGGTGTCAGCGCTCTGCGGCTGCAGCGAGCACTCGACGTGCACCTCGCGGCCGTCCGCCCCATGCAGCGTGGTGGCGTAGTCCTGCAGCGGCGCGGTGGCGTCACACAGCGGGCAGACGCTGCTGTTGCTCTGCCGTGCCGCGCGGTGGAAGGTGTCGTGAAACCGCTTGCCGACGACGACCTGACCCAGCATGGCCTCGCCCGCTGCGTTACAGAAGGTTACGGTGCCAGTGGCATCCAGACCGCAAACGCCCTCCCACAGCGCCCCGAGCACCGCGGCCTGCAGGCGCACCGCCTGGTCCAGCGCAGAGGTGCGCTCCTGAACCATGGTCTTTAGCAGCTGCCGCTGTTCGTCGAGCGAGCGGTTGGCGGTCTCCAGGGCCTGCGCGTGGCGCTCGCGGTCTGCCGAAAGCTCCGCGTTGCGCAAAAGTGCTGCCATGGCGACGCTGGTCACGCGCATGGGCGACAGTGCGGCGAGCGTAAAGACGCCCTCGCGCGCACTGTGCTCGGCCACCAACACAGCGACCAGTTCGCCGGCAAGAAACGTCGGCAGCGCCAACAGCGAACGCAGGCCGTTTTGCACCACCCACGGATCGCTGGCAAGGGTCGGCGATTGCTGGGCATCCTGCTCAGCGACGATTTCGCCCGTGCGCGCTGCTTGGGCAATCGCAGATCGGCAAAGCGCTGGAAACTCGTCGAGCGCCACGTCCAGCACGCGCGGCACACCGCCCGCCTGCATCTCGGTGCGCACACGCAGTTCGCCGCCGCGCGCCTCCAGCCACAGCACGCGCTGCGCTTCCAGGTGCGCCTGGGTCAGCCGCACGAAGGCTGCGCGCAGGTCGTCCGGCGTGTCGACGGCCGCCAGCGCTTCGGTGCCTTGCATTGCCACCTCGGCGACCGCGTGCACGCCCGAGTCGTGTTGCTTGGCAGCGACCGCCGAGTCGCCGGCCAGCGCAGCCAGCGCTGCGCTGCCCCAGCTGCGCCAGCTTCGGGCTGCCGCCTGCCGGGGCCCTCGTGCAAGCTCGACTGCGCCGGCCGCGTGCAACAACTGGGCCTGGGTCAGCTGGGCCACAGCCACCTCGTGCGTAAAGCCGGCGGTGGTAAGTAGCGCAATGCTGGTGTCCAGTTGCGCCAAGGCAGCGGTCTGGTCGCCGCTGCGCGCAGATATCAGAGCGCCCAGCAGTGCGACACGGCCGTCGTAGTCCTGCGGGCACAAAGCAGCGCGAGCCACCAACTCGCGATGGCAGCGCCGCAATCGCCGCATCGACGTACCCCCACGTGCCGTAAACTGCCTGCCGACCGCGATGCCTGTGAAGTAGTAGTACAGGGGCACCAGAACGGTGCCAGCAACACCCTCAAAGTCCCGTTGCGCCGCACTGGCGTGGGCAACTGCTTGCCGGTCGTTGCCCTGCAGCACCGCCAGGACACAACGGCAGAAATGCACGGAGAAGCACACAAACCGCGCCGCCGGTGCCACTGAACTCGTGTGGCGTAGTGCGCGGTCGTCGAGCAGACCAAAACCATCGGACTCGCCAGCCAGCAGTTGTGCCAGCGCGGCGAACGGCGCCGCCGTGTCGTGCGAGACCAGTTGACCGCGCCGGCGCATGTCGTCGAGGTTCCGACGGGCCTCGCTCGCCACGGTGGCGACAGACGTGCCGGAAAACAACAGGTGGATGGTGTAAAAGCAGGCACACACGCCAGCCTGCAGGATGTCTCCTTCGGCAAGGCCCGCCCGAAATGCCTGGCGCAGCGGCAGCAGCGTGCTGGCCAGCGGTGCGCGCAGGTGGTGCAGCGTGGCCAGCCAAACGCCGCGCGACAGTGCATGAATGCCCTGGTCCGGATGGCGGTCAATCATGGCCAGGGCCGTCGCGCCCAGCCGGTGCCCCGCATCCAGGCGACCGAGTGCGCCGGCCTGAACCAACCCAAAAACCAGCAATCCGTAGCCCGTCGCCGGGCAATTGCCGGCAGCAAGGCCAAGGCGCAGCATCTCGCAGCACAGAAAGGCGAACAATTGCGCGTCCGATAGATAGGCGGCGGTCGAACTGCGCAACAGCAGGTGCAAAAGCAAGGCCCGGTCCGGATCACGGACAGGGGCGAGCGCTGCCAGCGATTGCTCGGTGTGGCCGCGCAACGCCAGTTGGGCTCGCAGCACTGCCAGCAGCAACGTCGGCTTGCCGACCTGGCCCGGCAGGCGATAGCCAAGCAGCGCCAAGGCCTTGCGAATGTCCGCCATAGCGCCGGCGGTGTCATAGACCTCGAGCACGGCATTGGCCCGCAGCGCCAGTGCCGAGGCCAGTTGCTGGGGCGACGGCTGCACGGTCATCAACCGGTCGACAAGTGCAGGCACCCGCGCTGCCGCCGTCGCCCGCGCCGCGCTCGCCGCTTCGACGACGAGGTCGCGGTGCTTGTCCTGTGCAACGTGCATAGTGAGGCGCAGTCCGGCATCGGCGAAGTCCAGCGCGGCGGCAAATGCGCCGACCGAGTTGGCCGCCTGGGCCGCCCGCAAATTGGCGCCACACAGCTGCGCGTCCGTGAGATCGGCCCGTTCTGCCCCCGCGCCGAGATTCAGCTGGTGCACGGCAGCCATCACCTCAAGCGCCGGCGCATCCGTGGCTAGGCGTTGCCATAGTGCGCGGCCGATTTGGGCGTGCAATTCCAGTCCAGCGGCAGAACCGGTCAGTTCCAACGCTGCCTCATGCAGGCGGTCGTGGACGAAGCGCCACATGTCCACTGGTCTGTCCGGCGCCAATTGCGCGACGACACCCAGGCCCGCCGCCCGCCGCAAGCTGGCGAGAAGCTGGTCCGAGGACATCACCAACAGTTCTTGCAGCAGTCCGGTCGCAAACGTGGCCCCGATGCGCGCGGCCGTGGCTAAGACCGAGCGGTCGCCTTCGTCGATGGCGGTCAGTCGGCGTGCCGCTAAGGAGACCCCGTCCGGTGTCGCGGCCAACGCCGACGCGCGCGGCAATGCCACCCGCCACGGTAAACCGGCGGCCACCGGCGCCCGGATCGCGCCTTCCGACTGTAAAAGATCAATGCAGGTGAGCAGTTGAAACGGGTTGCCGCCCGTTCGCTGCCACAACAAGTCGCTCAGCGCGAGGTGGTCGTCCGCGAAGTCGCCCCGAGCGTGCGTCAGCAGCTCCGCCACGGCCGCTGGCGCCAGGTTTTCGACAGCAACGACGCCATGGTGGCTGCGCTCACGAACCAACGCATCGACGGCTGCCGTTGGTAGGCGAAACACCTCGACCATCAGCAGGGGACTGTCTGCTTCGCCGCCCAGCTTGCGCAACACCTGCAATGTCTGCGCATCCGCGCGCTGCAGGTCGTCGCAACACAGTGCCAGCATCCCGACCGCGCCGGCAACAGCCCGGATCAACTGCTCGACCGCGTCTGCCTGGCGGTCGCCCTCGACGGCGCCGTCGTGTAGCTCATTTGCGGAATTCTCGGGCAGCAAACAACGCAACCACGGACCGAGCGTCGCCAACTGCTCGGCGTTGGCGCCGACGGCCGCCTCAACTGCCGCACGCGCGCGCACCAGTCGCTCGCCACCCCGCGCCACCAGACGGGCGGCGACCTCGTCCAAGGCAGCCCCCAGCGCGCCCAGTGGTCGCGGCGAGGCGATGGGCTCCTCGCGCCCGATGCCGCACTCGCCACCGCGCTCGCGCACGCACTCGCGCAGGTACAGCAGCAGAGTCGACTTGCCGGCGCCGGCACCGCCGTGGACCAGGACGCGCCGCGCCTGGCCGCTGGCGACAGCGTCCAAGAAGCCGTGAATCTGCGATTGCTCTCTGCTCCGCCCCACCAGACGGATGGCGCGGGCCTGCGCCGCGTCGCTGTTTGCCAGCGGGGGGCTCACCGGACGCAGAGACCGCGCGAAACTAGCCAAGTGGGTCCCCGCTGTGCACGCCCGGGAGCCGGGCGGGTTCCGGACCGCACCCTGCCCGATGTCGGCTAGACCATAATGTGGTGGGTGTCGATAGCAGGTAAGGCATTTGGGCCAGAGTCCGACGGAAGCCATGGTTGTGGCGGTAGACCCACAGCGTACAGGCCGCATCGCTCACCGGCAATAGTCTACGCAAGTGTGCATGTGCGACCACGCAGCCTTGCGGACCAGCGGCGCCGCCGTTATGCTCAATTTTGCGGAACCAACAACGCTACGAGGCCGTGGCCATGACCGAGAACACCGACCGCCGTATCGCCCGGGCGCCGGCAAGGCAGCCAGTCTCCGGAAGTACAGCAATTCCAAGAATTTCTCCGAGCAGGGCAGCCTTTGCTCGCACCTCGCCGAGCCGGGCACTGCCGGGCAGCCGAAACGACAGCAGCGGCGGTTTTGGTGTACCCGAGGCCCCGAGCGCAGTCCGGCGCATCGTCCGACCGCCCAGTGGTCCGACCCGCCGCGAGTCGAGCCGGCGTGCAAGTTCGTTGCAGGTATCGGTGCGCTGCGACGAGCGTGAATTCGCCGGCGTCTGCATGGAGTTGGGACCTGACAGCGGCTTGATGGCCAGCGCGGAGTTGCTTGAGGTCGGCGCCAGGACCGCGATGATGGCCAGAGCAGGCGAGAGCAGCCTCGCCGAAGTCTGCTTGGTGGCATGTGTCGTCGAGGCTCGTCTTGGCGCTGCCCCCGGCGGCAACTTGTATGGTGTCGAGTGGTTGAGCGCGACCAGCTCAGCGGGACCCAAGCTGCTGCACGCGTTCTTGCGGCAAACCCTGCACCTGGACTTAGACCACTCGGCCATCACGGCCATTGGCGGCTTCGCAGTGTTCCGATTCGGGGCCGGCGACCCACGCTACAGCCCGACCGGGCGGCGCTTGTCCGATCGCCAGCGCCGAAGAGCCAGTTCCGATGCAATCGCCCAGGCCACTGCCGCGAGAGATCAGGTTGGCGTGGCGGCCAACGAAACTACGGAACCCGTCACTCCGCGAGCTGTGCAAGCGGCGGGTCTCGAGCAGGCCTGGCCAGAGGACGTCCCAGAGGAATTGTCGTACCGGTACACCGACCTGCGGCGGCTTGGCGCCGGCGGATATGGCGTGGTCTACGAGGCGTGGGACGTGCTGCTAGACCGCAATGTCGCGCTCAAGTTTATGCACCCGGGTCTGGACGGCGAGGGATTTCGGCGCCAGTTCTTGCGCGAAGTGCGGCTGACGGTTGGTCTCGCGCACCCGCACGTGGTCCGGATTTACGACGCCGGCAAGGTTGACGAGACGCTGTACTTTGCCATGGAGTCGATCGCCGGCCGAACCCTGACGGAGCACCTGCGAGTGGGCGGCATGGAGTTGACTTTCGTCGCGCGGGTGGTCGGGCAGTTAGCCAGTGCGCTCGATTATGTGCACAGTCGCGGCATCGTCCACTACGACGTCAAGCCGGATAACGTCCTGGTAGAGCGCAATGGCAACGTCCAGCTGTTCGACTTTGGCCTCGCTCGTCAAAAGAGCGAGAAGCGCAGCGAGCGGTCGGTCATCCTCGGCACGCCACAGTACATGGCGCCGGAGCAGCCCAACAGTCGGGAGCCGGACGGCCGCACCGACCAGTACAGCCTCGCCGTGGTCGCCTACGAGCTGTTGACAGGTCGCCTGCCGTTCATCCACGGCAACCTGTTCGTTGCCCACGCGCTTGAGCCGGTGCCAGATCCCCGTGCTTTGCGCCCCGACCTGCCGCCCAACTGCGTCGCCGCGCTGCTGCGCGGTCTGTCCAAGCGCATGACCGAACGCTACGAAACGTGCCACGCTTTTGCGCGCGCGCTTGCGACCGGCATGGGTGTGTCGCGCAGCAGATAGGGGCGACAGTGAGCCTGACGCAGCACCTTCTGTGCGACGAATGTGGCTATGTGTGGGGTCCGGTCGGCGTGCAGCCCTGGAATCCGGACGGGCCATCGCAGCACTGGTTGCTGTGCCGCGAGTGCAACGAACCGCAGGTGCAGGTGCTCGATGTAGGCGCAGTGCCGCTGTGTGCCCACTGCGTGTCGGCCGACATCGGTCCGCTAGACCACTGCCCGGAATGCGGCCACCGCGATGTGCGCTGGATCTGACCCCGTCGCCCTGCCCGCAGGCTATGGCTGCCGTGCTACAAGCCGCTGACCTCGAGCACGCCCGACACCACGGCCGCGCCGGGCAAGGCGGGTAGGCTCCAGCCGCCGTCCGCCGCAAACTCCTTCGAGTTGCCTGAGACTACGCTGCCCGGCAGGTTCACGCTTGCCAGCGCCTGGGTGGCGATGCCGATGCCGTTGGCAGCAACGCGCGACCCTGCCAGCGCCGCTGAACCCGAGATCAGCAGCACGCCGGCCCGCGCCGCGCCCGTCAGCCACAACCGCTGACCGGTCAGCGCAGTCGGTATCTGTGCAGCAAGCGCATCGGCCGACAGGTTGCCAGCCGGCGTGACCTGACTGACCACCACCGCGTCCAGGCTGAGCTGCCCTTGCGAGTTCAAGATGCCGGCGCCGGCGAGGTTAAGCAACCGGCTTGCGCTGACCGTGGCCTGGCCGAAGTGCGACACGGCAAGGCCGCCGGCCAGCTTCTCGGGGTCGGTGGCCAGCGCTTGGATGCCATCGACCACAACGCCAGCCAAACGGACCTTGCCCACGCGCCCGTGCACGCCGACCTGCCGGCCCCCGACGATATCGCCACCGAACAGCGCGACCTCGCCGTCGTCTTGGGCCTGCAACGCGTGGCCAAACTGGCCCTGGGCATCCGGCTTGGTGTGCGGCAGACGGGCGCCGACCAACCGCACCCGGGCACCAGCGCCGAAGGCAAACGCGCCGATGCCTTGGCTGTGGGCGATGGCTGCGCGATGGGCAATCACTTGGCCTTCGTACTGCGCTTCGATGCCGCGCCCCTGTGGGTCGAGTACCGCCAGCCCCTTGGCGCGCGCCAGCGAACCCGCGCCGTGTACCCACAGCCCGACGCCTTTGTCGAACAGGCTCTGCCACTGCCCCACGTCGGCGGTCGCCGCTTGCAGAATGGCGGTGCCGCGGTTGCCATTTGCGCGGGTCTGCAGCGAGCTCACTTGCAGCGCGGTGTTCTTGCCGAGCACGACCACGCCGGCCTCTGCGTTGCCGGTGCTGCGGACCCAGTTGTTGGCACCGACGGCCGAGAGCACCGCGCCGCCGAGAATCTGGATACCGCGGCCATACTTGCCGTCGCTGCGCGGCTGAGTGGCGCCGACCAGCAGCGGCCCGGCGACGTTGACCGTGGCGAAGTCGCCCGCGGCCGAGAGGCCAACGTCGCGGTTGCCGAGGATCTTGACGTCGGCGAGCTTGGCGACGGCCAGAGCTTCGAGGTGCAGGCCGCGGCCAGACCAGCCGTCGGCACGCGGCAACGTTCCGTCAATGATGAGACTGGTAGCGTCCAACGAGCTGTTCGCGCCCGAAATCTGGATGCCAAAGTCGCGGTTGGCTGAGACGCGCGAGCCAGCGCCGAGCTTGAGCTTGGCGCCTTCGTCGACCTGGATGCCGCGGCCGCCCCAGTTGTCGCCCTTGCGGGGCAGCGTGTTGGTGACGAGCAGGTCTTGGAAATCGGCGACGGTGCCAGCGCCAGTGACGTACAGGCCGATGGTGCGGTTCTGGTCGAGCCAGACCTTGCCCTTGCCGGTCAGCTGGCAGCCCTGTTGGGCGATGATGCCGTAGCCGCCGGTGGTGGGCAGGCCTTGAGTTTCGAAGACGCCGAGGTCTTGGACGGACACGGTGGCGTTGGAACAGTAGAGGCCGGCGTAGGCGGAATTGTGGACATTGACGTTGGTCAAATTAGCCGTGGCTGCCGCGGCGACTGCGATGCCGACACCGCCCGTCCCATCTTTTGCAGAAGGCAGAGTTGGCGGTGACAGCGCAAGCCACTTGGCACTGAACTTGGTGCCGGAGTCACTGACAACCACGGCCTCCGATGTGCCCGATGCCAGGGATCCTTCGACGCTCAAGCTCGCCCCGCCAGCGACAACCATAGCCTGGCCGCCGGTCTTGTCGGGTGCTGGCTTGGTGGACGTGACCATTGAGCCGACGATGGTGACGCTGGTGCCGCTGCCATTGGCCATGACGCCGGTGGTGGTATTGCCCGAAATGCTGTCCGCGATGTAGAGCACTTTTGCCCCAGCTAGTGCCAAGATACCCATGCCGTTGAGCGCGTTCGCGGGCGCCGGGGTCGTCCCAGATATGGGAACACCTTTTGCTTCCACATAGGTGCCCGGGCCATGGGCAAGCAATCCCGCGGACTTGTTGTCGAGAACGTAAACGCCGAGGGCCTCGACCTTGGCGCCGCCCGAGGCGCTGATGCCGACGCCACCTTCGCCGGACTTCTGCTCAACCTGAGTATTGTCGAAATAAGCGAAGGTGACCTTGCAGAGGACGCCTGCACCCTCGCAATGCAGGGCGCGGTTGCGGGCCTTGGTAATGCGAACGTATTCCAAGGTCGCGGTGGCTCCGGCGTCTACGTAGACGCCGGTACCCTGAGAGCCATCGGCAGGAGTCGGCAGCAAGTCGTGGACAAACACGTTCTTGAGCGAGACCTTGCCGCCACTTTTGGCCACCACGCCAAACCGGGCGCCATCGCCAATGTCCACGCTTGTCAGCTCGGCACTGGCGGGGCCATCGACGCGGACCATTTCGACGCCCGCGGACACGGACACACCGTTGACCTTGAGTATTGCGGCACCGCCAGCGTGCAAGACGGCCTGGTCGGATTTGCCGACGAGCTTGACGAGTTTGGCACAGCGCCCAATCACGGTCAGCGGCTTGTCGGTGTCGATGGCAGCGCCCGGGTAGGTACCGGCGGCAATTGCGAGGGTGCCACCGGTCTTGACGAGCGCGAATGCGGCGTCAACCAAAGACTTGTACGGTGCGGCGCGCTTACCAGTCGATGTCCCGGCGAAGGTGCCGTCCACAAACACGGTGTTGGCGCCGTCTTGGACCCCGGCGAACGCATCCGTGGGGCATGCAGCAGCATCTGGAACGCACTTCGGGCCGGCCGATGGACCAGCGGTGAATCCAGGCGGGCATGGCCAGTCTTTCGTCGGCGTGGCCACCCACAGTGGCGCAGCCGGCGCGCCATTGGTGCCAGGCGGGTACCCATCTGGACACGACGCCGGACCAGTCGGGGTATTGCACCAATAGGGCGCTAGCAGCTTCGGCCCCTTGGCTTCGGGCAACGCCTGGACCTCCTCCAGCACCTGCGCCTGCAACCCCGCCGGCAACACCACATCGTCGCCTTGCCACACAGCCCCAAGCGGTAGCGGAACGCCGCTACCGGCCAATTCGCAGCCGCCACCGGCCAACCCAGGCACTTCGCCTGGTTTGCACCCTGCCCCAGCGGCGACCTCAGCCGCAGAACACGCCCTGCCCTGGGGCGTACACGCAAATGACCACGCCGGACAGGCCTTGCCCGAGGCGTCCAGCCAGTCCAGGCACCACTTGGGCTGGCACTCCGCGGCCGTGCCGGTGCAGCCGATAGGCCCAGGTGTGGCGCAGGCAGTTGCGGCCGCGTCCCACGATTGCCCGGACGGGCAGCAGGTGTTGTCGGGCTTGGGCGTTGTGCCGGGACACGGCGGGCCGGTGTCCTTGGGCAGGTCGGGGCCGAGGTCGGGGGCTGCGTCTGCGGTTGAGCCTGGATCAGGGACAGGGACGGTATCAGGGACAGAATCAGGAACAGGAACAGAATCCGGGACGGAGACAGTGTCAGGGACAGACACAGAATCAGGGACAGTTTCAGAGTCAGGGACAGACACGGTGTCAGGGACAGGCACCGAGTCAGATCCCGTGTCCTGGTCAGGCGCGACGTCTAGCGGCGGTTCGACGTCGGCGGCCACGTCTTGACCTGCAGGCAGGTCGGGCTGCAGCGGTACGTCCACGGTTGCTGTGGCTTCGACCGCGGTCTCGCCGCCCCCGTCAGCAGTATCGGCGGCGTCCGTGCCGACCTGTGGCGCATCACCGAGCGCCGCGAGGTCGGAGAAGTTGGCGTTGCCCTGTCCGGCGCTTGCGCCCGCATCGGTGCTGGCGGGCGTCGTTTGTTCCGCACAGCCGACCACTACCACCAGCAGCGTCAGCCAGGCCAGGCGGCGCACGCCGGCGGTCAGGTCGTCGGGGCGAGCGCGGGTGACATCCATGGCACGCAACCGCGGCACTCAGGGCCGCTGCGACAGTGTGCGCGTGGCGGCTTGGCGGTGCAAGCACGAAGGGGGGCTTTGTTCAGACGCATGAATTGACATCGATACTGGTGGTCTGATTCGCCGATCCAGCCCAGTTGCGCACGAGCGTCGACCGCGGGTTCGCGGCTTGGACTGGCAGCGGCCCAGGGGACCTTCTGTAATCGTGACGGTCGTCAAAATTCGATTATTTTCATGAATCTGAACAAAGGGGGGGTTCTTCCCCAATCGCCGCCGGCCGTGCTATTGTCCCCGCCCCTACCGACGGCCAGCCCATGCCCGACCCGACCACCGCCAAACCGTTGCATGTCGTCGCCATCGAACCGCCGCCGGTCGACAAGCGCGCGCGCCGACGCTCCGAACCGGTCGCAGCCGGAACCAAGCCGACGCGCTACGGCCTACCGCAACTGCTCGACTCGTGCTCGCCGGTCGGTTACCGAACACGCGTGCCGTTGACCGCCAATGAGGCCAGCGAGGCTTTGCAACTGCTGGCGCTCGCCCGCCCCAGCGGCTTTGCCCCGATTCGTCCGGTAACTGAGCAAGAAATCTTTGAAGAGTCGAGCCTTGGGGTGTTGACCGCAAGGCAGAGCACCAACTTTCGCGGGCAACGGCAGAGCACCTTTGGCCCGCAGACCAGCGAGCGCATCGGCCATCTCCTGCGCGGCATGCGCCGACTGGAAGCGCCGGTGCTGGACAATGTCGCCTACACGCACGTGGTGCTGGCGCGGCCGTACCGCACGCCCTTTACGCTGCTGCTGACGTTCGTGGGCCATAAGCCGGTGTTGTCACTGGGCACGGTGCCGATGCGCGCCTGGGACAAGCGGGTGCGCCACAGCGACGACATCCCGACGATTGGCTACCTGCAACACCTGCACGTGGGGATCCTGGCCGACGCGATGGAACGCGCGACCGTGGTGGCCTCGGCCGGACGGCGACGGGCCCAGGTGTTCATGGCGCCGTTTTGCGGGCGCGGCCGCAAGGAAAACAAGCCCCTGGCCCATGCGCTGGAGGAGTTATGCGGGCTGTCGCTGCAAGACCGGTCGCTTGGCTGGAAAGTGGCGCTGGTGGTCCAGGTTGGCTGGGCGCTGCCCGACGAGCGGGTGGCGATGGCGTTGGAGACTTTTCGCAAGGTTGGCGCCGGGTTGCTGGCCCTGCGCAGCGAACGCATCCTGCCCGGCGTCAACGCCGAACCCAAAGCGCCGGCGGAGTACCAGCAGCCACAAGGCATGGACGTCCCTGACGAATTGACGGTGATGGCCGGGCGCGCCGCCTACAACGCGTTTGCGCACTGGACAGGCAGCGACCGCGAGCGCGCCAAGGAGTTGCTGCTGCTCGACCGGGTCGATGTGCTGACGCCGGACGGCGAGGCCCGGCTGGCCGCCATGCGCGACGAACAGAACCTGGTCACCGACAAGTTGATTGCCCAGCTGCCGCTGTGGGCCGACCTTCCGATGGGCAAGGCCTTGTCGCGCAACGCCGAAAAGGGCCGCAAGGCGTTTGCCCTGGTTGGTCAGCGCATCTACATCGTCGGCCTCGGCCGTCGCGACCTGGAGCGCGCGGATCTCGACTGGGACCACGCGGTACGCGCGGTAGGCGCGGCGGCGTCGCGGTCTGCGCTCTATGCCGAGCTGATGGGCACGGTGGCGCTGCCGGCCGACTGCGACCTGCTGTGCGGCATTTGCCTGATGGCTGGTCCGGTCAACCAGAACGACATCGGAAAGCAGTTCTACGGTGTCCGCGACCTGCTGGAGAAGGCCTGGCCCGACCGCGACCCGACGTCGCTGCTGGTGTGGACGCTCAAGGCCAAGACCGTCGCCGACCCCATTGGCAACGAAGAGCAGTTGCTGAACGCGGCACGGCAGGGAGCCCTGGTTGACCTGCGGCCGTCGCCGCACGAAATCTGCACTGTCGAAGAGGCCGGCGAGCTGCAGCCGATGCGCCAGCGCGGGGGCCGCAAGAACCAGGAGCGCGCCTTTGCCGACCTCGGCAATTTTGCCACCGGTCCCGATGGGCAAGAAGTCGCGGGCAACCGCGGTTCCGCCTGGCCGGCCGGCTGGTCGCGCGCCGCGCTGTGGCCCGAAGCCTTTCCGGCGGTTTCGGCCGTCAGCACCAAGCAGAGTTCCGTCAAGGGTGGGGGCTGACCATGGGCGACACCCGTCGAGTCTATGAGCGACCGCCGAGCCTGGTGCCCGCCTGGGTGCGCGCGGTGGCGGCCGGCAGTAAGAAGACGCCGAGCGACCTGGGCGCCGTGGCGTTTCCGCGGTTGGAGCACGAACTGTGGCCGACCAAGGCCGATCCCAAGCTGCTGACGCGCTATCGCAGGCTGTGCGGGTTTGTCGAGGGCCCTTGGCTACCGGTCACCTTTCCGCAGGTCATGGCGGGCGCGCTGCACATCCACATGCTGACCGACCCCGATTTTCCACTACCGGCGGCAGGCGTGGTGCATGTGCGCAACGTCATCGTGCAAGGCAAGCCCATTGGCGTCGAAGACCCTGTCCACTTCGCCTGTCACTTGGAGCCGGCGCGGGCGACGGACAAAGGCATCGAAATCGACCTGGTGACGCAGGCGACGGTCCATGGCGAGATGGTCTGGTCGAGCACAATTACGGCATTGGCGCGGTCGGCGCAGTCGGCCAAGGACAAGAAGCCCAAGAGCAAGGGCGGCGACCCGGCGTTGCCAGGGCAAGCGACGCAAGGCGTGGCGCGCAGCACGCTGATTCGGGTGCCCGAGGACACCGGCCGCAAGTACGCCGCCATTGCCGGCGACTACAACCCGATCCACCTGCACGCGACGACGGCGAAGCTATTCGGCTTTCCGCGGGCCATCGTGCACGGCATGTGGTCGCTGGCGCGCTGTGTGGCCGAGTGCGAAGACGACCTGCCACCGGCGGGCGTGCGTTTGGACTGCCAGTTTCGGCGGCCTGTGTTTCTGCCCTCGACGGCGGTGTTCGAGGCCGTGCACGACGGCGAGGGCGTGCGGTTCGCGCTGCGCAGCAAAGACGGCGCAACCTTGCACCTGACCGCGACCGCGGTGCCCGCGTGACCAAGCCGACTGGTGCGCGCATCGTGCGCCGTGCGCCGCTGTACTACGCCGCTGGTGCCGACCTGGCCACCGACCGACCAGCCCATGTGCGCGCTGGTTCGGGCCTCGCTTGCGTCGGACGCCGGTTGGCAGTGGTGCAAGACGACGCCAATTGGCTGGCGCTGGTGGACCCCGAAACGCTGCACGTGGATGCCTTGGCGCTGCCGCCGGGCCCGGGCGGTGTGCGGTTGTTTGGCGAGGACCGCGGCAACAAGGCCGACAAGCTCGACTTGGAAGCGGCGGCGACGCTGCCGGATGGCCGGCTGCTGCTGGTGGGGTCGGGGTCTACGCCTGCGCGCTGCTGTTGGGTAGTAGTGGATCCGGCCAGTGGCACCGTTGACGTGCAAGACCAGTCGAGCGTCTATCGCCAACTCGCCGCCATGCCTGGCTTTTGCGGCGCAGAGCTCAACCTCGAAGGGGCAGTGGTCCACGCCGGACGCTTGTACCTTGCGCAGCGCAGCAACGGCCGCCAGCTGGGTCCGCAACCGCGTCGGGACGCCTTGGTTTGGCTGCCGGCTTCCGTGGTGGACGGCGCGGCTTGCGATTGGACGGGCGTCGCCTGTCATCCGCTGCCATCCATCGGCGACCTGGCCGGCGTACGCCTGACCCTCACCGACCTGTGTACGCGCGGCGACGAACTGTGGTTTGCGGCGGCCGCGGAGGACAGCCCGGACGCCTATCACGATGGCGAGGTCACCGGCAGCGCGGTCGGTGTGTGGACGGTGAATTCCGCTGTCGCTGTGCCGATTACCGACGCCAAGGGTGAGGTCGTCCCGGTCAAGGTCGAGGGCATCGCGTGGCCGCCGTGGCTGCCGGGCCGGTGCTTTGTAGTGGTAGATCACGATAGTGTGGAGAAGCCGGCGGAGTTGTTGGAGTTGGAGGTGACATGGGACAGTTGAACAACGCCAGCAGTTGTTCGGTGGCGCTTGGCGCGTGGGACTGGAAGTCCCCCGCTACGTTCAAGAAGTCCTGCGGCCTTGGTTCTGCGCGACAGCGGCCAAGCGCCTGCAACTTGGGCCTGGCCGCCGTCGTGGCTCTCACCGTCAATTTGGCCTGCGCCAACCCGCCGTCTGGTCCAAGTGCAGGCGCGGTGGACAGCGGCAACGCCGCGTTCGATGTTGCTGCGGATAGCGGGTCGTGCAGCGACGACAGTGGCTGCGCCGCGGCCTTCCACTGCAAAGACAGCAAGTGCGTCGCCGACCTCTGCGACGCCGCCACGCCGTCAACCTGTGAAGGAGCATCGGTCAAGAGCTGCAAGCCCAACGGCAGCGACTGGGTGGCCACGGCGTGCGGTGCCGGCTTCGCCTGCGACAAGGGCAAGTGCATTTCGACCAAGCCGACTTGCCCGCCCAAGGAAATCGCCGACGATTTTGCCAAGCAGGACCAGCTGTTGCAGAGCTACAAGACCTGCGCCAATGCCGACGGCTGCATGGGCAAGGCCGACGACGCAGCGCGCGCGGCGTGCTTTGCAGCTTGCGTGAGCAAGACGTTTACGCTGACGGCCAACTGCGGTGCTTGCCTTGGCCAGTACGCGGTGTGCTTGTTTTCGGTGTGCAAAGGGCAGTGTGCGGTGGACCCCAGCGCCAAGCCGTGCGAGTCGTGCGCGGCGACGGGTTGCGATCCGGCGTTGGGCAAGTGTGGCGAGTAGCGCGCCTGAACGCCTACGGCCCCCAGGGCTATCGCAAGATCCAAGTTTTTGGGTGCGGACAGGCCTCTGTGTCTGTCCGGGCAACGCGAAATCGCTCGACTTAACCGGACAGGCATGTAACTCTGTCCGCACCCAACACCGAGAATTGCGACTTTGCGACCGCCCTGCTACGGCCCCGGCTCGACCTTGACCAACTGCGGCACCGGCGCGACGACCAGGCCGCTGTCACTTGCCTTGGCTTGACCAGTGCCCACGACCACACTTGCCGCAATCGCGGGCAGCGGCCCGCCGGTTGCCGCAATGCCGAAATGGCCGCCGGCGACCAGCACCCGCTCCAGCGCCACCTTGGGCGACTGCCGCGCCAGCATGCCCGCACGCAAATTGCCGACAACAAAGCTGTCGAGAACCTTTAGCTCGTCGGCGACATCGGCGTGGATTCCGTCAGCCAGCTGCGCGAGGTTGCCGATCGCAGGCTTGCGAGTCAGGTCCTTCGCGTAGGCGCCAAACAGCGTATCCGCGAGCACGCTGCCCGCCAGCGTCGCCCGCGCGCGGCAGACGACTACGCCCACCGAGTGGTTGCCGCGCACCACCATGGCCACCATTGCGGTCAGTTCATTGGAATCATTCAGCGAAACGCCCAGACCAAACTGCTGGCCCGGCGCGTGCCCAGTCCCCGTGACCACCACGCCCGTCCACGCGTGTGGCCCCGCAGCGAAGCTGGCCATGCCGATATCGCGATTGTCGCGGACGATGCTGCCGGCCAGGGCCAGGCGGGCGCCATTCTGCACGTTGATGCCGCGGCCGTGGCTGCCGGTCTTGGGCCGGGGCTGGGTGTCGGCGACCAGCAAGCCAACAGCGTGCAGCCGCGCATCGGCACCGTGCATAAACAGGCCCAGCGTCTGGTTGTCGACGAGGCGGGCGCGGCTCAACCACACCTGCGCCCCCTCTCGGACGTCCAGGCCCCAGCCGCTAAGCAGAAACGTGCTCAGCGCCTGCGTATGGTCGGAAACGACGCGGTTTGCTCGCAGCTCACTGCCTGGCTGCGCAACCTGGATGCCGCCATCCTGATTGCCCGTGCTGCGCGCACCATCGAGCCTCAACTTGGCGCCAGCAAGGACGGCGATGCCCTGCCCGGCCACGGCCTTTTCGTTGACCGTCAGCGTGCCGTCGGTTAGCACCCTGCGCGCGGTAGCGACTGCACCGGCCCCCGACACCAGAAGACCAAAGCGCCGATTGCCACTGCTGCGCACCCGGTCGAGGTCAGCTTGTGCGCCATCGAATGCCGCAATGCCTCCGCTACCGCCGCTGGCAGCCGCAACTCCGTTGGCGTCGACCAGGACATCAGACAGTTTGCCCATGCTGTCAGGGTGTTGCAGAGCGATTCCGCCGCCCGCGTTTTGGGAAAGCCGCGCGCGCGAAAGCGACGCCGTGGCGCCAAGCTGCACTTGCACGCCGACTGCGTAGTCGCTGGCTTGCCGTGTCGCGTCGACGAGTAGTCGGTTCGCAGACAGTGCGGTACCGGCGTCGCTGACGAAGATGCCGTTGCGCGACGCGCCGTGAACTCGCACGCCTAGGAGAGAGACCTGGGCGCCGCTCTGCGCGCTGACGCCGTAGCCGAATTCGGCAGTCTTGACCTGGGGCTCGACGCCGTCGATGACTACCGATGCCAGCTCCAGCGTCGTCCCGCCGTGGGCGGAGGCGCCGGCATTGAGCGTGCGGGTGATGCGCCCCTCTTGCACCTGCAAGCTGCCGCCCGTCACGGCGATGCCGTCGCCAAACAGCTTGTCTTGGTTGGGCAGCGTCCCGTCGACCACCAAGCGCCGTGCCTGCACCGCGCCAGCCTTGACCAGCACGCCAGCCGTCGTCACGCCGCCGAGCCAAATGTCCTCCAACTGCACGCTGCCGGCGCCGGACACCTCGACGCCGCGGCCGATACCGTGCAGCGACAACGCGACGCCACGTGCCCCCTGCTTGTCGCCTCCGGCGAGGGCAAACGTGATGGCAGGGGTCGACAGGTTGCCGAACAGATGGACCTGCTCCGCGCACCGGCCGCGCAGCGTGATGGGCTTGGCGATGGTGACTGACCCGTTGTAGGCGCCGGCTTGGATGGCCACGGTCTGGTTGGGCTTTGCCGCGGCAACGGCAGCGGCTACGGTGGCAAAGGGCTTGGCCAGCGTACCGCTATTGGCGTCATCGCCGGCGCTGGCATCGACATAGAGCGCATCTGCGGGCAAGGGACCTGCGAGGCCAAACGGCAGCGCGGCACAGCGAGCCGGGTCCGGCTTGCAGCGCGGCAGGCCACCTTGCGCTACCGGCAGGGTCGGGTCAACCACGAAGCCAAGCGGGCATAGCGGAGCGACCTCGGCCAGGGCATCGGCAGGGCAATCGGCCTGGCCCGGTGTGCCCACGACACAGCCTACGACGCCCGGTGGCGGCAGCACCGCGAGCGGCGGGACCTCCGCGGGCAGCTGGTGCTCGTCGGCGCCACCGCCGGGAGCCAGGTCGCCGGCTGCCACACACGCGCCGCCGGCCGAAGGCGCAGGTGCGAAACCGGCAGGGCAGCCCTGGCCTGCGGTCAGTTCTGCTGATGTACACGCGCGACCATGCAGGTCGCAGTCAGGGGCGCCTCCACTACACGTCGCGCCAGTCGGCCCGCGCCAGTCGCCACACCAGCGCGGTGTGCACAACGCTGCGTCCCCACCTGCCAACGTGGCGCATTCCGGCGGTCCGACTGCGGCGCACCCCGCTGGTTGTTCGGTCCAGACTTCGGTTGGCGCGCAGCAGCCGCCGCCGGGCTTGGTGCGCAAAGCTGGGCAGCCGGCGTCGGTTGTCGCCGCGGACGGCGCGGCGGGTGTGGCGCAGGCGGTTGTGCCGACGAGCACAACTGCGATGGCGAGCCGGCTGAGCGTTGCGAGAGCTGGCGGTGGGCTCAATTCACTCCCCATTGGCGCGGCGGGCTTGCGACGGCTGGCCCAGCCGATGCCGCGGCAGGCCGACGGGCAACGTGCATGTGCTGTTCGGACGTGTCAAGGCCAAGCAGGCTCGAAATACGTGGATGCAGCGTCCCTTGAATCAATGCATCGTTGGTAGCCAGCAGTTTTGCGGACTTGAAGCGTCGAGGCGAAAGTTGCCGACTTCTTATGGGCGAATCGCGAGCCGATTTCGACGATGATTGGCTCACTTGTTTGGCATCGCCCTGATTTTGCGGGCTAGCCACATGATCGCCAACGTCAACAGTGCTGCCGCTTGGAGTTGGGCCGGCAATCTTACGGCAACCGACACTGCAAGTGGCAACGTGGCAGTCACCACCATCGCCACCACAAAGGAGCTGGTCAGGCTGTCAAATAGCGGAGACACCTCACGGCCAAGCCTGGCAAATCTATGGCCCAACGCCACAGCTGCGAGCATCTGCACCCCCAACATGCACACAGGCAGCAACAGCCAGACCCACGAACGACCGTCGAGTTGTGGCGTTCGTTGGTCGACGACAAAGTTGGTATAGACGGCGAAAAGGCTCAGACCAACCGCACCAAACCAGCCGAGGCGAGCACGAACGACCCACGACCTGGTTAGCAGTAGGAGAATTCCAAGCAAGATTGGCGACGTCACCAACATCGAGACGGCCCAAAGACCAGGAGCGGCAAGCTGCAGGGCGCAATTGCACGCAAGCAAAGCCTGCGACCAGCTGCCTGCCCATGGGCGCCGAAAAATGGATGCGTCTGGCGGGGCATCCAGCGGCAACCTGATCCACGTCCACGTCCAAACTGCGGCCACCACTGTCGGTCCAAGGCGAAGGCAGATCTGCAAGGCGACCAGACCGTTGCCAACGGGATCGGCTTTGCGTTCGGCGCCGCTCGACACCAGGTCAATGAAGATGACGTTGACCAGCACCGCGCAGGTCGCCACGGCGTATCGCGCAAGCCACAGGACCAGCCACCAAGAAGTCATCGTGTCGCCGACAAATCCCCGCCAAAAAGCGAAGGTCTGCTGGTCGCGATCCGTGAGCGCAGTACCCTGCTGCTGCATCCAGAGCGCCGACGCCTGCTGCACATCCGCAATCCATCCAGGGTCGACCGTTGCCCGGGCAAGCGCTTGCCAGCTCCGCCCCCAACGAAGTGAAGTGGCCAGGCGGGTGGAAATTCGATTGCTGTTGATACCTTGTCGCCAATCCGCCCGTTCGCTCTGCAGCGCCTTGGCGACGCCCTCCTGCAGCAACGACCTCGGAAGGCCGACCTGCCGCAGGCGCCGCTCCTCGTAAACGTCGCTCCAACCAAAATAGTCGTCGAGGTCGCAGAACAGGTAGGAGGGCACATCGCCATTTGCGACCATGCGAGCAAGGGTCAGCGAGAGCTGGCTCCTCAGTGTGAGGTCCAGCAGCTCTTGAGATTGAGCCAGGATTGCTGCAAGGGACTCGCCTTTCGCAGCGCGCTGGATCCACTGGTTCGCAAGCGTTTGCGGGTCTATCCAAGGCGCAATTTCTACTGCCAGCCGTTGGATCGGTGCGTCCTGCGGCCAGAGTTGTGGGGCATCCCACGCGATGTCGCGCGACATTGCTGGTTCAGCTTGACCTGGATGACCGGCATGGGCTGGCTGCCCAACCTCCACCTCTGGTTCGACACCCTCGCGCGCATCGACATCCAGCGACGCCGACTGGCTAATCCACAGTGCCGCCTCATACGCTGTGCGCAAACTTTGAAATCCGTCGGCGTCCTCTTCCGGCCGCGTCACCTTGAGCTTTGCTGCATAGGCGCGCTTGATGGTCCGCTCGTCCGTACACGGCTCAATCTGCAGCACGGTCCACGGCCAACTGCGGCGCGCCATTTAGAAGTCCAAACCGCCAGATTCGAGGGACGCCAAGAACTGCAACAAGCTGTCTCGCGCATGGGCGATCCTGGCCAAGTCTTGCGTTTCGAGCTCCTGGCTGAACCGGTGGATCCTCGACGCCAACTCTTCCCGAACCGCACCGATCCGCTCTTCAAACAGGCGTTCGGCGCGGCTGAGCACGGCGAGATTGGCCTGATCGTCCCGCGGGTGCACCTTCAATGCGGCCAGTCGGGTAAGCCGCTCGGCGATCTCGGCGTCGGACATTGCCGTGGCGCTGCGCAGAATCACCAGGTTGTACTTGGATCCGGTGGCCACAACACAGGCCTCAACCTCCAGCAACCCGTTTACATCATAGGTGAATCTTACGTCCACCGGCATCGCATTGGCATGGTCACGGGGCAGCGGGACACACAGCGTGCCCAGGTGGTGGTTGCGGTCAAGCCGCAGCGACTCTCCTTGGTAGACGTCGACGACCAGGTCGGCCTGAAAGTCGCGCAAGGGCTGGTAGCGGCGAACTCGGCTGACAGGCACCGGAGTATTTCTTTCGATAATCGGCGACAGAGTTGGTTCAACCTCGCCGTCACGTGTTTCTACAGCGCCAATACCGAGGGAATACGGTGAGACGTCTGTCATCACCACTTCGCGCAGCGCCGCATCGCGTGCCTTGAGTCCGGCCATAACAGCAGCCCCGGTGGCAATGGCCTGGTCGGGGTTGATATGACGTAGCGGTAACCGCCTGAACACTTGTGCGACCAACTTGGCCACAAGCGGCATCCGCGATGCGCCACCTACCAATATGATCTCGTTCAGCTTATCGGGAGTGATACGGGCATCACGCAGCGCCCTCTCGACTGGCGCGCGCATTCGCGCGACCAGCGGCTGCGCAAGTGTCTGGAACCGCTCCGCAGTAATGCACCAAGGCGGCCCATCACCAGACCAAGGCAACGAGACGGCCGCAGAGTCAGCCTGACTCAAGCCGCACTTTGCCTGTTCGATGCGTCCGCGCAGCTGCGCAAGCTCTACCGGCTTCAGTTGGCCGATCGAACGACTGTGGTCCTGTAGACATGCCTGGACGAGCAGGTCAACAAAGTCCTCGCCACCCAGGAAATTGTCACCTGCCGTGGCATGGACTTCCATGACGCCATCGAAAAGCTCAAGCACCGAAACGTCAAAAGTGCCGCCGCCCAGGTCGATGACCAGAAACGTCGACTCCAGCTCACGGTTCTGCAGCCCGTAGGCCAATGCGGCGGCCGTCGGTTCGTTGATCAGGCGCTCGACTTGCAGCCCTGCTCACCTGCCCGCGGTTCGCGTGGCCTTGCGCTGTCCGTCGCTGAAATAGGC
>SXRM01000373.1 GCA_005792545.1 Pseudomonadota bacterium | reverse complement strand
GACGCTGGTCGATGTCTCCGGGCTGGTCATCTATTTTTCGGTGGCCACCTTGTTGCTGAGCGGCACGTTGCTATAATGCCTGCGACGGCATTGTGTGTCGTCGTTCTGCCACAACCGCCCCAGTCCGATTCGAACGTCAGCGACGACCCGAGGTTCCTCGCGCGCAATGGGCGCGCACCTTGCACATCGCGTACCCCGACGATGCAGAGCGCGTGATTTCTTTGTACTCGTTTCCGAGCTGGCGCATCGCCCAGGCTGCGGAAAGGATTCCAGTGAAATCGCGGATGACCCTAGGCGGTCTGCACCGGAGGCGGTCGACATCGGCAGCGGCAACCCTATCGTGTCCGCAATCTGCGGCCACACCGAGGTTTCCATGTCTCAAAAGTTGATCACCGCGGCCCCTTCCAATGACCAGATCCTGCAGATGGCGACCCGCCTGCGCGTGCTCGGCGAGCCGCTGCGCCTGCGCCTGGTCCACCAGTTGCTGCAGGGCGAGTTCAACGTGACCGCGCTGTCCGTGCAGCTCGGCACCACTCAGCCCAACATCAGCAAGCACTTGAAGGTGCTGCAGCAGAACGGCATCGTCACCCGCCGCACCCACAAGTCGTCGGCGTTCTACGGCATCGCGGACCGTACGGTGGTGACGCTGTGCGACACGGTCCGCACGGGCCTCGGCATCGCGGCGTAGTCGCCTTCGCAGCCCGCGCGCCGGCGCGGTTGGACTTCAGCCACGAAGTCCCACCGCGCCGGCGGCGTTTTTGGCCGCTGCCGAGCAGAACAATCGATAACCGGGGCCTGCGCACCCCAGATTGGGTGTCCGTCGTGTGACACCCCGCGGCAAAAACGGCGAATCCCCCGATCATACCGCGCCGCCACAAAAAGGCCGGCCGGCCACAGCGAGCGGAGGGGCGATGTTGCAGCGATGGATCGCGCACACAGTAGCGGGGTTGGCAGTAGCCACCTGGGCGATCGGGTGCACGCAGGGTACAACGCCTGAGCCCGCTCAGGCACCCGTTGCACCTCGCCAGCCGGCCGCAGCGCCCGCCGCGCCGTTGGCCGCACCCGAAAAGCCCGCAGCCGCAACTGTCGCTGCAGCCGCACCCGCTGCCGGCGCTCCTGCGCAGTGGAAGCGTACAGAAATCGCTGTGTTGCCGTGGGGATCGGGGCCGGCTCAAGCGGGCCACGTGGCGCAAGGCGACCAGAATCTCGAAGGCCCGATGGCGCTCGATGTCGGCGCTGATGGCAAGGTCTGGCTGCTCGATCAGGTCAACGCCCGGATCCTGGTGCTGGGCCTTGGCCAACCGCCACGATCGATTCCTGCGTCACGCACTGCACAAGACCTGATCCTCGACGGCAACAGCCAGCCCTGGACGCTGGACCGGTTGGTTGATCGCCAGGTTCGTCGCCTCGACCCGCTGACCGGCGCAGTCACGCAGACGCTGGACCTTGCTACCGCCGGTGTGGCCGAACCCGGTCTGTCCACGGCGCTGTGGTTGCACGAAGGCGCGCTGTGGCTGGAGATGGAGAACACCCGTCTGGTGCCGCTGCAAGCCAAAGCTACCGCCAAGCAGGGCCGGCCGTCGCGCGATGGCAAGTGGGTGTTGAGCGCGCTGCGGGTGCCGCCGGACAAGGTCGCGGTTGCCGGGCGCGGCGTGGACCAGGGTGACGCAGAGGCGCCCAGGCTGGCCTTGCAGCACCAGTTCGAGCTGCCTTTGTTTTCGATTGCCGATCTGGACAGCGACGCCGCCGGTCGCGTGTGGCTGACCGCCGATCTGGTGCGCTTTGGACCGGACGATCGCCCGCTAGACCGCAAGCGCAACGCTATCGCCTGGACGCCAGGCGGCAAGATCGCCGCGCAAGTCGAGCTGTGCGCGCCAGTCGGCGCCGAAGAGCAGTTCCGCACCGTGCGCATCACGGCGGCGGGCGAGGTCTTCAACCTGTGCCGCGGCCCAGCGGGTGTGGTCGTCGAGCGGTGGGCGCCATGAACCTGCACTGCCCCAAGCCATTGGCCCTGCTGCTGTGCGGCGCGGTCGCCGCGGTAGCGCTCGGATCGGCGTGTCCAGCGTCAGCTGCACCCAACCCCATGACTGTCCAAGAGATGGTCGAAATCGCCAAGACGGTGCCGGGCTTCAGCTATTGGTGGGGCGGCAGCAAGTGGAAGCCGGGCGCGGCCGACAAGGGCAAGTGCATCCCCAACGGCGCCAACGGCTGCCCAGACTGTTCGCATACCGGACCCTACGGCGCCGACTGCTCGGGCTTTGTCGGCAAGGCATGGCAAGTCGACAAGCCTGTCGCTCTCGACGTGGCCTACCACCCGTACAGCACCGTTCACTTCACGGGCAACACGACCTGGTGGACGCACCCGCCCAAGGCCGAGGCCCAGTTGGGCGACGCCTTTACCTACAACAAGAACGGCGCGGGTCACATCTTCCTCTACGAAAAAGGCAACGTGTGGGGCAACGTCTACGCCTGGGAGTGCAAGGGTTGCTCGTACGGCTGCACCTACGGGCTGCGCACAGTGTCGGCCGACTACATCAATGCGCGCCGCAAGCTGATCCAGGCACCCGCACCAGCCTGCAAGCCGCACTGCGAAGGCACCAAGATCGTCGACGACAAATGCGGCGTCGGCGACTGCGCGGCGTATGCGGCCAAGTGCGTCGACGACAACCTGGGCGTGCGCTGCGTGTCGGTGTTTTGCCCGGCGCAGGGCACCACCACCACCTGCTTGCCCGACGCCAAGAATGGCAAGATCGCCACTTGCGTCAACGGCGCCCTCAAAGACGAGGCCAACTGCGGGGCCTACGGCGCGATCTGCAGCACCGCCGTGCCGCCCAAGCCCAAGTGCATATCGGCGCTGTGCGAAGACGACCCCAAGACCAAGCCGGTCGCGGGCGACCTGTGCTACCAAGGCAAGCGCCTGACCTGCAACGCTGCGGGCGACATCAGCGACAACCCGTGTCCGGCGGGTGCGATCTGCACCACCGTCGCGGGCACCGCCGGCCCCGGCAGTGCCACCTGCGGCGGCAAGCCCTGTGGCAACTGCGACGACGGCAACCCGTGCACCACCGACGGCTGCAGCAACGGCACCTGCACCCACACCAACAAGTCGTTGCCGTGCGACGACAACAACGCGTGCACGACCGACGACGCCTGCGTTGCAGGCGCCTGCAAGGGCCAGGCCAAAGACTGCAGCGACGCCAATCCGTGCACCGCCGACAGCTGCGGCCCCAACGGCTGCCAGCACAAGCCGAACAGCGGCCCGTGCGACGACGGCGACGCCTGCACCACCGGCGGCGGCTGCCAGAACGGCGCGTGCGACCTCGGCGTAGCCAAGAAGTGCGACGACGACAACCCCTGCACCACGGACAGCTGCGCTGCCGGCCAATGTGTCAACGCCAAGCGCGAGGGCGACTGCGACGACGGCGACGCCTGTTCAGTCGGCGACTACTGCGCGGGCGGCCTGTGCCTGGCAGGTGGCCTCAAGTCGTGCAGCGACGGCGATCCTTGTACGCTCGACGCGTGCGCGAACGGCGGCTGCGTCCACAGCCCCGGCGGCGAACCGGCGCTGGCATGCGACGGCAACAGCGCAGTCACGACTGACAGTTGCACCGGCAAAGTCGTGAGCAAGAACGCCTGCGCCGCAGGCTCGGTTTGCCTCAAGGGGATTTGCCAGTCTGCGACCGGAGACGGCGGCGCGACGCAACCCGATGACGCATCGGCAGCGAGCCACGGCGACGCCGCGAGCGGCACAGGTAGCGACGGCAGCCTTGCCCAGGCTGACGCCGCGCCCGTTGCCGCAGCCGCTGGGTCGGTCGGCAATACAGGTGCGTCCTCCTCGTCGTGCGAAGCCGGACCCGCGCCACCAGGTGCCGGTTGGGCGTGGTTGCTGGCCCTGTGCGCGCTCGGCTTGACCCGCCGGCGGATTTGAGTGACAAGTGCGCCTCCTATTGCTGGAGGCAAACCCTTGGCCACCTATCCTTTCGCGACCTTCTGTGCGCTGAACCTCGACACCGATCTCGTCACCCTTGACCTGTCGCGCCTGTATCCGCCCGACGTCGACGCAGCGGCGGTGCGCGCCCGGCTGGCGACGTGGGGGCCGAGTTGTCAATTCATGCGCGAGCTGGAGGCCGGCGCCATCGCCAACCCAGATGAAAAGCGCATGGTCGGCCACTACTGGCTGCGGGCGTCCGCGCTGGCGCCCGATTCCAAGCTGCGCGACGCCATCGACTCCACGCTCGATCGCGTGCAGCAGTTCGCCGCCGATGTGCATCGGGGCAAAGTGGCGCCGCAGATGGGCGGCACGTTCGACCGCATCCTGGTCGTCGGTATCGGCGGTTCGGCGCTCGGGCCGCAGTTCATCGCCGCAGCGCTGACCTCGCCGCACGACCGCATGGCGGTGCACTTTTTCGACAACACCGACCCGGACGGCATCGATCGAACGATGGACCAGATCGGCGCACGGCTCTGCACCACCTTGACGCTGGTCATCAGCAAGTCCGGCGGCACCAAAGAGACCCGCAACGGCATGATCGAAGCCGCTGCCGCCTATCAACGCGCGGGTCTGGATTTTGCCAAGCACGCAGTCGCGGTTACCGGCGAGGGCAGCGAGCTCGACCGGGTCGCCAAAGGCCGTGGCTTTCTGGCGACATTTCCGATGTGGGACTGGGTCGGCGGGCGCACGAGCGTGTTCTCGGCCGTGGGTCTTTTGCCCGCTGCCTTGCAAGGCCTGGACATCGCGCAGATGCTGGCTGGCGCCACCGAGATGGACGCAGCGACGCGCGCGCTGGACCCGCTGGACAACCCGGCAGCCTGGCTGGCCTTTGCCTGGCACGAAGCGTCGGGCGGTGTCGGCGCGCGCGACATGGTGGTGCTGCCGTACAAGGACCGCCTGGAGTTGTTTTCGCGCTACCTGCAGCAGCTGGTCATGGAGTCGCTGGGCAAACAACACGACTTGCAGGGCAACGAGGTGTGCCAGGGCATCGCGGTCTACGGCAACAAGGGCTCGACCGACCAGCACGCGTACGTGCAGCAGTTGCGCGACGGGGTGCGCAACTTTTTCGCCACCTTCATTGAGGTGCTGCAAGACCGCGAGGACGACCGGCCGGACCTGCAAGTGGAGCCGGGCATCACCAGCGGCGACTACCTGTCGGGCTTTCTGCAGGGCACCCGCAAGGCGCTGTCCGACGCCGGGCGGCCGAACCTGACGCTGACCGTTCACGACTGCGGCGCACACACCATTGGCGCGCTGATTGCGCTGTACGAGCGGGCCGTGGGGCTCTACGCGCATCGCGTCGGCATCAACGCCTACCACCAGCCCGGCGTAGAAGCGGGCAAGAAGGCGGCGCAAGCGGTCATTGACCTGCAGCACCAGGTGGTCGCCGCGCTGCGCCAACAGCCGGACGCTGAGCGACCGCTAGCCGAGATCGCCGCGGCCGCTGGGACCGATGACTTGGAAGCGGTGTTTTGGATTCTGCGCCATCTGGCTGGGCAGCCCCACAGCGGCGTGGATCGCGTCGATGGCGACCCGTCGCCGGCTGGCAGCGTCTGGGAATTCGTGGCCTGAGGTTGAGCCAGCTAGGGTCCGCTGAGGCTGCAAGTCAGTCGTCGCGAAACCACAGCATCCGCAAGCCGTTGACGACCACGAACACCGTGCTGCCCTCGTGCAGCAGCACGGCCTGGCTGACCTGCACCCAGCCCGCAACTGCGGCAACGATCAGCACCACCGCCACGCCCAGCGCGACCGCAATGTTGGTGCGCACAGCGGACTGTGCGGCCCGGCCAAGCTGCACCGCGAACGGCAGCTTGCGCAGGTCGTCGCCCATCAGCACCACATCGGCCGTCTCGAGCGCCACGTCGCTGCCTGCGCCGCCCATGGCCACGCCG
>SXRM01000372.1 GCA_005792545.1 Pseudomonadota bacterium | reverse complement strand
GACGCCGGCCAAAGCGCTTGTCGGGCTTGAGAAAGTGCTGGGACCACGCCGCAGCCAAGGCCCAAGCGCAAGGCGGGCGGGCCAAAGCGCTTGTCGGGCGTGAGAAAGTGCTGGGACCGGTTGACGCGCGGTTCCCTGACTACACCAAAATCGCCAAAGCGCTTGTCGGGCTTGAGAAAGTGCTGGGACCGAAAAAACCTGCCGCTATGTTGCTCGCGCTCTCGTTGCCAAAGCGCTTGTCGGGCTTGAGAAAGTGCTGGGACTGGTCGGTGAGTTTGTAGACGGTGGTCATCCCGCACGCCAAAGCGCTTGTCGGGCCTGAGAAAGTGCTGGGACGCGAAGTTTTCTTTGCCGCCGCTCGGCCTTCACCGCTGCCAAAGCGCTTGTCGGGCCTGAGAAAGTGCTGGGACCAGACGACTGCAATCAACCTCACGCCTGCCGCTGGCACATGCCAAAGCGCTTGTCGGGCCTGAGAAAGTGCTGGGCCGCGGCACGGAGTCGGCTACCCGGGCAAGCCGTCGCGATGCCAAAGCGCTTGTCGGGCTTAACCAGAACCAGAACCAAAGCTGGACCGCGGACTCAGACTTCAACAGGTTACGCAGCAGACCCAGTGCCAGCCGCCGGGCACAAGCTTCCGCCGAAGCGGCTCACACGCCTCGAGGCAGCAAACCCAACATCGCCCGCGCCTGCGCCTCGGTCATGCCGGTGGCCATAAGCCGCGCGATTGCCTCGGCCCACGTCTGGTCACGAGCGCGCGTGGCGCCGATTTCGATCCCACGCGCCTCGCCACGCGCCTCGCCACGCGCCTCGCCGGCCGCCTCACCTTGCTGCCTGGCCAGCACGTAGCCCTCGCGAACGATGTACAGAAAGTCCTCGCGTTTGCGATGGGCCTCCAGATCCTCGGCGGACATGCCGGCCAGGTTTGCCAGGCGCATGGCATGGGCCACATCCTCGTCGCTGGCCAGTTCAGCCGGGATCTCATCTAGTTTGCGCGCTTCGCGCATGAAATAGGCCCAGCGATCGAACGTGTCGCTCAACTCGGAGGCCTGCTTGCCGAATTTCGGCAGTTCGATGAACACCAGCTGCAACTTGTCGCTGTAGGTCCGACCGTCGGCGGTCCGCAGTCGAAAACTGTGGCGCAGGCCGTTGACCTCAGGGAACATTTCAAAATCAGTGATGACCAGCGACACGACCTCTTGAAGCGCAACGTAATCGACGCCCTCCTGCAGTTGACCGGCGACCGCCTTGCAGGCGTTGTACAGGACCCGCTCTTCCAAGCCACGATGGTTGATGACCTGCATTTCGATGATGTGCTGCCGACCTGCCTGATCGGTAGCGCGCACGTCGACGTAGGTGTTCTTGATGCCAAGGATGGGCGGCGCGAGGTACGGGTCGAGGATTTGCACGCTGGCCACGCGGTCGTCGCCGTGCAAGTCAAGCATGGCGTTGAGGAACGACACCAAGATGTCGCCGCTTTCGGGTGAGCCGAAGATCTTCTTGAAGGCGAAGTCAGTTTTGGGGTTGAGAAAGCGCATGCGGTTAGAATAGTTGGGGGGCGTACGTCGGGCAAGGTTGAGTTGCCGTGGCGCCAGCCAGCAACGGCGCCACGCTGGCGAGCCGCAACGATTGGGCGCAAAATGGTGCCCACTGGAGGCCCCCATGCCCACTGACGCCGCACCTGCCGCCTTCGACACCGACGTCCTGGTCATTGGCTCTGGCTTCGGCGGCTCCGTCTCTGCCCTGCGCATGGCCGAAAAGGGCTACTCGGTGCTGGTCGTCGAGCGCGGCAAGCGCTGGGCGGCAACCGACTTCCCGAAGACCAACTGGAATGTCTTCAAGAGCCTGTGGGCGCCAGCCGTCTACTGCGTGGGCGCGCTCAAGATGACGCTACTCGACAACGTGTTCGTGCTGTCCGGCGCGGGCGTGGGCGGCGGCTCGCTGGTCTACGCCAATACGCTGTTGGTTCCGCCACCGCCGTTCTTCCGCGACCCGCAGTGGGCGGCGCTGTCCGCAGACTGGCAAGCCGAGATGGCGCCGTACTACGACCGCGCGCAGCGCATGCTCGGCGCCGTCAAGAACCCGATTTTCGGACCGGCCGACCGCGTGCTGCTCGACGTGGCCAAGGAGATGGGCACAGCCGACACCTTCAAGACCACCGACGTCGGCGTGTTTTTCGGCAAGTCCGGCGAAACCGTGCCCGACCCGTACTTTGCGGGCAAGGGCCCCGACCGCACCGGCTGCATCCGCTGTGGCGCGTGCATGACCGGTTGCAAGCACGGCGCCAAGAACACGCTGGACAAGAACTACCTGTACCTGGCCGAAAAGCTCGGCGCCCGCATCCAGGCCGAGACCGAGGTGATGTCACTGACCGCGCTCGGTGGCCCCGACGCCCGCGGCGAGCACGGCTGGCAGGTGGTCGTGCGCCCGTCGATTGGCCTTGGCCGCTGGTTCGGCAAGCGCACGACGCTGCGGGCGAAGTTCGTGGTACTCGCCGGTGGCGTCTTGGGCACGTTGCCGTTGCTGATGCGGTCGCGCGAAAAGGGCCTGCTGCCGCATTTTCCCGACCGGCTCGGCCACCAACTGCGCACCAACAGCGAGGCCATCTGCGGCGCGACGGGCGCGCGCGTGCCCGACGACTTCAGCAAAGGCATCGCTATCACCTCGGGTGCCTATTTCGACAAGCACACCCACATCGAGGTCGTGCGCTATGGCAAGGGCCAGGACGCGCTGTCGGTGCTGGCCACGCTGTTGACCGACGGCGGCGGTCGCGTGCCGCGCGGCATTCGCTGGATCGGCACGGTACTGCGTCATCCGCTGCAGTTCTTGCGGTCGATGTGGAAATTCGGCTGGGCCGAGCACGGTATCATCCTGCTGGTCATGCAGACGCTGGACAACAGCTTGCGGGCCGTGTGGCGCCGGGCGTGGTGGTCGCCGTTTTCGCCGACCTTGCGCACAGAGTTGCCCGTCGGGCACGCGGTCAATCCCACCTACATCCCGATCGGCAACCTGGTCGCGCGGCGCATCGCCCAAAAAATCGATGGCATCCCCATGAGTTCCATCAATGAGGTGCTGCTCGACATCCCGACGACCGCGCACATCTTGGGCGGCTGTCCGATTGGCGCGCCGGGTCAAGGCGTCGTCGACGACAAGCAGCGGGTGCATGGCCACCACGGCCTGTGGATTTGCGACGGTTCAGTGATGCCGGCCAACTTGGGCGTCAATCCGAGCCTGACGATTACGGCGCTGGCCGAGCACGCCATGGACGCGGTGCCCGCCAAAGACGGCGGCCCGCGCCAGACCATCGTTGGCGCGCGGGTCGAAGTGCCTGCAGATCCCTGATCCGGCTTTCATTTTCGCACCGACACGACCGTGACGTCAGGCGCCCCCTTCACAATTGTCAACGGTCCCGGCGCGCGCTAGGCTGACCCGTCACGCGCACGCTCGCATTTCGTGCCGCCAGCCGAGCGCCGCCCAGCTCCTTCGCCCCGAGGTTCGCTATGCCCACTGCCAATTCCTTTACCGTCCGCTGCTTTCGATGGGCTCGCATCGCTGCACTTGCGGCAATTGTCGCATGCGGGGACGACGCCGCGATTGTAACCACCGAACCCGTCGACGCTGGCGTGGGCGACGTTGGCACGACCAACGACGTCGCTGGACCGGCCGATACCGGCGCGACCACAGACACCGCGGTCACGCCGCAAGACGCGGTCGCCGATGTGCAACCGGGCAGCGACGCCGCCGGGTCGGACACTGCGGCCGGTCCCGACGCCGACGCCGTCACCGATGGCGGGTCAGAAACGTCCGCAGGTTGCGAAGCTGGCAAGCCGTGCGACGACGGCAGCGCGTGCACCGACAACGACACTTGCACCAACGGCGTGTGCGCCGGCGCCGCCAAGTCGTGCGACGACCAGAATGCGTGCACCACCGATACCTGCGACGCCAAGACCGGCTGTGCGCACGCCAACGCCACCGGCCCCTGCGACGACGGCAGCGCCTGCACAGAGAAAGACGCCTGCGCCAACGGCAAGTGCGCGGGCACTCAGCTCGGCTGCGACGACAGCAACCCATGCACGGACGACAACTGCGACAAGCTCAAGGGCTGTGGTCACGCACCAAACACGGCGCCGTGCGACGACGGCAACGGCTGCACGCTGGGTGACCAGTGCAGCGCTGGTGCGTGCGGCAGCGGCAAGCCCAAGCCGTGCGACGACGCCAACCCGTGCACCAAAGATGGCTGCGATGCCGTCAGCGGCGCGTGCGCGGCGACAGCGGTGGACGTAGGATGCGACGACGGCTCGCTGTGCACCGAGACCGACACTTGCGTCGCCAGCGCTTGCAAGGGCACGCCGCTGCAGTGCGACGACAAGAACCCTTGCACCACCGACAGCTGCGACCCCAAGACCGGCTGCGGCTACTTGGACAACAACGCGCTGTGTAACGACAACAACGCGTGCACCGACTTTGACAAGTGCGCCACCGGCAAGTGCAAAGGCGCAGCCAAAGACCTGGAAGAATGCAACGACAGCAACCCGTGCACCGCCGACACCTGCGACAAAGCCAAAGGCTGCACCAACACCAACACCACCGCGGCCTGCGACGACGGCAACCCGTGCACGCCCAGCGATGTCTGTGCGGACGGCAAGTGCCAGGGCGCGGCCTCGGTCTGCCTGTGCGAAAAAGATGCCGATTGCGCCAGCAAAGAAGACGGCAACCTGTGCAACGGCACGCTGTACTGCGACAAGTCGGGTGCGACTTTCGCGTGCAAGATCAAGGCGACATCGGTCGTGACCTGCGACACCTCGACCGATAGCGCCTGCGCACAGACCAGTTGCGACCCGGTCACCGGCAAATGCGCAAAGGTCAACGAGAAAGACGGCAAAGCCTGTGACGCCGATGGCACCGTGTGCACCGCGGACGACGCCTGCGCGGCCGGTGTCTGCAAGGCCGGCGCCGGCATCAGCTGCGACGACAAGAACCCGTGCACCAACGACAGCTGCGACCCCAAGGCCGGCTGCAAGAACGTCGCGAATGACGCTGCCTGCGACGCCGACGGCACCGCCTGCACAGTCGGCGATCAGTGCCAGGACAAAGTGTGCGTGGCGGGCAAGCTCAAGGTCTGCAATGACAACGAGCTGTGCACCAAGGACAGCTGCGACGCCGCCAGCGGCAACTGTGCCTACGACGCCAAGCCTCTCGAAGGCCAGGCGTGCGACGCGGACGGCAGCAACTGCACACCAGACGACCTGTGCGCGACCGGCAAGTGCGTCGCCGGCAAGCCGCTCGATTGCGACGACAAGAATCCGTGCACCATCGACAAGTGTGACGCCAAGTCGGGCTGCCAGCACATCGCCAACGCCTCGCCGTGCGACGCCGACGGCGACGCGTGCACGCAGAACGACCAGTGCGACAACAAGGTGTGCGTGGCTGGTGCAAAGAAGGCGTGCAGCGACGGCGACGCATGCACGGCAGACGTCTGCGACAAGGCCAACGCCAATTGCAGCAACCCGCCGATCATGGGCTGCGGCGGCAACTGCGGCAAGGACGCCGATTGCGATGACAAGAACGTGTGCACCGACGAGACCTGCCAGGCCAACAAGTGCGTCGTCAAGACCAACAGCGCGGCTTGTGACGACAACAGCAAGTGCACGACGTCGGATGCGTGCGTCAATGGCAAGTGCACCGGCGCCACCGTCAAGTGCAACGACAGCAACGCTTGCACCGACGACGTGTGCGTGCCGGCGACTGGGTGCACGGCCACGGAAAACGACCTGCTCTGTGATGACGGCGACGCCTGCACCACCGGCGACCAGTGCACTGGTGGCAAGTGCGCAACCGGCAAGCCCAAGGTGTGCGACGATGGCGAGGCCTGCACCAAGGACTTTTGTAACCCCGCAGATGGACTGTGCAAATTCAACGGCATCGCCGGCTGCGGCTTCTACTGCAACACCGCCGGCGACTGCAACGACAAGAACCCATGCACCGACGAGAGCTGCCAGGGCGGCAAGTGCGTCAGCCTGCCCAACACCATCGCCTGCGACGACGGCAACCCGTGCAGCGGCCCGGACTTGTGCGGCTCCGGCAAGTGCAACAGCGGCGCCGCCAAAAACTGCAACGACAACAACCAGTGCACCGACGACAGCTGCGACGGCAAGACCGGGGCGTGCGTCAACCTGGGCAAGGTCGCAACCGCCACCTGCGACGATGGCAGCGCTTGTACCAGTGGCGACGCCTGCGGGGGCAAGAGCCCGACCGGCGCGCCGACGTGTGTCGGCACAGCCAAGAACTGCGACGACGCCAACGCCTGCACCACCGACTCGTGCAACCCCGCCAGCGCTGGCTGCAGCAACGCGCCGAACAGCACCGCGGCATGCGACGACAACAACGCGTGCTCGGTCGGCGACCTGTGCAACAATGGCACTTGCACGGCCGGCGACAAGCTGTGGGTCGACACGTTTGCCGGCTCGGGCGCCGGGTTTGGCGACGACAAAGGCATAGCGGCCAAGTTCAATTTGCCGTACGGCGCGGCGACGGATGCCGCCGGCAACTTGTACGTTGCGGACTCGACGAACAACCGCATCCGCAAAATAGCGCCAGACGGCGCGGTGACGACGCTCGCTGGGCAGAACAGCCCCGGCCTGCTCGACGCCAAGGGCGCGAGCGCTCAGTTCAAGACGCCGTATTTCCTGGCGGTCGACGGTCAAGGCGACGTCATTGTCGTCGATACCGGCAACCACACGATCCGCAAGGTCACGTCAGGCGGCGATGTCACCAGCCTGGCCGGCGCGGGGATTGGCGGCTTCCAGAACGGCACGGGCGCCACTGCGCGCTTCAACCTGCCACACGGCGTCGCCGTGGGCCCGGGCGGCATCATCGTGGTCGCAGACACCTACAACCACCGGATCCGCCGCGTCACCGACAAGGGCGTCGTCACCACGCTGGCGGGCGATGGCAATGCCGGCTTCCAGGATGGCCCCGGCGCCCAAGCGCGCTTCCAGTATCCGATGGGCGTCTACGTCGATGCCGCAGGCAACGCGATTGTCGTGGATACCTACAACCACCGCATCCGCAAGGTCGCGCTCGATGGCTCGGTGACCACCATCGCCGGGTCGGGCGTCGCCGGCATGCTCGATGGCGCCGCGGGCGTGGCACGCTTCCAGTACCCGTGGGGCGCAGCGCGGCTGGCTGACGGCAGCTTGCTCATCGCCGACCGCTACAACCACCGCCTGCGCCGACTGGCCGGCAACGTGGTCTCGACCTGGGCTGGCGACGGCAACGCGGGCACCTTGGACGGCGTCGCCAGCGGCGCGCGGTTCAACTATCCGGCGGGCGTCGCCGTCGATGCCAGTGGCTATGTTTTCGTGGCCGACGGCAACAACCACCGCATCCGCCGCGTCCGCGATGCAAGCAGCTACTGTGCCGTCGCCGGCAAGTGCTACGTGGCCGGTGCGACCAACCCGCAGAATGCCTGCCAGGCTTGCGATCCCAAGTCGAGCGGTAGCCAGTTCACGCCGGCGGCCAATGGGTCCGCGTGTAGCGATGGCGACCTGTGCACGACTGCGGATACCTGCGCCAACGGTACCTGCAGCCCGGGCAAGACCGCGGACTGCGACGACAAAGACGCGTGCACTGCGGATGCTTGCGATCCCACGACTGGCGGTTGCAGCCACACCGCCATCGTCGGCTGCGGCGGCAACTGTGCCAAGGACGCGGACTGCGACGACAAGAACCTTTGCACGACCGACACCTGTGCGACCGGCAAGTGCCAGAACAACAACAACACCGTTGCCTGTGACGACGGCAACGCCTGCACGCTCAGCGACACCTGCCAGGGGGGCAAGTGTGCCGCCAGCAGCGTGGTGATCACATCGACCTTTGTCGGTGCAGTCGTTGTCGGCAACCAGGACGGTCAGGGTGCTGCGGCGCGGTTCAACCGCCCGCTCGATCTTGTGCGCAGCCCGACCGGCATTCTGTACGTCACCGACTGGAGCAACCACAACGTGCGCGCAATTGACGCCAAGGGCAACGTGACCACATTGGCAGGTTCGGGCAGCGCCGGTTACGTCGATGGCAATGGTGCGAAGGCCTACTTTTACAACCCGACGGGCATAGAGTGGGTAGCCGGCAAGCTGCTGGTGTCTGACTACAGCAACCACCGCATCCGCGAAATCGACCCGAGCAATGGCGAAGTGACCACGGTCGCGGGCAGCGTCGGTGGCTACATTGACGGCCCCATCTCGGTGGCGCGCTTCAACGGACCGATTGCCACGGCTACCACGGGCGGCGGTGTCACGTACATCGTCGACGGCAACAACCAGCGAATCCGCAAGCTCGAAAAGGGCGTTGTCACGACTTTCGCTGGCAGCGGCGTCGCCGGCCTCAAGGACGGTGCGGCAGGCGTTGCGATGTTCTACAACCCGCGCGGCGCAGCCCTGGACGCTGCCGGCAACTTGTACGTGGGCGACTACAGCAACAACGCCATTCGCAAGGTCACCCCAGAAGGCGTGGTGAGCACGGTCGCGGGCACCGGCAACGCAGGCTTCCTCGACGGCAACGCCAACCAGGCGGTGTTCTACGGTCCATGGGGCGTGGCCTGGGATCGGTCTGGCACGCTGACGGTCTCCGACCGCCTCAACCAGCGCATTCGCCGCATCTCGTCATCTGGCGTGGTGTCTACGCTAACCGGCACTGGCGCCTATGGCTTCGCCAATGGCAACGCGGCCCAGGCGCAATTCAGCAACAGCACAGGCGTTGCGGTTGACGAGCAGGGTTTCGTTTGGGTCGCAGACTTTGACGGCAGCCGCGTCCGCCAGGTGGTCGACGCCACCAAGCCCTGCGCCATCAGTGGCCTGTGCTACGTCAACGGCGCAGTCAATGCCAAAAACGACTGCCAGGCCTGTGATGCTGGCAAGAACGCGAGCGCCTGGAGCACGCGGCCCGACGGCGCCGGTTGCAGCGACGGCCAGTACTGCACGGTCAACGACGCCTGCTCCGGCGGCTCATGCGCAGCGGCCAACCTGGACTGCGACGACAAGGACGCGTGCACGACGGACGCCTGCGACAAGGCCACTGCCGCGTGCTCGCACGCCAAGATCATTGGCTGCAACGGCTATTGCACGCAAAACGCCCAGTGCGACGACAAGAACGGCTGCACCAGCGACGCGTGCACCAACAACGCCTGCGTGTTTACCAACAACACGGCTGCCTGCGACGACGGCAATGCCTGCACCAAGGGCGATATCTGCGCAATCGGCAAGTGCACCGCAGGCACGGACACCACGGTGGTCTCAGTTGCCGGTTCTGGCAATGCAGCCTTCCAGGATGGTGCCGCGGGTGTGGCGTCGTTCCATTACCCACTGGGCGTCGAGGTCTCGGCAAACGGCGTCGCCTACGTCGCCGACACTGCCAACCACCGCATTCGCGCCATCGCAGCGGACGGCACGGTCTCGACCCTCGCAGGCTCCGGCAACCAGGGGTACGCTGAGGGCAAGGGCGCGCAAGCCTGGTTCAATGGACCGGCGGACCTGGCGTTCGGGCCGACGACGACGCTTTACGTAGTCGACCGCGACAACCATGCGGTTCGACTGGTGGCGCTGGACGGCACGGTGACCAGCCTCGCAGGCAACGGCTCGGCCGGTCTGGTCGACGACACTGGGGTCAAGGCCCGCTTCAATACGCCGTACTCGATTGCGGTCACGCCTGCTGGCGTCGCCTATGTGGCAGACTACGGCAATCACCGCATTCGCAAGATTACGCCGCAGGGCAAAGTCACGACGCTGGCCGGCAGCACCAACGGCTACGCGGACGGCACCGGCACCAAGGCGCAGTTCAGCCTGCCCATTGGCGTCGGGCTGGACAGCCTGGGCAATGTCTACGTGAGCGATTACAACAACCACCGCATCCGCAAGGTCACCCCAGACGGGGTTGTCACCACGGTGGCGGGGTCGGGCATCGCCGGCCTGCTCGATGGCGACCTCGCCAATGCGCGGTTCCAGTATCCGTGGGGTGTCGCAGTCGGCCACGATGGCGCCATCTACATCGCGGATCGCTACAACCACCGCCTGCGCAAGATTGCCGGCGGTCAGGTGACCAGCTGGGCGGGGTCGGGCATTGCCGGTTGGCAAGACGGCCCCGCGGCACAGGCGCGCTTCTACTTCCCGGACAACGTGGCGCTCGACGGCCAAGGCTGGCTGTGGATTGCCGATGCGCACAACCAGCGCATCCGCAAAGTGCGCGCGACGGCACTGTCTTGTGAGATCAACAAGGTGTGCTACAGCAACGGCGTGGCCAGCACCAGCGCGCCCTGCAGCGTCTGCGACGGTGCCAAGGCGCCAGCGCAGTGGACGCCCAAGACCGACTCGGCGCCGTGCGTCGATGGCGACTACTGCACCGACAGCGACGCGTGCAGCGGCGGAACCTGCGCCGGCGCCAAGAATGGTTGCGACGACAAGAATGCCTGCACGGCGGACGCGTGTGACGCTGCCACCGGTGCGTGCAACCACACTACCATTCCGAACTGTCCGTAACTTAGAGGGTGTGGCTAAATCGCGCCCGCGGCGAGGTCGAAGAGCCTGCAGGCAGATCGCGAGCGCGCCAGGAGCGACCGACCGAGGCGCACTTGAAGTGCGCCGACCGAGCCAGTATCCAATTAACCCGGGCAGGGAGGACGTAAGCCGCGAGATGTCCAGGATCTTTGGCCGTAGCTGGGTGGGATTTTGGCCACACCCTCTTAGACAGAAAAACGACGAAGCCCGCCTGTGGACGCCATGCCACAGGCGGGCTTCGTGCTTCTTGGGAACTTCGCGCCAGGGGCAAGCCCTGCGCGACCGGTAGTTGTCTACGCCTGCGCCATGCGGGCCACTTCGGCGACGAAATCATCCTGGCGCTTCTCGATGCCTTCGCCGAGCTCATAGCGGGTAAAGCGCCGCACCACGATGTTCTCGCCGATCTTGCCGACGCGCTCCGCCAGCCACTTGCCGACGGTCAGCTTGTCGTCCTTGACGTAAGACTGCTCGAGCAGCACGGTGTCGCCGTACCACGCGTTGAGCTTGCCCTCGGCAATCTTGGGCACCAGCGCCTCGGGCTTGCCGAGCTCGCGCACCTGCGCCTCGAAAATCTCGCGCTGCTTGGCCAGGTCACCCTCGGAAATCTCGTCCTTGCGAACCCAGCGCGGCGACATGGCGGCGATCTGCAAGCACAGGCTGCTGACGATCTCCTTGAAGTCGTCGGTCAGCGCCACGAAGTCCGACTCACAGTTGACTTCGATGAGCACTGCCGTCTTGCCGTCGTGGTGCACGTAGGCGCCGACGCGACCTTCAGCGGCGATGCGGCTGGCCTTCTTGGCCGCGCTGGCCATGGACTTCTTCTGCAAGAACTCGATGGCCTTGGCGACGTCGCCGCCGCTTTCTTCCAGGGCCTTCTTGCAGTCGCCCATCGGGGCGCCCGTGCGCTCTCGCAGGTCCTTGATGGCGGCAGGGGTGACAACGGACATGGTGAACTCCTGGTCCGGTAGCACACGGTGCGCAAAGCGCATTCCGCTTCGACCGGGTGATTGGCAATGGTAGCTAACGGGCAGGCACGACCGACTCGGTGTACCCACAAAGCAAAGCGGGCGAGGTGCTACGCCTCTTCGTCCACAGCCGCGATCTCCTCGACTGCTTTCTCGTGGCGCGGCTTGCGGATGATCTCGACGTTTTCGAGCGAAGCCTGCGACGGCGCGCCCTCGAAATCGCGGCTCATGGTGTCGCGCGACATCTGCAGACCGGTCAGGCAAGCGTCAGCAGCGGCCTGCACGAACAGGCGGATCGACCGCATGGCGTCGTCGTTAGCCGGGATGACGTAATCGACCAGATCTGGGTTGGCGTTGGTGTCGCAGACCGCGATGACCGGGATCTTGAGGCGACGAGCCTCAGCGACCGCAATGTGCTCCTCGACCGGATCGACCACGAACACCGCGCCCGGGATGGCGGGCATGTTGCGCAAGCCGCCAATGTTGCGGATGAGCTTGTCACGGTCCTTGGAGATGGCGGCCAGTTCTTTCTTAGGGCGACGGTGCGCCATCTCGGGCGCCAGCGCGCGCTCGTGCTCAACCAACTTCTCGATGGAGCTTTTGACCGTGCGAAAATTGGTCAGCGTGCCGCCGAGCCAGCGGTGCGCGACGACCGGCATTTTGGCGCGGCCGGCCTCTTCGCGAACGATGTCGCGGGCCTGGCGCTTGGTGGCGACGAACAGCACTTGCTCACCTTTGCTGGTCAGGCGCGAGATGAAGTGCTGGGCGTCCTTGAGCAGCTTGGCGGTGCGGCCCAGGTTGATGATGTAGATGCCGTTGCGGGCGCCGTAGATGTACGGCTTCATCTTGGGGTTCCAGCGCCGGGTCTGGTGACCGTAGTGGGCGCCGGCTTCGAGCATGTCGCGGACAGTGACGTTGTTCATGGACAGGGACTCCAGTTTCTCCGTTGGACCTCCGCCCCGCGGTGCACTGGTCATCACGTCCGACGGCCTGCGCAGTCGGGCGCCCTACCAGCACGGAGGATGCGTGCAACGCGCGCCGGCACCTGTTGCCGGAAGGCATTGCACGCCGGGGCGTGCGTTGGCGCGGGGGCGTGCGCCCCCGCTTTGTGCTTTGATTTCCGGCGATTGCCGGTCCGTTGCTGCACCGTCGGGCTTGCCGGGGCGCTGCGCGGGGGCGGTAGTGTAAGGGCGACGCATCTGGGAGGCAAGGCTTTTTTGCAGGATTGGCCAGCCCCTTACGGCTGCGCACGCACTTTCCAATTGGCCGCGCCTGGACCTGCGGCTTGCGGGGCCGCACCTGACCCAGTCGTCCACGCTGGCGGCGTCTCGCGGCGCACGACCGCACCCAGCCATGCGGCAGCTGCTGCGCCCAACAAGGCGCGGTCAGCTTGCACGCCGAGTTTGACCGAGGCTGCGCAGGGCGAGGTGGCGCCGTCGCTGACTTCATCGCGCCACTGATCGTTGGCGGCGTTGTGCACACCGCCGCTGGCCGTCCACAACACGCTCTGCTGACCGGCGGCGGCGCTGGCCCAGCGTTCAAACATGCGTTCGCCCGTGCCGGCTCCGACATCGCCGTCACAGCCAGCCACCCATACCGCAACGGGACATGGCATGTGGGGCAGCCGGACGAAATCGGGAGGCGTGATCAACAACGCCGCGGCGGCCTGCACCTGACCCGCGAGCGGGTTGCGGGGGTGTGCCAGCTCAGAGGCGACCAGCGCAACGCCGTCTGCGCCCGACGAGTGCCCGACCAGCACGATCCGGTTGAGATCGGCGGCATCCATAACCGCGGACGGAAGCGGTCCGTCGCCTCGAGTCTGCCAGCCAGACCAGCGTTTGAGCAGCCCCAGAGCAAGTTCTTTGCGCTTGTGCGCCCCGGGCAGGCCGAACACGCAGGTGACCGCGCCGGCATCCAGGATCGCGCTGACCATGCCTTGTGCCGCCAGTGCGTCGGCAATCCAGACCATGCCTGCGGCGGAATTGACCAGCGCTGAGCCTCGTGGGCGACTGCCTCCCGGTTCAGGACAGCGGTCGACATTGTCGCCGTGGCGAAAGAGGCCGTGCGTGCCGTGCACGATAACAGCCAAGGGGTGTTTGCGCGGTTTCATTGTGGCGGGCACGCGCACGAGCGCTCGCAGCGGCATCGCCTGTCCTTCGACGAAGACCGGCTCGGGGTCCACCAATTGCCAGGGCGAGTCCGCTTGCGGGGTGTCAAGGACAGCGGGCGATGCCGCTGGGGTCGCGGCGGGCGCTGGAGCCGCCTGCACCGCGGCCGGCATCGGCGACGTGGCGGACTTCTCGTCGCGGAGCACCCACCAGCGGGTCAGGTGCGAGGTGCCAGCGACGACCGCAACAAGGGCGACCATGAACTTCCAGAACAGTCCGGAACCAGACGTGAACAGCCCCGGGATCCGCTCGGACTTGGCGGGATCGACTTGCAGCGCGGCGTAGCGGCCTGTCGGGTGGACCGAACGGGGACGTGCGGGTTCGACTTTGGGATTTGAGGCCATTTGGCGCAATGAACCCTATCGGCAACGGTGCCGCAGCAGGATCGTGGCAGAACAAGTGTGGCGAGGCGTGTGCAACCGCCGGAATCATCACGGATCGTTACACTTGCCGGCAATTCCCCTCATTTGGCGAGTCGGCGCACGAACGCGCAGGTTGAACCCGTCGCGAAAAATCGCTGCCGCACCAGGCTGCGGATCATCTATATGCCACAATCAGTATACATACCAAGGCCCTGGAACTTGACACCATTCGGACGCACGGTGAAAATGTATGTGACTTCGCTACCGGAGGCGGCCCGGTAGCTGCAGCCGTCCGACTCCGAACGGCCGTGGTGTCGCTCGCTCATCGCTCGTGCGGCATCGGTCGCGACGGCGGTCTGGGGCCTGAGGCTACAGTTTTACGTAGACGGCGCCGATAGGCGCCGCGACGAATAGCGGGTGCATTCGCACCAAAAGCAAGGCGCACAATGGTCATCGTCGTTGTCCTGATTGGCGTCGCCCTCGGCGCGGGTGCGTGGTGGTGGTTCACACAGCGTGAGTCCGACGATGGCGTGCCGAGTAACCCCGGCACCGCATCGCCCATCGTTGATCCCAACGCTGGCAGCAAGCGCAACTGGCTGGAAGGGACCGCCGGGGCTGTCGCCGGCCGCCATTTTCACATTGGCGAGCGTACCGTGACGCTCGGCCGCAAGCCACAGAATTTCATCCAGGTGGCAGGGCGATCGCTAGATCGCTAACCTCCGAAACAGTTGACAGATAATGCCTACCGCGATCAACTGGTTTGCCGCAGACCTGTGATCTGCGGCGGCCCGCCGTGACACCTGGCGAACTAATCAGTGAACTATACAAGGTT
>SXRM01000371.1 GCA_005792545.1 Pseudomonadota bacterium | reverse complement strand
CTACTACATCGACTACAAGAACCTGCGCGCCAAGTTCGTCGAAGGGTTCTGGGGCGCGGTCAACTGGCAGTTTGCCAACAGTAACTTCGCTGGCTGACCGGCCGATGGGTGTATGGCGTCGGGCCGTTGCATGCGCGGCTGCGGCGCTGTGTGCGCTGGTGGCCGCGGGCGCCCAGGCGGCCAAGCGTCCCCGATCGCAGGGCAAGCCGTCGCCATCACCGGTGAGTCCGATTCGCCATCCGCCGTTGCAGGCGCTGACGCCGGGCCTTGGGTCTGCGGTTGCGGTCTTCGATCCCGGCGGTCGGGCACTACGGCCGTGGTGGGCCGCGCTTGAGCGCGCTGTGCAGGGTCAAGGCTCCGCGAGGATTGCGTTTTATGGTGCATCGCATACCGCCGCCGACCTGTGGACCGGCGAATTGCGGCGCCGACTGCAAGGCCGCTATGGCGATGCGGGGCACGGCTTCGTGCTGCCGGCGCGGTGGAATCTGGGCTATCGGCACCAGGATATTGCGACCGACGCCACGCCGACCTGGGCCATCGTTCGCCACCTCAAAGTCCAGGGTCCGGCAGTTGGCGACCATGGCCTCGCCGGCTTTCGCATGGAGAGCACTAGCGCGGCCGATTGGGCCGAAATCCGCACCACCACCAGCAGCGCGCAGGGGCGAAGCGCCGACAGGCTCGAGTTGTGGTACCGCACCTGTTCGGACTGCGGCGACGTGAACATCGAACTGGACGGTGCAGCCCAAGTGCTCACGGGGCGCGGACCAGCCGCGGTCGTGCGCAAGTCTTGGACGGTGCCCGAGGGTCCGCACACCCTGCGTCTGACCCCGATGGGTAACGGCAAGGTGGGGATCGACGGCGCGGTGTTTGAGCGCAGCAAAGGCGGCGTGGTGGTGGATCAGCTGGGCATCCCGGGCATGCAGGCCGAGATTCACTTGCATTGGGCAGAGGCGGCGTGGGCGCAGCAGCTGGGGTGGCGGTCGCCCGATCTGGTGGTGTTTGCCTACGGTACTAACGATATCGCAGATCCCCAGAACGACGACGCCAGCTATCTGGCCGTGTGGCAGCGGGTATTGGCGCGGGTACGCAAAGCAGCGCCCCAGGCGGCGTGCCTGATCGTCGGTCCCAGCGACCGCCTGCACCGCGAGGGCCGGAAGTGGGTGGGCTTTGCGCGCACCGCCGCGGTCATCGAAGTGCAACGCAAGGCCGCGACCGCTGCCGGATGTGGCCACTGGGACGCCCAGGCGGCGATGGGCGGCCCAGGTGCGATGCGTCGCTGGGTTGGCGCGGGACTGGGCACACCGGATCGGGTGCACTTGAGCCGCGACGGCTACACGCGGCTGGCCGCGCTGTTCGACCATGCCCTGCACGGCGGCCTTGCGGTCGGTGCAACGCACCGTCCGGGGCCTTGATGGATGCCAGTGTCAACTTGCATGCATTTCGGGTAGGCTGACACGCGGCGGGCCGGTTGGCGCTGCCGTTTGGGCCAGGCCGACGCACACCGCGCGGCATGCCCAGCGAAAGCCAAAGCGCCCGCGGAGGTGGAAATGGAACTGACTGTCGTCAACAAGTTGTCGCCCCAGAATCGCACCGACGCCAACGAGGCCTTTGTTCGCAAGCACCTCGAAGCCAAGCTCGGCAAGATCGAGCAGCGCTGGGGCAAGCCCGTGGCGGCGCGTGTGACAACCGAAGAACAACCGGTCGGCTTTGCCGTCACGGTAGCATTGCTCGGCGACCAGGAAATCGTGGCGCGGGCGTTCAGCCAGAAGCTGCCCAAGGCGGTTGATGCGGCGGTTGATAAGGTCACGCGCCAGTTCGAGATCACCAACGAGCGGCGCGAAGGCCGCGAACGCCAGCGTCGCTATCCCGCCGGCAAGACACCGGCCGAGTTCTAGCCCATCGCCTGCAGGCCGTGACGCGACGTCGGACTGCACTCTTTTTCGCAAATTCGCACGCTGCGGCCTTTGGGCTACCATGCCGTCGCCGGTTTGCCGGCGACCACTGCCGACCTTGGGGCCGCCCGTGCGCAACAGCATCCTTACCGCCCACCGCCTCAGCATCCTAGTCGCCTGCTTCGTGGTCGCCGGTTGCACGGACTGGCAGGCTGAAGGCGGAGCGGAGGGTCCCGCGCTCGTGGGCGGCGCTCAGGCCGGCAAGCCCGTGGGCGGCAGCGATCGCGCGCTACCGGACGGCGGCCCGACCTGGATTGAGACCTGGCAAGCACCGGCAGCAGAAGTCGCGCCGTCGGGCGGTGCTGAAACCAGCGCCACGCCAGACAGTGGTTTTGCACCAGACTCAGCGTCAAGCGCAGAAGCCGTGTCGGCAGATGCTGGCACGGCCGATGGCGCACAGCTTGAAACGCAGGGCGATGCTGGGCCTGCGGAAGTTGTGATCATCCTGCCCGACGGCGGCTTGCCGCCGGATGACGCGCAACTGGACGCCGCGGTCAACGACGCGGGTGGTGCGGACAGCCAACCTGCGGACGCGGGGCCCGACCAAACAACGCCGTACACCTTTGACGGCAAAGCAGACTTCGCTGGCTGGCCTGAACTGCCGCCTGCGCCGGACGCCAAGGCCGATGTCGGTCCCGTCGACAGCGACCCAGGTACGGATGCCGCCGCGGATGCGGGGACCGAGCCCGGCGATGGTGTCGTCCAGCCTGAGGACGGCGAGCCAGCGATCGACGCGCTGCCGCCCATCGATAGCATGCCGCCGATCGACGTGGTGACGCCCGACGACACCGTCACACCGCCCGACGCCGTTGTGGTGGACGTTGTCCCAGGCGACACCGGGCTTGAGGACACCAGCCCGGTGGACGCTGGATCTGTGGATGGCGGGCCAGTCGACACGGCGGTGGTCGATGGTGGCGCTCTCGATACGGGCGTCACCGACGTTTTCGCGCCAGACGGCAGCGCACCGGACACGACGGTCACCGACGCAGGTAGCGCGGACACCGGCTTGCCCGACGTCACCCAGACGGACTCGGGAAGCGACAGCGGCAATGGCGAACTGACCGTGGTCGATGGCCTGGTGGTGCCCGATTGGCAAGGGTACCCACCCGACTTGCCGTATGCCGCTGACGCCGACATCTATGGTGGCCCCATCGGCTCGTGCTTGTCGCTGTGGTTGTATCAAAACGAGTCGTGCGGCGATGTGCACCCGACGACTGAATGCATCAACAGCGCGGCCAAGGACGGGTCACTTTACTCGCAGTTCCTGTTCGAGCCGCTGCGCGAGTGTGAGACAGCGGTGTGTACCAGCCTGTGCGCCAAGGCTACGGACAAGTCGTGCATGGAAGGCTGCGTCGGCAAGTACTGCACCTCGCAGTTTCTGGCCTGCACCAGCAACGCCGCGGCGGGCAGCGACACCTGCGCCAACACGTGGACGTGCTCGCAGCAGTACAAAGACAAGCTGCTGACCATCAGCGCCAAGTGCTACGCCAACGCCAGCTTCCCGGAGCAGAAGAAGTTCGCCAATATCCTGAGTTGCGTAAGCCAGCCGCAGACCAAGTCGTGCCTGCCAGACATCGCGACCTGCTTCGCCGGGCCGACTCCTGGCGTGGAAACCTGCAGCAACACCCTGATATGCATTGACAACTGTAAGAACAACGAGAGCTGTGGCTTTGCGTGCATGGGCAAAAGCACGCCCAAAGCGGTGTCGCTGCTCGACGCCGTCTGGACCTGCCAGATCGAGAAGTGCCAGCCCAAATGCGCCGGTTCGCCCGACCCCAAGTGCTCGGATAATTGCCTGCAGAGCGACTGCAAGGACCAGCTGGTGCAGTGTCTGATTGACTGATTGGGATCAGCGGCCGTCCACCACCAGCCAGGGCGCCAGCCGCGCGCGACCAACCGCAACCCCTTGTGAAACATCCGCATGGGTCGCCCAGCCGGGCAGCGCGGCCGCTCGCGTCCGGCGGTCGAGCGGTGGCACATACGCCGTCATCCAGTTGACGACGACGGCGCCTGGCTCGACACCCGCGAGCAGCACCCGCAGGCGATCCGCCACTGGCCGCGTACAGCAGTCCAGGTGCCCCGGCATCAGCAGGTGCCGCAAGAGGACGGCAGGCAGCCCCGCGCTGCGCGGTCTCGCGAGCGCCCGGCTGACCGTCTTGTCGACCTCGCCAAGGCTATCGAAGCCGCGCGCGCCGGAGAGCCGTTCGGCGCAGATGGCGTTGCCGAACTTGACGTCGATCGACCAAACGGCGACCGCGGGCGCCAGCAAGTCCCAAGCCTCGTCACCGACCAGCCCATTGCAGTTCCACACCAGCGGCAGGGCATCGGCGATACCAGCTCGCGCCAGCAGCACCGCGGGGGCACTGGGCGTCGGGTCGCCGCCGACGATAGACACCGTGCGGGCGCCCTGGTGCTTGCGTCGTTGATGGACACCCGAAAACCACGCCGAATCTAGCAACTGGGCGTCGCCGCTCGCAGGCCGGACCACGTGGTCCCATTCGCTGCAAAACAAACACCGCAACGAGCAGCCGCCGACGTCGACAAGCCAGGTCGGCCCGCCGAGCGCGGCTTCTTCGCCGTGTGACAGCAACTCTTTGTAGACCCAGGCCTCAGTCCCTAGACGGCAGAATGCGCCCTGCGGACCGAGCGTGCGATCTACCCGGCAGTCGCGCGGGCAGAGGCGACACTCGCGCAAAGCCGCGCGCGCCTGGTCGCCCGCGACCGCCACCATTACGCGTGGTGCTGGGGCTTGACCGAGGCGGGGTCAGGTCCACGCGCCAGCAGCGCCTCGGCCGCGGTGCTGTGCGCCAGCTCGTCGATCGCGGACGCGAAGCCCAGTTCGGCCAGATGCAGCGTGGCTTCATTCAGCTCGCGCATGGCGGCGCGGACCACCTCGGCCTGGCCGCTGGCAAAACTCGCGCGAACGCTGGCCACACAGGCGCTGATGTCCGCTCGCTCGTCGTCGTCCAGGCGCCCACCTGCCGGCCCCGCCAGTTGTCGCTCGGTCGCAGCGACCAGCGTCTCCGCTTCTGTGCGGGAATCGACGAAAAGCCGCCGTGCCACATCTTCTTCGGCATGGTCGAACGCCGCAATGAGCATCGCCTCGACCTCGGCGTCGCTCAGGCCGTAGCTTGGCTGCACTTCGATGGATTTTTCGGTGCCGGACCTGACGTCGCGCGCCGTGACGTGCAGAATTCCATTGGCATCGACCAGAAACCGCACCGCGACCCGCGCCAGACCTGCCGGCAAGGGCGTGATCGGAATCACAAATCGCGCCAGACTGCGACAGTCGGCGACCAACTCGCGGTCGCCCTGCACGACGTGCACCACCACACCCGTCTGGTTGTCGACGCTGGTCGTAAACTCCTCGGTCGCCGTGGCCGGAATCGAGCTGTTGCGGTGCAAAATCTTGGCGACCGCGCCGCCCATGGTCTCCATGCCCAGCGACAGCGGCATCACGTCCAGCAACAGCTGGTCGCGGCGGCCGGTGGTCAAGATGTCCGCCTGCACCGCGGCGCCGAGCGCGACCACACAGTCGGGGTCGAGGTCACACTGCGGGGGCTTGCCGAACAGCGCCTGCACGCGCTGCCGCACCAGCGGAATCCGCGTCGAGCCGCCGACCAGCACCACCTCGTCCAGGTCCTCCGGCCGCAACCCGGCGTCGCGCATCGCTGCCTGGCACGGCGCCGCCGTTCGCTCGACGATCGGGGCAATAATGGCCTCAAAAGCCGCGCGATCGAGGCTAAATTCGACCGCGGGCCGCGCGGGCAGCGCCAGCAGCACGCTGGCTGTCTGCGCGGACGACAGCAGGATCTTGAGTTGAATCATACCCTTGCGAACAACTTGTAGCGCAGTCGCGTCGCTGGCAAGTTCGACGCCTGCCGCGCTCAGCTGTGTCACCGCCACCGAAACCAGGGCGTGATCGATGTCGTCGCCACCCAGCCGCGTGTCACCATTGGTCGCGAGTACCTCGGTCAGCCCAGCGTGCATGTGCAGGATCGAGATGTCGAATGTGCCGCCACCGATATCGAAGACCGCAATGCGCCCTTGAGGTCGCTTGTCCAAGCCATAAGCCAGCGCCGCCGCGTTCGGTTCGATGACGATACGCAGCACGTCGAGACCCGCCAGTCGTACGGCGTCTTTGGTAGCCTGGCGCTGTGCAT
>SXRM01000040.1 GCA_005792545.1 Pseudomonadota bacterium | reverse complement strand
GGCTGCGTTGTGCATGGGCGTCGGATACCTGGGATGAAAGTTTCCGCCAGGCGGTCGATGCGCCGCCAAGGCCGCTAGCCAATGGCTTGAAATTACAAACCTAAAAAAGAATGGGCGCTCGGGTTTGGATTTGCGCCCGCCTTGAAGTGGACGGCGCCACACTGACAACTTCCGGTGACCATGGTATTTCCCCTGCCCGCCGGGTGGTTGTGGATCGGCGGCGCGGCGCAGTGTCGCCCACGGCCGCATGCGGTGCAAGTGCTGGCGAGGTCCGGACAGCAACAGCGTGTTGAAAATTTCCACATGCTGAATTAGGCGACATATTTGTGCGGCCGTCGTGCGGTGTCGTTGTTATATTTCAATGGGTTGAATCGGGATTGCAGCTTGGCATGGACCTTGCAAAGCACCCAGGCGGCCCTACCTTCGAGGCGACGGGCGAGGAGAGACACCATGCGAAACACCACCCACACTTGGCGAACCTGGCGATGGAGCCTGGTTGCCGTTCTCGGTCTTGCGGGCGCCGCCTGCGAGGACAGCGCCGCGCCGCCTGCGACCCCTGGCAGCACTGCGGATTTCAAGTCTTTCAAGCCCGCCAGCAAGGGCGGTGGCGGCAAGTCGGCGTCGCTCGGCGGTGAGGCCGCCTCCGGTGCCGCCGCCGACAACAAGTCTGGCCAGACCGCCGCGCCCAAAGTCGAGGCGGGCGACGTCGCCAAGCTGGACGGCACCACGCTCTATATCCTGAACCAGTGGCGCGGCCTGCAGGTCGTGGACGTCGCCAACCCGGCGGCGCCCAAGCTCGTTGGCAAGGTGCCGATGATCGGCCAACCCAACGAGATGTACGTCGACGGCAAAGAAGCCATTGCGCTGGTCAACCAGGTGGCCGAGCTGACCGACGATGCCGGCAAGCCCGTCGCCAAGTCGGGCAGCGTGGTGCGCCGGGTTGCGCTCGGCGCGCAGCCCAAAGAGGTCGCGTCGCTGGCCGTGCCCGGGCAGATCGCGGCCAGTAAGCGCATCGGCGATAAGCTCGTGCTGGTGGTGCCGCAAGTCAGCTGGAACCCGTGGTGGGGCGGTTGCTGGGGTCCCTACGGCTGTGCCGAACTCGCGGCTGGCGGCGCCGCCACCGACGTCGCGGTCAGCACCAAGGGCGGCGCTTCTGCGGGTGGCGCGAGCATTGCCTACCCGGGCTACATGGGCGGCGGCTACACCGCCGACACCACCAAGGTGGTCGTGCTCGACCTCGCCACGGCCGGCAAGCTGTCGCTGATCGGCGAGGTGCAAGTGCCGGGCGGCGTGCTCGCCGCGTCGATCGAGGCCGGCGAGGTGCTGATCGCTGCGCAGAACTACGTCTACGGCAACAACACCGGCACCATGCACGAGCGGCTGGCGCAGGTCGCGCTCGACGCCGCCGGCAAGCCGACGGTGGGCGCGGTGCACGAAGTCAAGAACGTGTGGTCAGCCAACAGCTCGAGCTCGATCGCGCAGGCCGATCGCATCGCCGCGGGGCGCATGGCGGTCGTTCGCCAGACCTGGGGCGGCAGCGGCGGCTACACCTTCGTGCTGGAGACCTGGCAGGCCGCGGCCGGCGCCTGGACCAAGACCGCCAGCATCAGCAAGACCAACAACAACGGCCTGCGGCTGGTGGTCGAAGGCACGCAAGCCGTGCTCGCCTACAGCGACCCGGTCAACGGCAGCGGCGCCACCGACGACTCAGGCAGCGGCGGCGGCGACCCGGACGAGGGCACGCCGGTCGCACAGAAGCTGCACCTGGCGGCCTTGGACCTGTCTTCGGCGGCGACCATCGCGGTGGCGAGCCAGGTGTCGCTGGCCAACGGCGGCTACGATGTGTGGGGCGCACAGATTCGCCCGCTTGGCGGCGGCCTGTGGCTGGTCGGCCATCGCGGCACCTCGTGGAGCGACCTGCAACTGGACGTGCTGGACCTGCTGGACGCCAAGAAGCCGCAATGGGCCGGCAAGCTGTCGCTCAAGAGCGACTACGGCCTGCAGGTGGAGACGCTTGCCCCCGATCTGTTGGCCGTCGCGGTCGTCGGTGGCGGCAGCAAGGGCGGCACCGGCACTGGCGCGGAGCCCGCTCCCGGCAGCAGCGCGACCCCCGGTGTCCAGCTCATCTCGCTCGACATCAAGGGTGGCCTGACCAAGCGCGGGCTGTTCCAGAGCGACATCGTCTACTGGTACCAGCTCAAGAACCTGCTGGCCAAGAAGACCCTTTACCGCATCCACAACGCGGCGCTCGAGGTCGTGGACCTCGCCGACCTCGACAAGCCCAAGAAGCAAGGCGGCATCGATCTCGCCGCCGAGGTAGCCGAGGCGATCATCGCCGGTGGGCGCGTGGTGGCTTTGGTGCAGGACTGGCAGAGTGGCACCGCCGAACTGCGCGTGCTCAAGGCCGGCAGCAGCGACGAACTCGACCCGGACGGTACGCTGGCCATCCAGAACGGCTATGGGCGGCTGTACGCCAACGGCAGCCTGGTCTACCTGTCCGACGGCAGCTCGGTGCGCGTGTTCGACGTCACCGATCCAAAGGCGCCCAAAGCGCGCGGCACCTGGCAGCAGCCCCAGCAGACCTACAAGGCCGAGGACAACGTGTGGTGGAACACCTATGAGCTGGCCCAAAACGGCGCCGTGCTCTACGCCACCACCACCCAGGTCAAGTACAAGGTTCAGACCGGAAAAGCCTGCGAAAGCCAGGGCATGTCGGGTGGCGGATCCACCGGGTCGGCTGGCAGCACCCCGAGCTCTGGCCGCGCGACCCCCAAGCAGGCAGCCGACGGCGGCTCCAGCGATCCGGGCGGCTCGGGTGGCGGCTCTGGCGGCACCGACAGCGCCGACGGCGGCAGCAGCACGCCTGACAAGCCCGACAGCCCCGGCACCGATGGCTCGTATGTGCCGACCTGCTACACCGACCCGGCGTTCACCACCAAAGTCGTCGCCATTGACCTGGGCAACCCCGACGCCCCCAAGACCGGCGGCAGCGTCGAGCTCAAGGGCGCGTCGTGGGTCCAGAATCCGCAGATGGCGGGCAGCAAGACCCTGGCGCTCAGCCACTACAAGCAGTCCGTCGGCAAGGACGGCCAGTGGTTCGGCGAGTACTGGCTCGACCGAGTCGACGTGTCTAACGCTGCGCAGCCCAAGCTCATCGATACCACCAACGTGCCCGGCTACCTGGTCGGCATCGCGGCCGACGGCAAGAGCGCTGTGACCCTGGACTGGCAGCCCAAAGCCGGCAGCAAGCCCGAGGACGGCAAGATCGAGAACGTGCTCATCGCTGTGACGCTGGGCGGTGGCAAGGCCAAGATCGCCAAGCAGATCGCGCTGCCCGACCAGGTCGGTGCGACCTTGCGCCACGGCGACGCGGTGTACGTCTCGACGTGGCCGTACTGGTGGAACTGGCCGACCGCCAAGGCCGGCGAGGCCCCCTCGGCGCCCAAGTCGCAGCTGCTGGTCTTTGATGCCAAAGACCCGGCCAAGCTGGCCCAGGCCACGGCGCTCGAAGCGGGCGCGGGCGTGTCGTATCTGCAAGCCGATGCCGGCGTGCTGTTCGCCCACCTGGGCTCGGGTCTGGGCACCACCGCGTGGAACGTGACGGCGCCAACCCAGCCCAAGTTCCAGGCCTTTCTGCCGACTCAGGGCTACTGGTCGCCGCGGGTGCTGGTGCTGGACAACAAGGCCTACCTGCCGAGCGGCTGGTACGGCGTGCAGGCGTTCGCGATCGCCCCGTAATTCGACCGACTGCAGCGCGCACCGCGGCGTCCGCTCGGCCCTCTGATCCCCCAGGGCCGGGTGGGCGCCGCGGCGGCGTTTTTGGCGATGCGGTGGCGGTGGGGCCCGGTCGGCTGCTGTGGCCGTACCAGTGCCTGAGCCAGTGTCAGGCTTCGCTTCAGGCTCAGGCTCAGGCTCTGTGACCGTGTCAGCGCCTGGCTCTGGGCCTGTCCCTGTCCCTGACCTTGTCCCTGACCTTGTCCCTGACTCAGTGTCTGCGTCTGCGTCTGCGTCAGCGTCAGCGTTTGCGCCTGAGCCTCGGCTCAACCGGCGTACCGCACCCACGCATACAGCGCCACCGCCAGCGACCACAGCGCAATCCACACGGCCAGCGTGCGCGCCCGGCGGCGGTCTTCTGGTGCGGTGAACACCGCCAGCGCATCGGGCCGCTGCAAGCGCGCGTCGGCGGGCAAGGGCGGCCGGCGCGTGAAGTACAGGCCAATCCGCCGCGTGACCTTCATCCGCGCATTGATGGCCCAGCCGTTGGCCTCGAGCAGCGCGCCCATGTCGCGTCGGCGCAAGCGCAGCCAGCCCAGTAGTCCTGCGACCACAGCCACCAGCACACACACTGCCACCACGGCCAGCACCAGCGTCGTCAAGCGCATCCGGGCCAGCGACGTCACCGCATACGTCACCGCGGAACTGAGCGCGGCGAACGTCAGCCCGCCGCCTACCAGAATCGCTTGCCACGATGGCGGCGCCGCCTTGGGTGCTTCCGCGGGCTTGCCGTCCACGGTCTTGCCGGCATCGGCGGGTTTGGCGGCGTCCGCGGGTTTGTCCGGCAACGCGAGCAGACCCTTCTTGGGATCCACCACCGTGCCGGCCACTGCTTGCACGCGGTCGGTCAGCGCCTGCCAGGCATGGCGAAACGGCGCGCGCATCGCTTCGACAATCGACACCGGATTGTCGACGACGTCCACCACCAGGGCGTCAAACTGCTCACCTTTGCGGTCGATGAACAGGCCGCGCCGGCCGACGGCGATTCTGCCGACCTCGCCCGACGTCACCGGTGCCGCGATCTCGAACAGCGCCGCGCCACCCGCCGCCGCAAACACCTCGCAGTACACCAGATGCAGGGCGCCAGCTTCCGCCACCGCGCGGTGTTTGGCGCGGTCGGCCACCCGCAGGCAGAACTCCAGGCGGCGACCGTCGAGCACCAGCGATCCGGCGTCAAACAGCGCGACCTGGGTCGTGTCGTAGACGGCCGAGAAGTTGACGAAGTTGTTGGCGATCTCGAGCAAGCTCTGGTGCAGCGCGAGGGTTCGCTGCAGGTCACCCAGCGCGTCGACTTCGGCGGCCGCATCGGCGTCGCACTGGACCGCCGCGTGCAGCGCCGCCAGCAGTTCCGGGTCGCACAGCGCGCCTACCCGCTCGGGGCCAAGCGCGTCGAACGACTCCGGCGGCTGGGCCTGTCGCCACGCTCGCCAAGGCGCCAGTTCGGCTTGCAGTGCGTCCCAAGTGGCGCGGGTCCACGCCGCGCCCGCCGTGCCCGGGCAGGTTGCGCGGACCAGGGCCACGTCCGCGCGTTGCGCCGGGTGGACCCAGGCGTCCGTCGCCAGCTCGGCCGTCGGCACCGGCGCCGACAGCGGCACGCGCCCCAGCGCCCGTTGCAGGGCTGGCAAGTCCAGGCCCGGCCACTCGTCGTCGCGCGGCGTGTGGACCGCACCTACGCCGCCGGCTTGCTCCTGGGCTTGCGCAAGGTCGCACAGCGCAAACCAGATCTGCAGCGGGCTGCTCAGCCGATCCATCGCGGCGGCGGCATGTTCAGTGGCCGCTCCCCAGACCTCGGCCTGCGCGCGTCCCTGCCGCCAATCGAGCCACGCCTGGGCCCGCTCGGCGAAATTATCCAGCTCTTCCCGGCCAAAGCCCGGCTGGCCCGAAGCGTCCAGCCGCCCGGGCACCACGGCCAGCATGTCGGTCAACGCGGCGGCCAACTCGGGATCGTCCAGCGCTGCAGCCGGTACTACGCCATCGCCATTGGCCAGGCGGCTGGTTCGCGACGCCGCAAAGGCCACCACGTCGTCCAGGTGCACGGCGCCGTCACCGCCGCGGCCGAGCTCCGCCACCACCCGCCGGGCGGTCGCTAGCATCAGCCGGCCTTCGGGCGACTGGGTGTCGAACTCCTCAAAAAACAACGAGCTACTTCGATCGGCCAGGCGGTCACGGCCGCGCAATCGGGCGAACAGGAACGCACGCGCGGCGACCAGTTGCCCGGCGCGCACCCGGCCGGTGTCCAGCGGGTCGAGCGCGCTGGCCAGCGTCGGATCGCTGCACAGGTCGGACGTCGGCGCCGAAGTCGCCGCCCAGTGCGCCAGATCCAGGTCGTCGATGCGCTGCAGGTCGCGGGCGCATGTGACCGCGAACTGGTGGATGCCGCCGAAGTTGCGAAACAGCATGGCGCGACCGGCCGGTCTATCCGCTACAGAATCTTGCAGTAGGCCGGAAAGCTACCGGGCAAGCCATTGGCAAACGGCTTGTCCGCGCCTGGTTTGTGCGCGAGCAGGAATTCGGCTGCGTAGGCCCCGCCTTCTTTGGGCCACTTGTGGCCAAGCAGGTGGTTGCAAGCGACCACGAAGTTGCCATTGGCCTTGAGCTTGTCGAGCGCGCTCAGCGCCACCTTGTCGAAATCCTGCTCAAACGCCTTGTCGGTCGGCCCGCCCCAACTGAACACGAACGGCATCTTGCCGGCGTCCTTAGGCCACGGTTGCAGGTAGCCGCCCGAAAACGGCGCCGCGGCCGCAATGGCCTTGGGTCGGTGCACGGCCAAAAAGGTGCTCATCAGCCCGCCGCCCGACATGCCCATCGCGTACACACGGGTCTTGTCGAGCTTCCACTGGTCGCCAACGCACTTGTTCAGGTCGTCGAAGAACACCAGATCCGGGTTGTCGAGGTCAAACGCCGACGCAGTGTAGTACCAGTCGGTCTTGTTGACGGCCTTGCCTTTGGCGTCGCGCTCGGAGCGCGGGGCGACGATGACAAAGCCCGCGCCCTTGGCTTGTTCGGGCAATAGGCCACTCATCTCGATCATGCCGTCTGGGCTGCCGCCGACGCCGTGGTACAGGAAGATGACAGGCAGGCCCTCCGCGCTCGTCGCCTGCTTGGGCAGTTGCACGATAAACGTTCGGCTGCGCTCCGCGCTGGTGACCGTGTTTTCGCCGGGCAATAACACCGGGCACTTGTCGAGAGGCTTGTAGATCTTGGCGACGTTGCCGGCGCAGCTGGTCTCGTAGGGCGTGGTCTGCTTGCCCCACGGCACGGCCTTGAAGGTGCTGCCGGCCAGCATCGCCGAGAACTGCGGCACCTCGCCGTCGACGGTGCCACAGAACACCTGGTTGCTGGTGATCTTGCCCTCCAGCACCATCGACAGTGGCACGTCGGTGGACGTCGGCGACGCCTTGGCCGGCAGCACCATGTTGGGAAAGGTCAGCTTGAACGCGCCACCCGCGGCCACGGGCGCATTCTGCGCGGTGGCGATGGCCTCGCTGGTGTAGGTCAGGTCCGCGCTCATGGCGCGCAGTTGCATAGCCAGGATGACGCCGCCCTTGTCCTTGTCGCCCTGGGTGACGACGGTCATCTTGAACGGCAGCGTCAGCCCGCCAAATGGCGGCAGCTGCACGCCAAAGAACCACTCGCCGCCCTGCAGCAGGTCGCTGGTGCCGCCCTGCACGTCGATCGCTGGTTGGGCGGTGTCGACGGTTGTGGTGTCTAGTGCGACGGTTGCGTCAGCCGTGCTGCCATCGGTTTTGGCGCCGTCGCTGGTGGTGCCGTCGTTGGTGCTGCGACCGGCAGTTTCGGCGGTGCCGCCATCGCCTGGTGTATCGCTGGCTGTGGTTGCGTCCGCGCTCTTGGCGGGGGCGGTTTCGCCGCAAGCGGGCAGGCCCAGCAAAGCCAGCGACAGGAGCAGGGACAGGTTCAGGGACACGGCAAAACGCGACAGCATACGGCCTCTGGTGGTGCCGCCAATGGCGGGCGCGGCGCACGATACGGCGAGGCGGGCCGCGGGCGCAAGCAGGTTTTGCCGCCCCACCTTGGCGATTGCGGCCACTTGCCGCACCATAGCCGCCCGCCGCGGCGCCGCCCGGCCCGAGGATCCGATGCGCGTGACCTATCCCGCCTTATTTGATGCCTTTGAGTGCGATAACGACGACTGCGCATGTCGGCGGGCCCTACGGGCGGCGCCGGCGTCGGCGGCCAAAGGCTATGCGGCGGGCGGCTTTCCGTTTGGTTACGCCGAGCGATCGATGTTGCGCGGCGCGCAAGCGCTGGCTCAAGGCAAGACGGAGCCTGCGGCCGGCGCGGATCTGCCGGGCGACTATCCGCTGGCCGCGGTGGCGACACCGACAGGCGTCGAGCTGTACTTTTCGGCCCTGTGTCCGACAGCCCGTGCCGCGTTGGCCGCCAACACCGATCCCGTCGATCTCGCGCGCGCCGAGGGCGGCTGGCGGTTGCCGGTGCAGGTGTTCGCCGCCGAAAGTGGCAATAAGCTCGTGCGGCTGGACGCCGACCGCGCGGTGCCGTGGCGACAATTTGCACAAGTGCGCGAGTGGCTGCTGGACGTGGTGGCCGACGCGACGCTGGCGCCGCTCGCCCGCTTTGCCCGCCTGGCCCACGCCATCGACGAGCTGACGGCCGAAGGTGGCCTGCAGTTTGCCGTCGCCCAGGGGTTGCAGCCGCTGACACCGCGGCGGTTTCTGGCGTTTCGCGCCCACCTGGAGGCGCGGCTGGCCGCGTGCGACACCAAGGCGCTGGCGACAGCCTATGGGCGCTGGCTGCCGCTGGTGCCCGAGCTGCAGGCGGGCGAAGACGGGCCCAAGGCGGTGGTGGCGGCGCTTGGCCAGGATTTTCGCGAGCTGGTACCGCCTTGGCTCGGGTCCGCAGAGGCCGCGCTTGGGCCGGCGATGGAGACCTATCTGGCGGCGCGGGTGTTCGCGATCCCGCTCGACAAAGACACCACGCTGCGCCGCGGTCATGCCGAGCTGGTCGAAGGCTTTGCGCTCGGGCTGCGGTTGGCGCTGGCTTGGGCCCAGGCGGCGCAAACGCCGGTGACGCCGGCCGTGTTGCTGGCGGCGTGGGCGCTGGGCGAGGCGGTGGTGGCCGATGGCGGCAAGGCGGTGCCGGTGTTCACGCGGCCGCAGGCCGATCACGACAAGGCGCCGCGCATGGCCGATCTGGACATGACGCTGGCGGGCATCGCCTGACCCGGCGCTTCAGCAGTCTGTCAGGTCCAGCACTTCAGGCTGTACGAAGTCGTCGATCGCCACCGGCGGCTCGGGCCGGTCGGTCACGGCGCGCAGTTCGCTGGTGCCATTGACGTCGATGTAGCGCTTCCACACGCCCGCACAGATGCGGTCCCAGTTGCAGCCGCCGCAGACTTCGGAGGGCTTGCAGCGCTCGGGATCGCTGACGGTGCCCGCAAAATCGCCGTAGATGTCGTAGTGGCCGACGTCGTCCGGCATCACGCACGGCGGCACGCAGCAGCTCTGTGAGGTCTCGATGCGCAGGCCGACCTCGCGGCCGAAAGCGAAGGCCTCGCCAAAGGGGCCGACACACTCGGAAAACCGCAGAACCAGGTGCTTGTTGAGCCAGGCGTTGCCGCGCGGCATGGCGTAGCTGAACTGCAAGCGTGCGAGGCCAGTGCCCCAGCGTTCCCAGGCCCAGCGCGCAAACGCCGGCACTTGCGCCAGGTTGGGCCGCATCACCACGCAGGTGATCTTGACCAGAAAACCGAGGGCAACTGCGCGGTCGATGGCGGTCAGCTTGGCGTCGTGGCGCAGCAAATCCGGGTGGTCGAGCAGCTGCGCCGACAGCAGCGCGTCGGTCGCGTGCAACGAAAAACCGATGCCCAGTCGGTCCTTGTACGGCAAGTAGGCTTCCAGCGCCCCCGGCTGCGCCAGCGCCACGCCATTGGTCTGCACGATGATCTGGCGCGCGCCGGCGGCGTAGGCCAAGCCCACCATCTCCGGCAGCGCTTTGACCAGCGTCGGCTCGCCGCCCGAAAAAATGACCTGACTGAGCTTGCCGGCCGGGATCCGCGCCACCAGCGAGCGCAGCGCGGTCTTGCTCGGCACGATGTTGGCGTTGCCCTCGGTCGCGTTGCAAAACAGACACTTTTCGTCGCAGTGGTCGGTGACGCGGACGTAGAGCTTCTTGCCAGGCGACACCTCGAGCACGTCGTCCTTGTCGGGTCGGGTGAACCAGCGCAGCGTTGCCGCGGCGGCATCGACCTGCAGCGCATCGCTGGCTTGCTGAAGCGCCGCACCGAGCGCGCTCAGCACATCGCCGAGCTCTGGCGAAAACGCACCGTCGCGGTAGCTGATGTTCCAAGTTGCGGTGCGCAGCCACGCGCCGTCGCTGTCGCTGCGCGGGCCAGCCAAAGCGTGTACCTTGGCACCCGCATGCTCCAACACCCACAAGAGGTGCGCGCCATCGTGCCGCCACGCCGTCACCGCGAACGCGCCGACTTGGGCCGGCGGCAGAAGGCCCGCTGGGCGCAGCAGATCGGCCGCGATCGCCGCCTCGCGCGGCACCGCGCCCCTGGTCCGCGCGATGACAGTGCGGTTGAGCAGACCCATCCGATCCAAGGACGCCAACGCTTGGCGTGGGTGCAAGCTAGCAAGCGCAGCGGACGACCGGCAACGCGCACAGTCGAACTGCGCACCCGCACGGCGGTTTTGTGCCCGCGCTGTGACGTGGACCTGACGCGGCTGACGCCGGCGTGGCACAAACCGGCCGCGGCGTGCCAAGATCAGGCGGGCGGGCCGGTGCAGCGCGACCGGACCGCGGGCGGGGCGGGCCATTGCCGGCCATCCACGCCTTTGCGTCGCGCGCCAGCCGGTCCTGATGACAAACTCCACCCGCGAAAGCGACCCGGTTCAAGCGACCACCATTGGCACCCGCGGCAGCGATCTGGCGCTGTGGCAGGCGCACCATGTGCAGGCCCTGCTGGGCGGCACCGCCGCCGGCGTGCAACTGCGCATCATCAAGACCAGCGGCGATCGGTTCCTCGATATCCCGTTGCAAAACCAGCTCGACAAAGGCTTTTTTACCAAGGAGCTCGAAGCCGAGCTGCTGGGTGGCACCATCGATCTGGCCGTGCATTCGCTCAAGGATCTGCCCACCGAGCATCCGCCGGGCCTGGTGCTGGCTGCGGTGCCGCCGCGCGCCGACACCGGCGACGTGTTGTTCGTGCAGCGGCACGCCCACGACCCGCAGCAGCCGATGGGCTTGCGGGCGGGCGCCAAAGTCGGCACCGCGTCATTGCGCCGCATGGCGCTGCTCAAAGCCTACGCGCCGCAGGTGCAGGCTGAGTTCTTGCGTGGCAACGTGCCGACGCGCCTGGGCAAGGCCAAAAGTGGTGCGCTCGACGCTGTGATCCTTGCCCGCGCCGGCGTGTCGCGGCTGGGGTTGGACTGGGGCGATCTGCTGGCCTTTGACCTGGACCCGACCGTGTGGCTGCCGGCGGCGGGGCAGGGCGCGCTCGGGCTGCAGTGCCGCGCCGAGGACAGTGACTTGCGCCAGCGCTTGGAGGCTGTCGCCGACCCGGCTGCCGCGCTGGCCGTGCGCTGCGAACGCGACGTCTTGCGGCGCATGGAGGGCGGCTGCCACTCGCCGTTTGGCGCCCTTGGCCTTGTTAACGGCGACCAGGTCACGCTGCGCGCGGGCGCTCAAGCCGCCGATGGACGCTGGGTGGCAGTGCGCGTGACGGGCGCGGCCGATGACGTTGCCGCGGTCGCCGAAGCCCAATTGCGGGCGGCGCTGGCCCACCCCGGGGCGCTGGACACGGAGGCCGCGTGGCTGCAGCCCGCCCGACCGTGGTGCTGACGCGCGCCCCGCTCGACAACGCCGCGCTGGCCGCTGATCTGGCGGTCGCGGGGCTGTCGGTCGTGCAGGTGCCAACGGCGCAGGTGCGCCCGATCGCGGTGCTACCGGACCGCGCGGCGGTGGTGGCGTGGGTCGAACGTGCCGCGGCGCTGGCCTTTACCAGCCGCCATGGCGTCGCCCATTGGCTCGACCAATTTGGCAAGGCGACGCTGGTGCGGCCCGGCCTGCGCATCGCGGCCGTGGGCGAAGCGACGGCGCACAGCCTCGTAGACGCGGGCGCGTTCGTGCACGTGCAGGCCAAAGAGCCGGCGACCGGTGCCGGGCTGGCGCGGGCGCTCGGTCAGGTGTTGGCGCCCAATTCACTGGTCGTGGTTGTGCAGCCCAAGCTCGGCCAGCGCGATCTCGCGGAGCACCTGGTCGCCGCCGGCCACGATGCCCGCGTCGCCTGCGTGTACGAAAACGTGCCGCCGGCCGACCCGGAACCGCAGGTACATGCGCTGGCCAGCGCCGACGCCGTCGTGTTCGCCGCGGCGCCGTCCGCCGTCGCACGGTTGCTGGGCTGGAGCGACGACTGGCGCCGCGCGCGCTGGGTCGCGATCGGCCCTACCACCGCCCAGGCGCTCGGCGACCGTGGCATCGAGCCCGCCGCCATCGCCGAGCACCCCACCCACGCCGCGAGCCTGGCCGCGATTCTGCGTGCCGTCGCCACGACCAACCTGCCACTGGAGACCCCGTGACCGCATCCTCGCCTTACGTCCGCAGCCAGTCCGATGCCTTGTACGCCGCCGCCACCGCCTGTATCCCGGGCGGGGTCAATAGCCCGGTGCGCGCGTTCAAGTCCGTCGGCGGCAAACCAGTGTACTTCGACCGCGCCCAGGGCGTGGACGTCACCGACGTCGACGGCAACCACTACGTCGATTACTGCTTGTCGTGGGGGCCGCTGATTCTGGGTCACAGCGATCCGGCTGTGCTGCGTGCCGTGACCGAGATCGCGCCGCGCGGCCTGACCTACGGCGCCTGCCATCCGGGTGAGGTGGCGATGGCGCAGACGCTGGTCGCCGCGTTCCCGGGTTTTGAGATGGCGCGGCTGGTCAGCTCGGGCACGGAGGCGGTGATGACGGCCTTGCGGCTGGCGCGCGGTGCCACCAGTCGGCCGATGATCGTCAAGTTCGAGGGCGGCTACCACGGCCATGCCGACGCATTGCTGGTCAAGGCCGGCTCGGGGCTGATTACCCACGCCGATCCGGGCTCAGAGGCCAGCAGCGCCGGCGTGCCCAAAGAGATGGCCGGGCTGACCATCACGCTGCCGTTCGCGGACCTCGACGCTGTGCGCCATGCCTTCGACGTGCACGGCGCGCGCATCGCTGCCGTGATTTTGGAGCCGCTTCCGGCCAACAACGGCCTGCTCATCCAGACGCCCGCCTACTTGCAGGGCTTGCGCGACATCACCCGCCAGCACGGTGCGCTGCTGATTTTCGACGAAGTCATCTCCGGTTTTCGGTCTTGCTACGGCGGCTATGGCCAGGCAGCCGGCGTGCAACCCGATTTGGTCACGTTGGGCAAGATCGTCGGCGG
>SXRM01000370.1 GCA_005792545.1 Pseudomonadota bacterium | reverse complement strand
CCGCTGCCGGGTCGTGCACTGGCATTGCCCGGCGGCGACCGCGACCACGGGCTCGCCTCTGCGGCGGTGGCCGGCGATGGCGAGCGCTTGGCGGTGGCGCGCGCCGATGGCACCTTGCTGGTGGTGCGTATCAGCGACGGCGCGGTCTTGTTTCGCGACCATCCGGCCGACCACGTGCTCAAGTTTGCGGCGTGGTCGAGCGATGGCGCGCGCTTGGCAATTGCGTCGACCACTGGCACGGGCCTGATTGAGTACGCTGCCGCTGGGGCGTTTGCGCGCCTGCCTTCGCCGGAGCTAGGCGCACTGCGCCGGGTTGTTGCCTTGCACAGCGGCGCGCGGATAGCCGCGCCCTACGCGATTGGCCTGCACATCATCTCGGCGCAAGGCACCGTGCTGCCCTACGCACCCACGCCGGTGGCCGGCGAAGCGCAATCGTTTCGAGATCTCGCGGTCAGTGCTGGCCAGCGCTATGGCGTTGCAGTCGATGCTGCGGGCGGCTTCCATCGCATCGACGACGGCGCAAACGTCGCAATTCGGCCGTTGGCGAGCGTTCCTGGCGCAGAGGTTGCCGATATCTCGCGCGACGGTGCGCGAATCGCCGTCGGCAGCGAGGGTCGCATTGCATTGCTGGCCGGCGACGGCCGACCGCTTGCGGCCGCAGCCACCGGCGGCGACCGCATCCACGACGTCGCCTTTAGCCCCGACGGCCGTTGGCTGGCGCTGGGCGAGCTTTCTGGCACCGCGCGCATCCTCGATGCCACCACGCTGCAGTTGCGCGCCGTCCTCGCCGGTCATGCCCGCCGTGTAAGCGCGGTTGCGTTCGACCCGGCCGGGCGCTGGTTGGCGACCGCCAGTTGGGACGGCAGCGCCCGCTTGTGGGATTTGCCGACCCTGACCACACCGGCCGCGACGTTGCTTACCCAGGCCGAGGCGCGTTGGGGCTTGGAGCTGGAGCGCGCCCTGGGCCGCTAACCGCGTTGCCGCCCTGGGCATTGCTCTTTGCTATTCGCGGATTCTGCAACAAGGCGTGCCAATGTGTACGAACGGTGTAGGTTGTCAAGCGCGTCCTGAATATCTATCGTGGCCGCGACCGGCGTTACTCGGTCGCCAACACAACGGACGCGAATATGTCAAAATGGTTGTTCAAACGTAGCACGCGCGCTTGGTTGGCCCTGACCCTGCTGGCAGGCGGTGCCGGAGCAGCGTGTGGCGCAGATCCGGCTGGCAGCGGCAGCGGCAGCGCAGCCGCCGGAGCGGACGCGACAAGTCCCGATGGACTGACGGGAACCGACGCAGCGGCGGCCAGCGACGGCGCGGCCCGGCGAGGCGGCGACAGCGCAAGCCGAAGCCCCGACGCAATCGCCGCTGGCACCGACACCAGTGCCGAAGATACCGCGGACGGCGACAGCCCAACCGACGCACTTGGTCCAGCGGACTCGGCGGTCGGTACAGACGCGATGGGCGCGCCCGATGCCACACTGCCAGCAGACGCGAGCGTCGCGCCCGATGCGGCAGCAGATGCGCCCAGCCCGGCCGACAGTGCGGCTTGCCTTCCGACTACCCCGCCGACCGAAGTCTGCGACGGCGTCGACAACGACTGCAATGGCAAGGCCGACGATGGGGCAGCGTGCGACGACAGCGACGCCTGCACGACCCAGATATGCGATGCCAAATCCAAAGCGTGCAGCGCGCCGAGCCCCGTCCAATGCGACGATGGCAATCCGTGCACGGACGACGCCTGCGCCAAGGCAACCGGCTGCAGTTCGACCGCCAAGGCCGGGCCGTGCGACGACGGCGACGCGTGCAGCACCGTGAGCAATTGCGCCGACGGCAAATGCGCGGGCAGCGAAATCAAGAACTGCGACGATGGCAACGCCTGCACGACCGACAGCTGCCAGCCCAAAACAGGCTGTGCGTCCGCGCCGTGTGTCGGCGAGGGCTGTGGCAAGGGCAAATGCGAAGACGGCAATCCGTGTACAGCGGGCGACTTGTGTGTGGCTGGTGCGTGCATGGCCGGTGGCGCCAAGTGCAACGATCAGAATCCGTGTACCACTGACAGTTGCAATGCGGCCAACGGCGAATGCGCAGCCCCGGTGCCGATCGCAGGATGTGCCAGTTGCAAGTTCGCGGCTGACTGCAACGACGCCAACGACTGCACGGTAGACGTTTGCACAGCCAGCGTCTGCAGTCACACCGCAACCGCAGGCTGCATCGGCCCCACCGATCCGTACATAAGCAAGCTCGACCTGCTCGCCGCGACCGTGAACGCCCCGGCCAGCGCTGCGGCCAAGCTATGGGTCACCAACAAGGGCAAGCCGATTGTGTTTTCGGGCGCCGGCCAGCTCAAATTCCAAGTCTGGCTCTCGAAAAATGGCGCCATCGACGCTAGCGACGTGCTGCAAGGCGAGCAGGCTTGGACCAACAAGAGCATCGGTACGCCCGGCTTGCTCGAGTCCTACATGGACGTCGCCTTTGAATACACGAACTTGACCAAGGTCTGGCCGGGCGCGCAGTTCGCGTGCATCCGTCTGGTCGGCGGCGGCGACACAAACCCGGCCAACAACGATGCGTGTTCGCCGCTTACCGTCGTGTTTCCGCAGCTGCAAGTCACCAGTTGGGCGGCATTTGGCACCAGCACCGGCAAGCACTTGGCTGGGGTGCCGACCCAGTTTGAGTTGACCGTCAAGAACTTGTCGGCCAATAGCCAGAGCCCAGTTGCCGACATCTACTTGTCCAACGACGCAACCTGGAGTGTCGACGACACCAAATTGACCACAACCAGCTTTGGTGTTGGCGCCATTGCCGCGGCGCAATCCAAGTACACCAAGCCGCAAGCGACGTTGCCGCCCGTGCCCAGCGGACCGAAGTTCGCATGTGTCGTGGTCAACCCGGCAACTTACACGCTCGAGGACAATCCAACCGACAACGTCATGTGCACACCGGTGGATCTATGGTCGCCGGCCGATGTGTCGCTCGACCTCAACCAGATCCGCTTTCGCACCAAAGCCGGTGCCATTCACGACAACCCTCCGTACGGCCAAGAATACGGGTGCTATTTTACCCAAGTGCCGAACGCTGGGCCTGGTCCCGCGGTCAACCTGCCAGCGCGCTGCTGGTTGAGCCCGGGCAAGCAGCCATTTCCGGGCGAAGCCGGCTGGAGCCTGACCTGGAAGGTGGCCGACTCGATTGCGGCCAAAGACGCCGCAAAGGCGGTGTTCAGCACAGAGGTAGCCAAGGTGGCTCCGACCAAGTTGGGCGAGACCTACGTTTGCGCCGACCTGAATTTTGACGGTTCGGTCGATGAGTTGACCAACGAAAACTACGTCTGCCGCAAGATCGCTGTCGTCGGCCCCGACTTGTACTACCATACCACGTATACGGTATTTGGCACGACGGGCGTCGTCGGCCTCAAGGATTTGCAATCGCCGCCAACTTCGGTGACGCGGGGCGTGACGGTCTACGGCCAGGCCACGTTTTGCAACATGGGCACCCAGGTGCTGCCCAAGGCGGCCGTTGCGACGCTGTCCAGCCGAATTCTTCTGTCGGCCGACACTGTGCCCAGTGCCGACGACTACGTCATCTACCTCGGGACGAGCGTGCCATTCTCCTATGATGTTGGGGTGCAGACGACGCCTACCCCCGATTTTAATCCGAATCTGGGAGCTTGCTTGCCAACTTTCGCCGGAGATACCAAATTCACCGTGCCGCTGACCGTGACGCCTGGCAACTACAAGGTGCTGTTTGAAATCAACCACACCGGCGGCGTCGTCGAGCCGAGCGGCAACAACGTGGTGATTCGCTCGATCACCGTCAAGTAGCTTTGGCAGCGGCCTGGGCGCGGCGAACTGCAAGCACAGGCTGCGCCGATCTGCGAAGCAGTTTGGTGTTCCGGCCGAGGTGGTGCTGGAATTGGCCGCGCTGAACGCCAAGGGGAGTAAGCCGCGCAGCGAAGGCGGGGGTCGCAGGCAAAAGGTCACGGCGGACGTGGCTGAGAAGCTGCGTGCACATGTGCTCGCGAATCCGGCTGTGCACATGGGCTCGCTGATCGCGTTTCTTGAGCCGCTGGTGGGAGAGCGCTTGGCGAGTCCGACCGTTGCGGCAGCGCTTCAGCGGCTTGGCTTTGCGCGCAAGCGGCGGCCGGGGGTGCACGTTGCGGTCGAGATCAAGCCGGCGGCGCCACGACGGTACAGCGCGGAGCATCGCCGGGAGCCGACAGCATCGTCGCTTCCAAGCGATAGGACGGACCAGGAGTGGGCGACGCTGGAGCCATTGCTGCCCAAGAAACGCGATGGCCGCGGTCGGCCATCAACGCATGCACGGCGTGAATTGATGAATGCAATCTTCTACATCGCCAGGACCGGGTGTCAGTGGCGCGCGATTCCGCGCTGCTACCCGCACTGGCAAGCGGTGTGGAGCCTGGTCCGGCGATTGCGCAACGACGACCGATTTTCTGAAATCTATGCCAAGGAACGGGAACATTGGCGCGCACTTCGTGGCAAGTCGGCTGGGCCAAACCATGCCATTGTGGACAGCCGCAGCGTCAAGACGACGGAAAAAGGGAGCCTTGCGGATACGATGCAGGCAAGAAGACCAAAGGCCGCAGGCACCATCTGGCAGTGGACAGCGATGGACTTATCCCCGGTGCGACGGTGACGGAGGCGAGCGTTCAGGATCGCAATGGTGCCAAGGAGTTGCTACGGGAAGTCGCCAACAAGTTTGCCTCGATCACAACGGTGTACGCCAACGGCGCGTACGGTGGCGACCTCGTCTGCTGGGTTTGGCAAGAGCTGAATATCAAGCTGGAAATCGTCAAGCGGAGCGACGACAGCCCCACGATGGCGTGGGTGGAACCGGGCCAGGCGGTGCCGCCGGCCATCGGCTTCAGGGTGGCCAAGCACCGGGGAGCGGTGGAGTGCACGTTCGGGTGGTTGGCGATGTTCCGCCGGCTCAGCAAGGACTACGAGTACACGACTTATTTTAGCTACACCCTCTTAGAGGGTGTATTCATAACCACGAAGCGATGGGATGCCAGTCCGGTCGCCAGTGGAGTCGGGCTGCGCTGTAGTTACCGAGCTGGCGCTGGCCTCTGGCGCTGTGTGCACCTGTGCGCTCGCATTGTCCCTGAAGTTG
>SXRM01000369.1 GCA_005792545.1 Pseudomonadota bacterium | reverse complement strand
GCGTCGCAGAACCGCACGAACCGGCCAGCCTTGGTCGAGGCGTCGATGTCCAGGCAGCCGGCGAGGACGGCAGGTTGGTTGGCGACAATGCCGACCGACTGGCCGTCCAGGCGCGCAAAGCCCACCACCATGTTGCGCGCAAAGTTCTCGTGGACCTCCAACAGCTTGCCTTCGTCGACGATCGCGGCGATGACCGTCTTGATGTCGTAGGGCTTGGTCGGCTCGTCGGGGACCAGTGTCGCCAGCTTGGGGTCGCGGCGATCCCACGGGTCGTCGCTGCGCGCGACCGGGGCTTTTTCCAGGTTGTTCTGCGGCAAGTAGCCGAGCAGCTCGCGCACCGTCGCAATGGCCTGCTTCTCGTCGTCGCACGCAAAATGGGCGACGCCAGAGGTGGACGCGTGGCGCATCGCACCGCCCAGGTCTTCCTGCGTCACTTCTTCGTGGGTCACGGTCTTGATGACATCGGGGCCGGTGATGAACATGAAACTGGTGTGCTGCGCCATCACCACGAAGTCGGTAATCGCCGGGCTGTACACGGCGCCGCCAGCGCAAGGCCCGAGAATCAGCGAAATCTGCGGCACCACGCCCGACGCCAGCGTGTTGCGCGTAAAGATCTCGGCGTAGCCGGCCAGGCTCACCACCCCTTCTTGAATGCGCGCGCCGCCGGAGTCATTCAGGCCGATGACCGGTGCACCGACGCGGGTGGCGTGGTCCATGACCTTGCAGATCTTCTCGGCGAATGCGCCGGACAATGAACCGCCGAACACCGTGAAATCCTGGGCGAATACGAAAACGGTGCGACCGTTGACGAGGCCATAGCCAGTGACCACGCCGTCGCCTGCGATCGCCTTTTCTTGCATGCCAAAGTCAGTGCACCTGTGCGTGACCAGCTTGTCCATTTCGACAAAGCTGCCGGCGTCGAGCAGCATCTCGATGCGCTCCCTGGCGGTGTGCTTGCCGGCTTTGTGCTGCTTGTCGATGCGGTCTTGGCCGCCGCCGAGCTCGGCCTGGCGTTCAAGGGCCGCGAGGCGTTCGAGCACTTTTTGTCGGCGACCGGTGGACATGTTCGGACCAGACGCGCGCGCGGGGCTGCGGCGTGGCCGGCGGTGTAGCGGAATTGACGGCAATCGACAAGAGCGGGAGCATCGCCACCATGGCCGAGCCGCCAACAGAGCTGCCAAGCACCGCGGACCGCATACCCGGCAGTCAACAGCCGATTGCGGCAGGCAAACCCGAAGAGAACATCGAAGTCCTGGTCGGCCGCTGGCTGATGCTCGGCTGCGCGGCCACTGCGCTGGTGCTTTTGGTGGCAGCGGTGGTTCTGGGCTGGGTGATGGTCAGCGGCTTGATGGCCAGGTAAGCGGCCTATTTGGCCTTGGTGCCAAGCCCGACATTGCGGATGCCCAGGTTCTGCAGCTGGTCGAGCACCTCGACGGCCTTGCTGACCGGCAGCCGCTGGTCGGCATCCACGCGCACTTGCAAGTCGGCGTCCTTGCCCAGGCGCTCGACCAGGTCTTTGCGCAACGCCTGCCAATCCGTCGGTGCGCCATCGACGAACAGCAGCCCGTCGCTGTCGATCTGCAGCGACAGCTCGCCTGCCGGCTTGCGGTCGCTTGGCAACTGGTTGCCGGCCGGCAGTTGCAGGTCTACGCGACCTTCGGCATGGGCTAGGCGGTCGCGGTCGACGATGGCCGAAGTCGACACCATGAAGACGACCAGCAGCACCAGCACCACGTCGACGAGCGAAGTCAGGTTCAAGTCCACGACTTCGCTCTGGTCTTCGGGCTCGCTGCCCCAATCAGGCGCCACGATCGGCCTCGCGGGCAGCAACCGACTCGTCGGCGGCAGGCCGGACATCCAAGCGAGCAAACGCGTCGGCCACATCTTCGACCAGAATCTGCACCTCGAGCACTGCGTGCCCGACCTGGCCTTTGAGGAATTGGTGCAATAGCACCATCACGATGGCGACCAGGATACCGGCGGCGGTGTCGACCAGCGCCTCGGAAACGCCCGAGGCCACTACGTCCAGGCCCGAAGCCCCCGTCTCGCCGATGCGCTTGAGCGCCTGCATGATGCCGAGCACGGTGCCGAACAAGCCAAGAAACGGCGACATGGTGCCCAAGGTGGCCAAGAAACCGAGGCCACGCCGCAGTCGGTTCAGTAGCCGGCGCGCGTCGCGCGACATCTCGGCGAAGATCGCGTCGCGGGGAGCGCGGCGCAGTGCGGCTTCGACTCCGCGAGTCAGTACGGTGTTCAGGCCGTCGCTGGCGGCGTTGCAGGCGGCCAAGACGTCGCTGATGCGGCCGGCGCCGGCCAGATCGCGCAAGCGGCTGTCCATGGCCCGCGCGCGGCTGGCGATGCCGCGCAAGGCCAGCCAGCGCTCGACAAACAGCCCCACGCCGATCGCCGCTACTGCGGCAATCGCGAGCAGCGTCGGGCCGCCTTGGTCGAAGAGTTTCTGTAGGTTTTCGGGCATGGTCAGGCGGCGGCAACGGCAGCGGGGCTACGCGTATAGCAGGAACCTCCGAGCGTGTCAGCCGCGGCCTGCGTCAACCCCGGACTTGCCAGTTGGATTCCGCCAGCGCCTGCCATAGCAGATCGGTCACCGCCAGCAGCGGCAGGCCTTCGATGGCGGTAGGGTCATCGCCGACGGCCTTCTCGAAAAGCCAGGGCCCGCGCGACTCAATCCGGTAGCTGCCTGCGCAGTCCAACGGTTGGTCGGCGGCGACGTAGGCCTCGGCCTGGGCGCGGCTTAGCGGCCGCATCCACAAGGTGACGTCGACGACGCGCGTCGTCAGCGGTGCGCCGGGCCGCCACAGGGCGACGCCGGTGCGCAGCAGGTGGGGCCTTCCGGCCAAAGACAGCAACTGCTCGACCGCGCGCTCGACGGTGTGCGGCTTGCCCAGCAGTGCCGACGTTGAGCCGCGGCCGATCACCACGCCCTGGTCGGCCCCCAGCACCCACGCCGGCTCGGCCAGCGTGCGCGCGACGACCTCGACTTTGGCGATGCCGTGGTAGAGCGGCAGATCTTCGCCGGCAACGCCCAACACCGGCGCCTCGTCGTAGTCCGGGGCAGCGCAAGTGAACGGGATACCGATGCGGGCTAGCTGTGCCTGGCGATAGCGCGAAGTCGACGCCAGCACCAAGGGCAGCGGCAGCGGCGGCGGCAACACGGTTTGCAGGCGGCCTAGACGGCTTTGTCTTGCTTGTTCTCGCGGCCGTCGATAGCGGCCAGAGCCTTTTCGATGGCCGCGGTCGCCTGCGCGATATTCTCTTCGTCGCCGCCCAGCCATATGCGGCCAAAGGCGCCAAACGCGATCATCTCCAGCACGTGGATATTGGCGGCTTTCTCGGCCTCGTTGGTCGCCAGCATTGCGTAGCCGGCCGGGTGGACCTCGAGCGTCAACATGGTCTGGCCCTGCAGGATCATGTCGCCATGGCGCATCCGGTTGATGAGCATGGTGTGGTAGCCCTGGATGCCAGTGATCGCCTGCACGGTCATGATGCGCGGCTTGAGCCGGGCGGTCGCCTGGATGCCGTAGTGGTTGAGCACGGCGTCACCGGCGGCGCGGATCTGCCCCTGGTCAAAGTGGTGGACCTCGAGCATGCCGAACGCGCGCTCAACAATCTGCATGCCGACGATGGCCTGGGTTTGCTTCAACACCGCGTCGGTCACGTTGTTGATCGACATGCCGGGCGCGACCTCGACCACCAAGGCGGCCTGGCCTTCGAGCGGCAGGTAGCCGCCCGCGACAGTCGCAATGAACGCGGCAGTCTGCGGCTGCAGCACGTCGATGTGGGTGTACGTGCGCAAATCGATCGAATCGGCCATGGCGACTCCGGTGGGCCGCGGCGGCGAGGCCGGCGGGCGGGCCGCGCAATAGTGCGACAGGTGGGCCGGGGGTGCAAGCGGCTTGCTGTCCGCCAGCAGGGCGATCGCTAGATCGCTAACCTCCGAAACAGTTGACAGATAATGCCTACCGCGATCAACTGGTTTGCCGCAGACCTGTGATCTGCGGCGGCCCGCCGTGACACCTGGCGAACTAATCAGTGAACTATACAAGGT
>SXRM01000368.1 GCA_005792545.1 Pseudomonadota bacterium | reverse complement strand
GTGCGCGAAGGCGACGAGTACGTCATCGATGGCGACAAGGCCTTCATTACCACGGGCATGAACGCCGAGTGGCTGACTGTTGCGGTGCGGACCGGCGAAGCAGGCGCTGGCGGCGTGTCGCTGCTCATGGTCGAAGGCGACCGTCCCGGCCTGGGCAAGACGCGCTTGGACAAGATGGGCTGGCGTTGCTCGGACACGGCGCTTCTGCACTTCGACGGCGTGCGTGTGCCCGCTGCCAATCTGGTCGGCGGCGAGGGCCTGGGGTTTTTGGGCCTGATGCACAACTTCAACCACGAGCGCCTTGGCCTCGCGACCGTGGCCTGGGGCATGGCCGAAGTGTGCTGGAGCGACGCGGTCAGCTGGGCGCGCGACCGCCAGACTTTCGGCTAGCCCCTGGTGGCCCGCCAGGTCATCCGCCACTAGCTGGTCGACCTGCGCACGCGCATTGACGCGGTGCGGTGCCTACTGGAACAGGTAGCCTGGCGCATCGACCAGGGCGACGAGCCAGTTGCCGAGGTGTGCATGCTCAAGAACCTGGCTACGGCGACTTTGGAGCATGTGGCCGGCGAGACCGTGCAGATCCTGGGTGGCGCCGGCTACATCCGCGGCTGTCGGGCCGAGCGGATCTTTCGCGAGACCAAGGTGCTGTCGATCGGCGGCGGCGCCAGTGAAGTGCTGGCGGATCTGGCGGCGCGGCAGCTGGGGTTGTAGTCGCCGCGGAGCCTGAGCCTGACCCTGACCCTGAGCCTGACCCTGACCCTGGACGCCTTACCCGGCTCTGGGCCGCTGGGTCAGCCGCCTGCGGCGGGCAGAAACAGGGACAGATGCAGGGACAGGGACAGGAACTGGCACAGCCGCAGAACCAGACCTCCAAGTACCGATGACTGGCCACTGTGCGCCGTTGCCAGCCACACACCGGGACTGGGCACCCGGCCGGCCTGGGACCGCGGACGTCCTCGTCCGCCTGCCTGGGAGCTTCGGAGTACAGGCCTCGTTCACAGGGCCAGGGACAGGTGCACGGGCCTGCATTCGGGCGGGCAACGCTCAGGATCTGGGACGTCTGATAATGAGTATTATGTAAACCAGGTGATCTCTAATATTCGCTCGCCGTGTATTATCAGACGTCGCCCGGAACTGGATGACCGCCCCGGGACGGCTCAGGCGGTTATCGGACGTCACCCCAGGTGCAGTGTCCGCCCACGCGAAACGCGCTACCCTTGGCGCCCGCCGCCCCACATCGGCGCTGGCTCGTCTGTGTATCGACGCCCGTTCCCACACCTGCTGACTCACGTCGTGCTCCTCCTGTGTGCGGTGTGGCCTGCACAGGCCCTCGCGCACCCCATCGATGAGATCCAGTCGCAAGCCCTCATCGACCTGCAGTCCGACGACGCTCGCAGCTTCGATACGCTGGTCTTCCTGACGCGCGCGCACTTGGAGTCCGTTGAGTCACTGCTCGTGGACCTGAACCTGCCAGAGGCTGCCCGCGTGCACGAACTGGCGTCGGCAGTGCGAGCGGCGTTCTCGTTTGCCGACTGCACCCTGGAGCATGTCGATCCAGGCAAACAGCTGGTCGAGCGCGCTGGCGGCACCTGGCTGGGCTTTCGGTTTCGGTTGCGGTGCCCGGCGAAGATGGACCGCCTGGAGCTGCGCCGCGAGCAGTACAACCGCGACAAGACGCGCACCACGCTACTGTGGACCGTGGACATCAAGGGCCGGGACCAGCTGCAAGCCTTGATTCCACCGCATCTTTCGGCGCTGACGCTGGACCTGGGCACCGGCGCCGTGGTTGGACAAACCCGCGGCGGCAAAGCCAATACGCTCAAGGACACGGCGCCCGGACTTTCACCGGCGCAGCCGGTGCCAACAGGCGATTATCCGCAGCCAGGCGAGGCGTATCGGCCGGCACGACCGCCGGACACCGTGCTGTTGGCCTGGGCCGAAGAAGGCGCGCTGCACCTGTTTTTCGGCCCCGACCACCTGATTTTTTTGCTGACGCTGGTGCTGGCCGCGGCGTCGTTTCGCGGGCTGGTGGCGGGCGTGACCGGCTTTTCGCTTGGCCACCTGGCCGCGATGGCAGCGGCGCTGGTCCAGCACTGGCCACCGGTGCCGCTGCTCGATGTGGTCATCGGCGGCACGATTGCGCCGTTGGCGTGGCGCGCTGTTGTTGATCCCGCGGCGCCCGGTTGGCGGCTGGCCTTGCAGTGTGGCGCGTTTGGGCTCATCCACGGCCTGGGCTTTGGCCAGGGTTTGCAGGCGCTGACCGGTGGCACCGATCAACTGTGGTGGCCGCTGCTGAGCTTTGGCATCGGTTTGGATCTCGCGCAGCTGGCATGGGTGACCCTGGCGGCGATGCTGTGGGCCATCTGGCGCGCCCGGCGTCCGCCAAGGGCAGAGCAGGGCGACCGCCGCGTCGCAGGTCTTGTGCTCGGGTCGGCAGGCATCGTCGCAGGCGTAGTGGCGTTCGCGCAGTGATTTGCAAAGACGGCGCTTCGGCGTGCGGTTTTGCGTTGCACGGCCGTCGCGGCCCGCGTACCCTTGCCGGCCATGAAGACCACCTACCGCCCTGCCCTGCCCTTTCGAACCACGACTGCAGCCTTGTGCGCGATCAGCCTCGCCACGGCCGGCTGCGGCAAGGATCCCGTGCCCGCCAGCGACGCCGCGACGGTAACGGCGGACAGCGCCGCCTCCGACACCGGCGCGCCCCCTGCGGACGTGACCGGCGATGCCTCGGTCGATGCCGGCAACGCATTTGCGCTCGACACCAGCACGCCTGGCAAAGCTGGTGATCCGGTGGCCGCCGATCTCAGCCCCTGGCTCGGTTCCGCGGCAGCCAGCGGCGCATACGTTCGCAAGATCACCGACGCCAAGGATCTGATCGGCGGTCAGGCGGCGCAGGGCAAGATCGGCGACTTCGTGTTTGGCAACGGCAGCGTGCGGTACATCATCCAGGGCGACGACCGTCACCAAGGCCCATGTCCTTGGGGCGGCACCGTGCTCGACGGCGACATCGTCCGCAAAACGGGCGAGGCCGGCCACGACAACATCGGCGAGTACTGCCTGCTGTTCCACCTGGGACGCACGCTGCTGCCCAAGCAGTTCGAAGTCCTGTCCGACGGCGGCCAAGGCGGCCCAGCGGTGCTGCGCATCACCGGCACGGACACGGAGAATGACTTCATCCACCTGACCGGCCTTGTCGCGTCGTTCGTGGGCACGGCGATAGAACTACCCTTCAACCCCGACGAGGATCTGCCTCTGACCATCAGCCGCTACTTCATTTTGCGGCCAGACTCGCCGGTGCTGCAGGTCGTCACCGCCATGCGCAACGATGGCACAGCGGACATCTTGACCCACGTCGGCGAATTGGCTGACTCGGGCGGCCAGGTCGAGTTCTTCAACCCGCTATCCAAGATGGCAGGCTTCGGCTACGGCGGATTTGGCTCCGAACCCATGGCATTTCTGGGATTTCGCGGCAAGGAGTCGAGTCACCTGTTGAGCCCGCAAGCGGCCGCGGATGGTGGACCTGGCGGCGCGTATCTGTCGGTGAGCGGCGTGGCCGGCATGCTGTTCGGCGCCAACGACCTGATGGGGCTGTTGCTGACGCCGGCAAAGGAGGTTGCGACCAAGCCGGGCGCCGTCAAGATTGCTGCGGGTCAGACCTACGCTTTCTCGCATAGCATGGTCGTCGGCTCCGGTGACCTCGGCACCTTGACGACACCGCTGTGGGCCGACCGCAAGGTCGCCACTGGCACGGTCGCCGGCAAGGCAGTAGACAGCGATGGCAAGCCGATCGCCGGGGTGCGCATTTCGGCGATTCTCGATGGCAAGCCGCTGCGGGCGATGACCCAGTTCGTCAGCGGCGCGGACGGCTCGTTCGGCGGCGCGCTGCCACCCGGCAGTTACCGTTTCGCCGGCGATGCCGCCGGCCGCACGCTGGTCCATGACGCCAAAGCCACCGTTGAGGTCGGCAAGGCAACGGCAGCCGGCGAGGTCAAGTTCAGCCTGCCGGGTTCTCTGGCCATTACGGTCAAGGACGGCGGCGGCAACCCATCGCCGGCCAAGATCACCGTCGTTTGCGACGGTCCCTGCTCCGTGCCGCAATCGAGCCTGCACCGCGACGTTAGCTTTGACAAGAAGCCCGAGAGCTTGGACACCGATGGCGACGGCAAGGCCGACACCGCGGTGTTTGACATCGCGTTCGTGCCACCCGACGGCAAGCTCGACCTGCCCCTGCCGCCCGGCAAGTACACCGTGACCTTGAGCCGCGGACCGGTCTACTCCCTGTGGCCCGCTGGCGCGGGACCCGGCCCGGCAGGTCAGCCGGTAACCATTTCCGCAGGCGGCACTGCCAAAGTGGACGCGGTGCTGCACAAAGTCGTCGATACCAGCGGCCACCTGTGTGGCGATTTTCACGTGCACGCCATCAACAGCCCCGACGCGCCGGTGCCCAACCTCGACCGCGTGCTGTCGATGACAGCCGAGGGCGTGGACGTGATGGTCTCGACTGACCACGACTACGTCACCGATTTCGGCCCAGCGATTGCCGCTGCCAAGGCAGAAGCGGTCCTCGCCGCCATCCCGGGCGTCGAACTGACGACCTTTGACTACGGCCACTACAACGGCTTTCCGATGCCAGTCAAGGCCGGCGACGTCAATGGCGGCGCGCCTGACTGGGGCAATGGCGAGAAGGCAGGCATGACGCCCCCGCAGATTGCCCAGGCGCTAGGCGCCCCGGATCCGGCACGCGTTGCGCAAATCAACCACCCAGACGGCGGCTACTGGAAGGTCATTGAGCTCGACGCTCTGACCGGTGTCACGCTGGCCGATCCCACCAAATTCCGGATGCCGGCTGTGGTGCCAGATTCCAAGACCGGCGACACCAAATTGTTCACCAGTCAATTCACCGCAGTCGAGATTCTCAACGGTTACAGCGCGGAGAAGTTCGTCACCTGCCTCGGGTGGTGGATGCCGCTGCTTTCGACGGGGACGCGCTTTACCGGCACCGCGGTCAGCGACACCCACAACTGGACGTCGAGCCAGTCGGGCGGGCCGCGCTCGTGGGTGCGCGTCGGCGCGGGCAAGGACAAGGTGCAGGGCCTCGACATTGCACAGTTTGCCAAGGACATCAACGCCGGCAAGGTGGTTGGCTCGTCCGGGCCGTTCGTGGTGGTGCGCGCCACGACCGCAGGCAATGCCGGCATTTTCGGGGTCGGGGACACCGTGCCGCTGCCGGCGGGCATCGCGCTGCCGGCGCTGGTCACCATTGAGGTCGAAATCCAGGCGCCGCAGTGGATGCAGTTCGACACCGTCGAGTTGTACCGCGACGTGACCGACATCGCGCCTCCACCTGGCCAGACCAACAGCAGCGAGCCCAAGGCGCGGCAGAAGGTCAGCTTCCAACTGGGCGCCGACGACTTGAAGAACGGCGCCGACGGCAGCGCCGACGCCAAGCGCTGGGTCAAGAAAGTCGTATTCACTGAGAAGGTCGAGAAAGACGCCTGGCTGGTGGTGTTCGTTCGCGGCAAGGGCAAGCTGCCGGTGGCGCTGGTCTCAGGCCGCGGCGCAACGCCATTTGCCTTCACCAACCCGATCTACATCGACGCCGACGGCAAGGGCTACGACAAGACTGCGTTGCCCAAGCACGCCAACGCCAGCGCAGGCAAGACCCTGAGCCGACTGCCGTGGGCACGCAAAGCGCCAGAGACCAAGCGCGCGCCAACCTGGGCCGACTTCCAAAAGCTGCGCGAAGCCATGGCACACGATGGGGAGTAGCCACCCCACCTGGCCAGTTGTTGACCCCAGCGCTGAAGCATAAACTAAATATTTTTAGAAACTTACTTAGCGTCGAAATCTCCGTCGACGCCGCGCCGGCGCCATTGCCCTGCCCTGCGTGAATTTGTAAAATCTTGCGCCCTCGGACCTGGGGGCCAGGAAGCTGGCTATGAAGAACTGGTTGGAATGGCTGAAATTTATCGCGGGTGGCGGCGCAGCGGCTCCGGCGACCCTGGCGGCATTCGTGGCACTGCAAGCCTGTGCGGTTGATCAAGCGACCGGCACTGCGGAGGATCCGATCTTCGCGACCGCGCAAGGTGCCCTCAGCACTTGGACGCAGCTGTACTTTGGGCAGCAGGCCCAGGCCGGCGGCGCTCCCGGCCAGAAGTCGGTCGAGTATCGCTTTGACGCGGCCAAAGGCGGCACGCTGCTGTTGCAGGTCAGCGCACAGCCGAAGTCGAGCATCGAGGTCAAGCTCTACAAGCAGTCGTCGACAGGGTGGAGCCTGACCAAAAGCGCGGTTAGCAAGTCAGGCGCCACTGAGCTTTCGCTGACGCCCAGCGTGGGCGGCACCTACCGCGCAATCGTCCTGACCAACCCGTGGCCGCAGACGGCCACCGCCAAGCTCAGCTGCAGCGCCGGCACCTGCACCGTTGGCGGCCAGATCGGCGCAGGCTGCGGCAGCCGCGGCATGGGGCCTTGTGCGCCCGGTCTGTTCTGCAACTACCAACCGGGAGCGCTTTGCGGCATGGCCGACGCGCCTGGCACCTGTGCGCAAAAGCCCGAAATCTGCTTGATGGTGTACAAGCCCGTGTGTGGCTGCAACGGATCTGGAAAGTCGCGTTGAGGTTGGGTTGTTCCTCGCGTGGGCGTTCCTCTTCGTGTTCTCCGTTGCTGACGTAGTCGCGCTGGCGCGCAACCTCTCGATG
>SXRM01000367.1 GCA_005792545.1 Pseudomonadota bacterium | reverse complement strand
TGCAGGTTGATGTCCTCCATGGGCACCACCTGGCTGTAACCGCCACCAGCCGCGCCGCCCTTTAGGCCAAAGCACGGCCCGAGCGACGGCTCGCGCAAACACACCGCCGCCTTCTTGCCGATGCGGTTCAGGCCATCGGTCAAGCCAACCGACAGCGTCGTCTTGCCTTCGCCGGCGGTGGTCGGCGAAATGGCCGTGACCAAGACGAGCTTGCCGTTCGGCCGGTCTTTGAGGGTGTCTAGGAACTCGAATTCGATTTTGGCCTTGTGGTGGCCAAATGGGTACAGGTGCGCGTCGGGCACGCCGAGCCGCGCGGCAATCTCGCCGATCGGACGCAGCTTGGCCGCGCGGGCAATGTCGATGTCTTCAGGGACGGAACGCGGCATGGCGGCACGGCGGTGCGCCCGGAAAGCGGCGCGGGGCGAGCGTGCGCGGGTGACGTTTGCGTGTCAAGGGCAGAGCTGAGGCGTAATCGCGCATGACTGCTTGCACGCTCACCCAAAAACCGGCACAACGCCGACCCCGCCGCGCCCACCGCGGCTCCGTGCCCATCGTGCCGCCGTACCTGGACCCGCTTGAACAGTTCGTCTCCCCCGAACGCGTGGCCCGCATCGACCACGTGCTCGCGCATCGCCTCGCCTCGCTGACGGTCGTCTGCGAAGATGTATTCGACCCGCACAACGTGGCGGCTTGCGCGCGCACCTGCGAAGCGCTCGGCCTGCAAGACCTGCACTGGGTCCTGAACAAAAACGCGCTGCGCCTGTCGAGTACGGTCGCCAAAGCCGCCGACCAGTGGCTGACCTTTCACCACCACGACAGCACCGAGGCCGGGGTTGCGGCGCTCAAGGCCCAGGGTTACGAGCTGTGGGTCAGCGATTTGCAAGCCGATTGCGCACTTGCCGACCTGCCGCTGGGCCCCAAGGTCGCGGTGGTCATCGGCAACGCCAAGTTCGGCATCAGCGAGCGCATGCGCCAGCTGGCCGACCGCCGCTACATCGTGCCGATGCACGGCATGGTGCAGAGCTTCAACCTGTCGGTGGCGTTGGCGTTGACGCTGGCGGACCTGGTGCCGCGCCGCCGTCGCGAACTGGCCATGTTGGGTCAAACGGGCGACCTGCCCACAGCTGCGCTGGCAGAGCTGCGCGCAAAGTGGCTGGAATTCGGCGTCGACCGCGCCGACATCGTACGCCGCGCCCTGGCCGCAGAAGCCACGCGCGACGGCACCCCATGAACGCCATCGCGCCTCAGGGGCTGCCCATCAGTCGCGACTGGCGGGGCGAAGTGCGCATGCTGTCGAGCCTCGCCGGGCCGCTGGTGGTCGCGCAGTTGGCGCAAATGGCGATGGGCGTGGTCGGCACGCTGGTGGCCGGGCGGCTGGGCGTGCGCATGCTGGCGGCCCAAGCGCTGGGCGCGACTGTGTTCGTGTTTGCCATCATCACGGCTTTCGGCTTGATGGCCGGCGCCGATCCGCACGTAGCGCGGGCGATGGGCGCGGGTGACTTTGACCGCGCGGGTCGGCTGTTTCGGCAGGGCTTGTGGCTGGCAGTAGCCACTGCGCTGCTTTTTACGGTCGCCTTGTGGGCAGCGCCGTGGCTGCTTTTGGCGATGGGCCAGGAAGCCGCGCTGATTGCCGACACCCGGGCGTACCTGGACATCGCAGCCTTGGGAATGGCGCCGGCAATGGTGTACGCCATGGGGCGCAGCTTTGCGTCCGCCACCGGCAAGGCCGGCGCCGTCATGGTAGTCGCGGTGGTGGGCAACGTGGTGCACGCGGTGTTGGCGTTCGTGTGGGCACTAGCCCCAGCTGAGGACCCTGCCGACGGCCTGCGGCGGCTGGCGTGGGCGACGGTGATTTGCCGATTTGGCATGACCGCAGGGCTACTGGCCTGGATCGAGCTGGCCCCTGGGTTCCGCTACGTACGCGCGCGCTGGCACCGGCCGCACCTGGGCGAAATGCTGCCGATTCTGCGGTCGGGTCTGCCGCTGGCGCTGCAGTACGGCTTGGAAGTAACCGGCTTTGTGTTGACGACGCTGTGGATGGGGCTGCTCGGCGCCGACACACTGGCAGCGCACGAGGTGGCGCTGTCAACGGCCGCTATTGCCTTCCAGATTCCGTTTTCGCTCGGCACGGCGGCGGCCATGCGGACTGGGCACGCGGTCGGGCGCGGCGATGCCGGTGGGATTCGGCGCGCTGGCTGGGTCGCTTTTGGCATTGGGACCGCGTACGCGGTGGTGTCTGGCATCGCCATGCTTTTCGGCCGCGACTGGATTGCCCACGCCTACTTGCCCGATGCGCCCATGGCGGTGCTGACGTTGGCTGCGCACTTTTTGGCCATTGGCGCGGCGTTTCAGCTGGCCGACGGGATTCAAGCCATTGGCTTTGGCGTGCTGCGCGGCCTGGATGACACGAGGCTGCCGGTGGTGTTCAACGTGCTCGGCTTTGCGTTGCTGGGTATGCCGCTGGGCTATGTCGGCGTGTTCGTGCTCGGCCAGCACGCCGACCGGCTGTGGTGGGGGCTGTCGCTGGCGCTGGGTGTGGTTGCCGTGGCGCTGGTCGTGCGCTTCGCCTGGTGGTGCCGCAATGTTGGCCGGGTCCGCGGCTTCGTCGCGCAGACCGAACCGCTTGACCCCGCGGCGATTCCGACGGTCGCAGGTTGACGCGCGGCGCGGCCGTGGCAGGCTGCGCGCCCTTATCGAGGTGACCATGCCGCCCGACCTGACCCACCCGATCGCCCTGGCGCTGCGCGAACTGGCGCTGACGCTGCCTGAGGCCTTTGAGGACTTTCCGTGGGGCGACCGCGTCTACAAGGTCCGCGGCAAGATCTTCCTGTTCCTACACGACGCCGATGGCAACCTCGGCGTGGGCGCCAAGCTGCCGCAGAGCAACGCTTTTGCGCTGATGATGCCGGGCTGCACGCCGACGGGCTACGGCCTGGGCAAGGCAGGCTGGGTCAGCGGTCGGTTTGCACCGGGCGATGAACCGCCGTCGGATCTGCTGGCCAGTTGGGTGCGCGAGAGCTATTTGGCGGTGGCGCCGAAGCGGTTGGGCAAGGCGTTGTTGGCGAGGTAGGGGCCAACTGGCGCGGGCGCAGTGGTCCAAGCCCGCGCACACGACTGTCGAAGCTGGGTGCGGACGGGCTTCCACGCCTGTCCGGCATGCCTAGATTCATTCACGTTTTGTCACTGCCCCTGCCCCAGATTGGGCTTTTCGACAGCCGCGTACACGGGGCGCTCCCGACGACGACAGGGCGCGCTGGCAGGGCGAGAGGTCCAACCCCGCGTACACGGGGCGCTCCAGACGTATAGCCCGGATCGCTTGTCGGTCACGGGTCCAACCCCGCGTACACGGGGCGCTCGCTATCGGAACGCGCGCCTTATCGCGGCGTGGGGGTCCAACCCCGCGTACACGGGGCGCTCGTGCGCGCAGCGTACACCAGCCGGCGGCGCTCGGGTCCAACCCCGCGTACACGGGGCGCTCTATCCGCAGTCCGTGACCGCCGCAAGAAAGGTGGGTCCAACCCCGCGTACACGGGGCGCTCTCGTGGGCCACGGATGCTGACCACCCGATCGCGGGTCCAACCCCGCGTACACGGGGCGCTCACCCAGCGCCACGGTGACGGTGTTTGGGAATTCGGTCCAACCCCGCGTACACGGGGCGCTCGTCCACAGGCGGCCGCTGGGGCCGGCCTTGGGCGGTCCAACCCCGCGTACACGGGGCGCTCCGTCGCCCACCTATCGGCATGGCCGGCACGGTAGGTCCAACCCCGCGTACACGGGGCGCTCGGCCGCCGGGTCCAGCCGGCTGTTTTTCAATGAGGTCC
>SXRM01000366.1 GCA_005792545.1 Pseudomonadota bacterium | reverse complement strand
TTTCGCACCTGCCCGACCGTGAACAGCGGAGCACTTCGTGGCCATCCTCCGCGTGCGGACGGCGTCGCTGGCCCGTCGGACATGGCGACAGCGCGCGAGGGATCGTCACCCGAATGGGCGGAGACCCGCTTTTTGGCCGCACATCGGCAACTTCGGCGCTACGGACAACGTTTCGGCGGCCAAAAACGGGGCTCCGGGAGGGCGAACGGCAGTGAGCCCGAGTAGAGCCCGGTCCCGGAGGGACGCGCCCAGCCAATCATGCTGCTGCGCTGCTGCCAACCCAGCGGCGACTTTGCGATAGCCCTGCGCCGTCGACAACGGCGGCATTTTGCACCGGGCCATTCGCAGCATTGAACAATTGGCATAGCGACTTGGGCAAGCCCAAAGTGGGCCGCGAGCAACACGCCGCGAACTGCGTCAGTTGGCAGCAGGCAAGCCAGTACTGCAGTTGGCTCGGCTCCGATTACCGGCTGCCGACTGAAGCTGAATGGGAGAAAGCGGCCCGTGGCGGCTTGGTAGGCTACGAATACCCTTGGGGGCCGTATCCGCCAACGTGCACTATGGGCTTGCCTAATACGGTTGTCTGGAAGGAGGCTGGGTCACCTGGGTGTGGCCAGGGAAGCACATGGCCAGCCGGGAGTGGCGGCGCGAAGAACGGCTTGGGGCTCCTAGGCACCGCCGGCAATGTCGCGGAGTGGGTTGAGGACTGGTAGTCCAAAACGTACTTCGCCAATTCGCCAGCATCCAATCCGCGCGGCCCTCCCGCCAGTTCGTCGCGCGTCATTCGCGGCGGGAGTTTCATGAGTGACTATTCAAGGGACCTCCGGTGCTCTGAACGCGATTATCAGGCTCAAGAAACCGCGAGCTTCGCCGTCGGATTTCGATGCGCCAAGACACCTTGAACGCCGTGGCCAGGGAGGTATCAGACCAGTGCGTCCCATTGGGTGGTTCGCTCGTGCGCGTCTCCGCAGTTGGCTAGCTCGCGCGCTCGTGGGTCTTGGGCTTGATTGGCGTGGACGGCGACCGCAGATCGGGCTTTGAATTATAAACATCAACAGTATAAATAACAATTGCGCATCACCGCTCCACTGTTGGCCACCAAACCGTGCCTGCCCGCCACTGTCACCCGGCACCGGTCCAGGCGGCGCGGCGCCGAGATCGGTCGTCCAGCCTACGCGGCACCGCTGCCGACGGCCACCCGATTTAGCCGGACCGAGTTGCGTGACCGCCGCGAGCACCTAGGTGCGCAACTGCTTGCAATCAGGTAGCGGCTATCCGCCGACCGACACCATCGCGCGACGCAGAACGGGGTGCCCCAGCTACCCTCTCCCGCAGGCCAACCTTGCCGCCCCACCGCCCCAGCGCTACCCTGGCCGCGCCGGCCACGCGTCCGGCACGGTGCCCGCGATGCCCAAGGTCCTGCCCAACGGCGCCATGCACTTCCGCGGAGCGCGCGACCGCGACGAGTTTGCCTGGGTCGACAAATCGGCCTCCATCGGTCGAGTGTTGCGCAGCAGTGCGTTGGTGCTGGTGTACTGCCGCCCGCGCCGCTTTGGCAAGACCATGAACCTGACGATGCTACGGCAGTGGCTGCACAAGCGCCAAAGCGGAGCCGGGGCTGGATCCGTTTCGCGGCATGACGGTACTTGCAGACGAACAGGCTTGCCTGCAGCGAGAACGCCATGCGGTCCTGTATCTGTCGCTCAAGATCTGCAAATCTGGCACCTGGGCCGCCAATCAGCAAGGTGTGCGGTACGAATTGCAAAAGGCCTGGCTGGCGCTTGGCATCCCGGCTTCGGCTGTGCCCGCCTGGTTCGCGCCGCAATGCCGCGACATTGTGATGCGCACACTGCGCGACGACGAATTGCCAGGGGTGCTTGGTGCCATGACCCGTGCGCTCCAGGAAATCCACGGCAGGCCGGTGTGGGTGCTCATCGACGAGTACGATGCGCCGATCCAAACCGCGTGGCAGCACGGTTTCTATCGCGAGGCGGTCGATTTCCTGCGGCCCTTCTTGGGCGAGGCGCTCAAGGACAGCAGTTGCGTGGTGCGCGCGGTCATGACCGGCATTTTGCCGGGTCGCCAAGGAGGGCATTTTCTCCGAATTGAACGGCGTCGTCGTGGACACGGTGCTCAATAATGGCTTCGCCACCGACTTTGGCTTTACAGAGTCGGAGGTGGAGCAACTGGCAGGCGATGACCCGCGCCTGCTCGGCGAACTGCGCGACTGGTACAACGGCTACAACGTCGGTGGCCACGCCATCTACAACCCGTGTCGGTGGCCAATGCGCTGAGCCACACCGACGAACCCATGGATGTGCACTGGATGGCCTCGGGCAGCCTGGATATCATTGAGCGGATCGCCACCCGCTTTGCCCGGCCATCGACCGCCGGGATGGAAGCCATGCTCGCGGGCGAGTCAGTGCCGATGGAAGTCGTCAAGGGCGTGACCATGCCCGACATCGAGCGGGTGCCCAAACTGTTGCTCAATGTCCTGCTGCACACGGGGTACGTGACGGCGACGGCGGTACAGGCCACCCAAACCGGTCAGGTGACGCCGGCCGCGGCCGCACACTGAGCGGTAGACATGGCAAACGCCTCAGCGCCAAATGCGTCCGGGCTGCCTTGCGTAGGGACCGCGGGCACGTCGCTCCCTGCTGACCTGGGCCTGTGCTCACTCGAGCTGACCTTGCCGCTGCAGGCTGTCCGCCCAGCCATCCAGACCTGGCTCCGTGAAATCCTCGGGACCTCGACCGGCGACAACCCTGCCATGCTGCTTCTCGCCGAGGGCCCGCACGGCAAGCCATACCTCACCGACAAGCATGGCGTCCCGCGCCCGCCCGCCTTCAACCTGTCGCACAGCGGCAACGTCGCCGTTCTAGTCGTGTCTTCGATAGGGCGGCACGTCGGCGTGGACATCGAGATCCCCAAGCCTGGTCGCGACCTGCTGCGCCTTGTGGATGGCTTCCTGTCGCCGGCAGAGCAAGCTCAGTTGCCTGATGTACCGCAAGGTGACTTGCAAATGTGGCTGCTACGGCGCTGGTCGGCCAAGGAGGCGGTCGCGAAGGCCTGGGGCCTGGGCCTTTCGGCTGGGCTGCGGCGCATCGAAATCGCGGACGGTCAGCCACCAACCTGGCGGGCGGTGGAGGGGCTGCAGCCACCAGAAGGCGAGTGGCGCTTGGCCGAGCTCGAAGTTCCCGGCGGCGTCGGCTGGTTGGCGTGGGACGACGGCGAGCCTACTTGACCCAAAGCGTGCCTTGGGTGCAGTTGGTGCCGCAGCCGCCGCTCTGCCAGTAGGCTGCGCCAGCGCCGCAAGTCTTGTTCTGGTCGCTGCAACCGTAGACGCCAAAGCCCCAGGCGCTGTCGGTGGTCGCGCAGTCGTTCTCGTTGTTGCCGATGAGGCCCCAACGCGCGGCAGAGTAGGTGCCAGGACCGCCGTAGGCACTGTAATTGTTGAAGCCGGACTGGTTGCAATGCGGCTGGCTGCCATCGTCGCCCCACAGGCCGGTCAGAAAACCGCGACTTGGGCCGCCTGGCTTCCAGTTTTCGCCGAACAGCGTAGTCAGCGACTTGCTGCCGCCGGTCGACTGCTGCCAGCACTGGCCAGCACCGCCTGCGCCCTTGCAGCCGCGCACCGTAGTCCCCGCCAAGTTGACGAACGACCCGAGCTTGGCGTTGGCGTTGAGCGTCGGGTTGACCGAGCCGTTGCCGTCTTCGTTGAGCAGGTTCTTGTCGGTCCACCAGGCCGCACCAAAGCCGAACTTGCCATCGTCCTTGACGCGCATGGCCAGGGTCCAGCCGCCGCCGTCGGTGGTCATGTCGCACCACACCTGGTAGGCAGGGCCACCGTCCGGGTTGATGTAGTAGGCGCCGTCTGGCGTATTGGGCGCCTTGGCAAGCAGGTCTTTGCACGACGCCACCGGGTTGTCCTTGGTGCCAATCGGGCCCAGCTGCGCGACAGCCGCCCAGTCTTTGCCGTCGCAAATCAGCAGCGCCTTGCTAGCCGCGGCGATGTAGGCCGATCCCAGGTTCGACGCATTGCACGGCACCGGCGGGGCGGAGGCAACGTGGAACTGAAAGGCGCCGGTCGCCGCCACTTTCTTGCTCGACAGCGTCTGCACGCCGATCGACCACGCCTCAAGCTGGCCGTCCGTGCCGCCCAGGCCCAAAGCAAGGTCCGCGACCGTAATCGACCAGTTGCCTTTGGGGTTCTTGCCGACCCAAGGGTCGAGCGCGGTGCTACCCGGCGTGGTCAGCGTCAGCTCTAGCTTGCCGCCCGACTTGCTGCCATTGTAGACCGTGGTCTTGGCGCCGGTGGGGTCGTACAGGTCGACGCGGACCTTGGACACGTCGCTGTTGGTGACGGTGACGCTGACTGCGAGCCCCTGAGCCAGGCCATAGTCACCGACAGCGATGGTGTTGCTGATGCCGACGCCCTGACCGTCGGGCAGCTTCTGCGGCAACGAACTGGCAACCGCGCCCTCGGTGAACTGGGTGGTCAGCAACCCGTTGCTGATCTCGTCCAAGCCGTCCGGCGGCAGGTCCTTGGCCTGCACGCCGCCTGCGATGCAGTCCAAGCTGCCATCTGCCTTGATGCCCTTGACCACCAGGCCGGTGCCGCATGCAGTGCCGACCTTGGCCTGGACGGGCAAGCCGAGCAAGTCGTTGTATTGGCCGGACATCGCGACGTCGGCCAGCGTCGGCTTGTTTTTAAGGTCGGCGTAGGCACCGCTGGCCGCCACCGCGGCGAGGCTCGCCGACTGCGCATAGCCGGTCAGATCCTCCTTCTTGGCATAGCTTGCCAGCGCGGCGCCAAGATCCGCGGTCTTGGTGTACGCGGCGAGGGCTTTGGGGTCCAGCTGTGCGGCGCCAATGCAACCGCTGCACGACAAGGTCTCAGCGCTACCCGCGTGCATCGCAAACACCACGCTGTGCAAGGGCACACGCGGCAGCTCGGGGTCGATACCAACCTGGACACCTAGCCAGACCTGCGGCATTGCGGCGATGGTCGAGGCCGAAAGCGGTGTCTTGCTGCCGAGGGCATGGTGAAAACTGCCGGCTTTGACCACGAGATCGAGCGGTCCTTCGAACCACACCGCGTTGCCTCCGCTCTCTTTGTCGTACAAGCGAAACAGCGAGATGTAGTTGCCGTCGGCGGCCGGACCACCGCCCGCGGCGACCAGCGCGCCATTGATGCCGACTGTGGCTGGAATGGCGGCCTGCGCGGTCAACGGCAGGGCAACGGTGGTCATTGCGACAAGCGACCAGGTCAAGCGGAAAATCAGGGGACGTAGTTTGAACACGAGGACCTCCAAAACAGGGCAGCAGCGACAAGCGTACGCCCGGCGCGCGCCTTGGGCAAGCCGGATTTTGGACATTATCCCGCAACTTGATGGCGCCAGCTCAAGCGAAGGCGCCCGGGTCGACGTCAACAGCAAGGCCGACGTTGGACGGCAAGCCCGGCGCGACCTCGCGCAGCAAACGGCCGACCAAGGTGTGCAGCGCGCGCCGATCCTGGGCCTTGACCAGCGCGTGAAAGCGCCAGACGTCGCGCACTCTCGACACGCTGGCCGCAACCGGCCCGCGAACATCGCCACCCCAGCCGCGCAGCGCATCCACCACGACCCGCAGCGCACCGCGCGCGTGGTTCGGATCGGCGTGGCTGGTCTCGAACAATGCCAGATACGCGAACGGAGGCATTGCGCAGCGTTGGCGGGCGGCGCTCTCCGCGGCTGCAAAACCGCGGGCGTCATGGCCCAGTGCAGCGGCAATGGCAAAGTGGTCGGGCTTGTAGGTCTGGATGAGCACTGTGCCAGGCCGGTCGCCACGTCCGGCGCGCCCGGCCACCTGCGTCAGCAACTGAAAAGTCCGCTCCGTCGCACGAAAGTCGGGCACGCGCAGCCCTTCTTCGGCCAGCACCACGCCCACCAGCGTCACCTTGGGAAAATCG
>SXRM01000365.1 GCA_005792545.1 Pseudomonadota bacterium | reverse complement strand
TCTTGGCAACGGCCCCAGAATGGAGCATTCTTGGACCGGTTGGTTTGCTTGCCAGGTGGGTCGCCAGCTCGCGGCCTCGACGGCCGACTCGCGGCTCCATTTTTGGGTGCGTGATTTGCGCATCAGGCAGCCGACGCCCTGGTGCTGGCCAAATCCAAGCTCAACGCCTTGCGCATCTATACGGAATCGCCTTGAGGTGAGATCAAACCTGCCGCAAGGAAGGAGCGACGAGTCGGCTTGCAAAGCCGCGAGTTTGCGACCCACTGAGCAAGCAAGAACAGCGATCGCAGATGACCTCGGGTCATCGCGATCCTGTATAGTGGTTACGCGCGCAACGTGGTAGTCCCGAGGCGCGACCCGCACCTTCTGCTCTGTGCGTCTTGACCGCTACTTCGGCGCCTCGGCCCCCGGCTGCGCCGCCTTGTGCTTCTGGTACTGCTGCTGGTAGTACTTCTGCTGGTCGGCTTCGCTCATCGTCTGGGCGTCGGCGTAGCGGCTCGGGCACTTGACGGTCAGGCTCGACGCCGCCAACTCCCCCGCTTCCAGCCGCCCCTGCACGATAGCTTCGCGACCTTCTTCGAACGGATCCGGCAACAGCCGCGGGTAGGCCACGGTCAGCGTGTGGCCCTGGCCGTCCTCGATGTCGAACCGGAACTCGCGACTGCCCGGCTCGCCGCGCACGCTGCCCTTGCGCACCTTGCCGCTGACCTTGATCTCGCGCCGGCCGACGTCCGCCTTGTTCTCTGCCAGTTGCGCGAGCGTGTAGTTGTACATGCCGGCGCCGCCGCTGGTGCTGGTGCCGACGACGCCAAGACCGATGGCGACGACGGCAACGACCACGACGACGGGCGCCCACGACGACTTCTTGCGAGCAATCGGCGGGTCCGGGATGGGGCTGGCAACGGGTTCAGACATCGGGGCCTTGTGCGCACCGCGGCGCCGGACGCAGGTTAGGCGCGGCTCGCCGCGGCTTCAAGCTTTGGTTGCGATACCGGCGGCCGCGGCCGTGGCTACGGCGCAGTCACAGTGATTGGCGTCGCAGTCGGCTTGTAGGTGTTGTCGGCCTCGCCATCGACCACCCGCAGCGCGTCCTTGCCCCAATCGTACGCTGGACCTTCGGTGCCCGCCATCTTGAGCAGGTCCAGGTAGCTCGGCTGCTTGCCGCTCAGCAGGCCCACCAGAAAGCGCCCAAGTCCAGCGCCCGAGCCGCCGGAGAACGACTCCAGGCCATTGGTGATGGTCTCCAGGTCCTTGCTGCCGTTGGTCTTGAGCTTGAAGTAGTCCTGGTTGTAGTAGTTGTAGCTGATGCACGAGTCGATAAAGAAGATCTGGTAGCTCTTTGGAAAATCGCTGGGACCGTACAACTCGGGATCCCACGGCCCACTGCCGATGTAGCTGTGGCCGTTGTACAGGATCACGTCCGACTTCTGGATCGCCCGCTTGTGCGGCCCGTTGCTTTCGCCGGCGCCAAAGAACTGGTTGATGCGAATTGTGACCTTGCGTGGCACGGCCGAGCCGATCTTGACCGTCACCGTCTCTTCCAGCGTCACCCATCGTTTCATCAACGCCTCGCCGACCGCTTTGCGCAGCGCCAGCTGGTCGGTCGACGAAAAGCCGGCCGGAAAGCCGCTGCGGTCCAACTCCCACTGCACGAACTTCTGGAACGTGGCGCCCGTGACGGGCTTGCCGTTGACCGTGAAGGTGCTCAGGTCCTTGGGCGGATCGGTGGCCACGATCTTCAAGTTCGGCCGCGCGTTGAAGAGGGTCTGCATCTCTTCCATCATCTCGGCGTAGCCAGAGTCGTCGATGACGTGGTGCGCCTGACCCGGCTCCGGATGGTCGATCTCGCCGTTGACCAGGGCCACGATGATCTTGTCCTTCTCAACGCCACCCGTCCACAACCGCTGGTATTCCGGCCAGATCTGGCCACTGGTCGACTTGCCGGGCGCCAAACGCACCGTCATTGGCAAATACAGCCGGTCAACTTCCTCTTGCACGATCTGGCCGGCCTTGACCGATTTGGCGACCTTGACGGCGTCGATGGCCTTCTGTTCGCCGTTCATCGCCGTCTTGCAGCCGTTGCGCGACGGGTTGAAGACGTACCAAAGGTCGGTGCGGAAGTCCTGATCGTGCTTGTCGTTGGCCGTGCAGTCCTTGAGGATCTTGTCGGCTTGCAGCTGGTAGTCGCCGCACAGGGCGCCAAGTGCCAGCGAGCTTTTGCGCGACATGGTCTTGGGCACGATGCCCTTGTCGGTGAACTTGTAGCGCACGCGCTGCAGCTTGGCCGCGCCGCCGGCCTTGGGGTTGACGACGCTGACGACCTCTTTGCTGGTCGCCGCGATCTTGATGTCGGCCAGCTCGCGTTTGGCGACGCTGACGTTGGCGGTGCGCAGCGGTCCGAAAACCGTGCGGGTCTGCTTGCGCACGGCGTCCAGGATCGTCGACTCCGACGCCGTCTCGCTGACGTAGACCATGCCCTCGAACGACAGGTCGCGCTCCAGCGCAGTTTGGCTGACCAGCTCCTGGTCTTCGCCGGCTTCGGTGGCTTGTTCGGCCTCACAGCCCCAGGCGCTCGCCGCAGTGACAGCAAGCGCGCACGCACCAAGGTGGCGCATGGCAGGGTGGCCCAGGCGCGCAGCCCGCAGCAAAGCAATCAACGACATCGAATCCTCTCATGCCCGCGCCAAGCCAAGCGCACGGGCGATTCGCGCCCCGCGGCCGCCGTTGCCCAACGACGAGCGCGCGCGAAGGGATGCTATGCGACCCGTCGGCAACTGCGAGCGGGTCCGCTGCGGGGCGCCCCAATCGGCCACCGCGGCAAAGTCGCAATTTTGCGCCGGGTTGGCGTCGCGGTCAAGGGATTTTTGGCGGCCGCGCCGACCGCAGCCGGAACAACCCCCCCATTGTTCAGGTCTTTGATTTGGCAAAACAAAGTGGTGCCAACGTGATCGCCGGCTTCAAGGCGCGTCGGCGCAGCAGCGAAAGCCCGTCGAGTAGTCCCAGTGGCCCATGTCGTGGGCTGTCGTCGCGTACAGGCACCCGGGGCCATTGAGCTTGGTGTCGACGTAGAAGCCGCCGCGAAAGGTGCCAGCGGGGTCGGCGGTCCACTCGTGCAGGTTGCCCATCAGGTCGAACAGGCCCTCGGCGCTCACGCAGCCCGCGTAGGTGCCGGTCGTCGCCAGGCTGTCCGGCAATTGGTTGATGCACGGGTGGCCCAGTTGGCTCCAGATCCAGCTGGCGCTGGTGCCGAAGTACTCCACCGCCGGGTGCACCGCGCGACTGTCGTTGCACAGCTTGGGCTTGACTGCCGCGCCATACGGGTAGGTGGTGCCGCCTGGGCCTTTGCAGGCGCGCAACCACTCGGCATCGCTGCACAGGCGCTTGCCCGCGGCCTTGCACGCGGCGTCGGCCTGCTTGCCTGAAATGTAGCCTTGCGGCACCTGGCTGGGACGCGACACGGCGCGCGTCTTGGCGGTTGCCGGATTCCAGTACGGCGAGTGCGCTTGCCAGCCAGTCGCCGTCTCGACTTCGAGCGCAGCCTCCCAGCGGTCGATGCAGAACGGCTTGGCGAGGCCCTGCGACAGCTGCGCCATCCCGGCTGGACAGTTGCCAAGACCGGCGGGTGCCGCGCCGAGCACGGCGTTTGGTTGGGGCTTGGCCAAGGGATCGCATTTTTGCGCTACCGCTTTGGCGATACAGCACTGGATCTCCTTGGGACCTGGACAGAAGCCAGGCGTGGCTAGACCGGTGCACAAAGTAACGGCCTGACAGGTACCTGTGCCCTGACCCGGAACTGCGCACGTCACCATAGCGACGTCCGCACCTGTGTCTGGCTGTGCGTCTGGCGACGTCGGTGCGTCGGCCGCCGGGGGCGCATCGGCTTGGGGCGCTGCGTCGGGTTGCGACACACCGTCGACAACCAGCCCCGCGTCCTGCGCGGTGTCCGCAGCTACGGCGCGCGACGAATCGGGCGGCTCGCTGTCCGCCTTTGGTCCCAGGTCGGCAACAGTCGCCTCTGGCAATCCCGCGGCATCGGTCATTGCCCCGGTCTCTGCCGCGTCCTGTGCATCGGTGACCGTCACAGCACCGGTCGGTTGCTCGTGACCCGCGGTCGCGCACGCCGCTGTCGCTAGCAGCGCCAGTGCCACGGCTGCGCGTTTCACGGCAGTACGCCCAACGATGCGAGCGCCTCAACAAAGACACCAGGTTCCCAGCCCAAGCGCGCATCCACGATCGTGCCGGTCTTGTCGACGATGTACACGAGCGGCATGGGCGCGGCATTGTTCTGTGGCTGCGCGAGCGTGTCTTCCAAGATCGCCGAGTAGGCGTGACTGTCGGCTGTTGTCAGCGGAGAAAACAGCACTGGAAAGCTGGCCTTGGGCACCGCCAACTGCGGCACGGTGGTCGGTTTATCCCAGGGGTCGATGGCAACGACGTTGAGCTTGCCTTGAGCGATCCACGGTTCGGTCAGAGCGGCAATCGCCGATAGCGCCACCAGGGCAATCGGGCACGCGTGCGCCGCGACTACCACCACGCCGGGCTTGCCGGCCAGGGTCTTGTTGACGTCGACCAGCTGCCCAGCCGCGTTCTGGTAGGCCAGCTTGGGCAGTGGGTCGCCCGGCCGCAGGTGGGTCGTCTCCACAACCTGCACCCAATCCGCACCCTGCGAGGTCTGTAGCTTGAGCTCGTGCTTGGTCTCGCCTTTGAGCGTTTTCGGCAGCGCCAGCGCCAGCACCAGCTTGGCCCCGGCTTCGATCGTCTGCGGCAGGGCAACACCCGCGATCGGCTTTGCTGCGTCCTTGGCTTTGGCGTCCTCTTGCCACTGCAGGTCGTTGAGCTTAAGCGGTTGCTTGCCCAGATTGCGCAGGGTCAGCGAAACGGCTAGCGAACTGCCCGTCGTCGCCGCTTTGGCAAATACCGCCTTGGGCAGCAGTAGTGTTCGCAGCCCTGCTGCGGCCGGCAGAACTTTGAGTTGCCGCACCGCCGTAAACTCGCTTGACAGCAACAGATCGGCCGGACCCGCGCCCTGCACGTCGACATCGAGCGCATGGTGATACACGCGTTCAACGTCGCGAACCGTCGGTGACTCCCACGTCGCGGTGGCAGTCGGCCAGCTGAAGGCCACCACGGCGTTGCCCGCGGCGACGACGCCCAGCTTGGCCTCCAGCAGCGGCGCAAGGCCCCACAGTGGCATTGGCGCCTGCCATGCCATCAACACCTTGGGCGCGGACGGTTGCGCGAGCTCGACGATGTGCAGGTGGCCGGTCGGCGACGTCACAGCCACCTGCGAACCGTGCACGGTCAACTGCGCGCTCAACCCGGGCAGGGCGAGGCTGGACACCAGCGACAACGCCATGGGCTTGCCGACTTGGAACACCTTGAGGCCCTGTACGCCATCCGCGACCACAAGCAGCCCCGTGCCGACCGCCGCGACGTCCCACGAGTCGGCCAGCTTGGTGTCGATCGGCAGCGCCAGCGGCGCGAACGGCGGCGTCGCGCTGATGCTGACCAGGCCCGCAGCGTGCGCCGCAATCAGGATGCGTTCGCTGGTATCGGCCAGCCCGTCGGCCAGCGTGCCGTCGGGCAGGTTGACCACGCCAAAATTGCTGGCCTTGCCATTGGCCACCGACAGCTGCGCCCACGCCATTTCGGTGCGGCGCGAGGTACACCACAGCTGGCTGCCAAAGCGAAACATCCGACTGCACTCGCCTTTGCCCTGCGGCTGCCAGCCGGCAAGCCCACTTGGCTGCGCGCCCTGCGGCATCTCAAAACGCACGAACGCGTCCTGGTGGCCAGCGACCCACAGCGCGCCGCCGACCCAAGTGCCGCTCAGCAGGTGCGCGCCGCCGGCCTGGGTCGAGGGCGGCGCCACTTCAGCCTGCGGCTCCAGCACTGACTGGTTGGCCGGGTCGTTGGGGTCCGGCTTGCTGCCGCCCGAACAGTTGCCACCTGGCGGCTTGCCCGGCTCCACGGTCGCCAGTGTGATGGCGAGCAGGGGCGGCGCGGCGACGGTGCCGTCACTTTGCAGCAGCAGCGGCTGGCCATTGGCGCAGCCAAATCCGAACGCGGCCATGCTCATCGGCTCAAAGGCCGCCGGTCCGGTCGCCGCGCCGATGCCCCATGTGCCGGCGGGTACGGTCAGGGTCGTCGACCACGGTAGCGCCACGTTCAGCGCCGACTTGAGCACTTGCAGGTCTTTGATGGCCGAGCTGTCGCCCTGGGCCATGGCTGCGGCCGGCAGCACCAGGATGTGTAGATTGACCTTGCCAACGCTACTGCCGTGCACCGTCAGCTGCAGACCGGTCGAGGCAGCAGTGGTTGCATCGGTGGCGGCTGCGACTTCCAACGCAGCGCCCTGGTCCGGTGCAGCGTCGGCGGCCAGCGTTTCCGCGGGAGCCAACTCGGGCAAGTCGCTCACTGCATCGGCAGGCGCGGCGTTGACCTCTGCCGAGGGGGACAATTCGTCCGCAGGTGGCGCATCCGACCCCATCGCCCCGGCCTCGGGCTGCACCTCGACCACCGTCTCGCCTTCGACTTGCAGGGCGTTCTCCGCCTCTGCGGCCGTGTCTGTGGCGGCTGCGGTCGCGACTTCGACTTCGGCAACCGCAACGGCGACGTCTGCCGCCGGGTCTGCACCTGGTGCTACTTCGGCCGGTGCGCACGCGGTCGCAAGCAGCCAGGTCCACCATCCCGCATGTGTGCAGGCCAGCGAGGCGAACCGTTTGGGCGCGCGGGCGCGGATCATGCCGACAGCATGGGGCCGGCCGGGAGTGGATGCAACTGCGGTCGCGAGCCAGGCGGCGCCCGAAATGCTACCCACCTACCGTTCACCGCGCGATCAACACGACACAGAAAACGGCCGCCGTTTCCATGACCTGAACAATGGGGGGGATCATGCGTGAATTCGCGCCATCGGAGAAAGTGAGTCTAAAACAGCGACTTCTGCGTGGGCGAGCTCGTCCAGCCGCGCGCGCACCGCCACCGGGTCGTCATACTGCCCGGCGAGGCGCACAAATAGCCCGTGGTGGCGCGCTTCCGCGGCCAACAGGCCGCCGAAAGCCGTGCGCAGCTCGCCGTCCGGGTGGTGATCGGCCAAGAGCTTGAATCGCTCGCAGCTCCGCGCTTCGATGAGCGCCGCCACCAGCAGCAGGTCGACCAGCTTGCCCGGCATGTGCTTGCGGCAATGCGCGTGCAGCTGCGCCTGGTAGCCGCTTGGCGGCAGCGAGTCCATGGTCCAGCCGCGCTGCCGCAGCAGCGCCAGCACCAGCTCGAAGTGCTCGAGCTCCTCGCGAGCCAGCGCCAGCATAGGGTCCACCAGCGCGCTCGCATCAGGAAAGCGACCGAGCAGCATCAGCGCCTGCGTCGCCGCTTTGCGCTCGCAATGGGCGTGGTCCACCAGGATTTCGCGGGTGTTGGCGATCGCGCGCTGTAGCCACGCGTCTTCGGTCTTGCTGCGCAGGCAGAGCATGGCAGAACCGTTAGCCCTGGCCGGGCCGCTTCATGCCCTGATGCGGGATGTTGGCCTCGAAATAGGGGTCGCCGTAGGCAATCCAGCCCAGGCCGGCGTACCACGACTCCAGGTGCGCCTGGGCGCTCAGTCGCGCTGGCCTGTCGCCAATAATGTCGTGCACATACCGCATCATCTGCGTGCCCACGCCGCGGCGCTGCGCCGAGTTCGCCACCGCAACGCGACCGACGACGATTGGACTCTCGTCCATGAACAGGCGCGCCGTCGTCACCAGCCGCCCGGCAGGGTTGCGGCCCATGACATGCACGCACTGGGGATCCAGACCGTCGACCTCGGGCTCTGCGGTGATCTTCTGGCCGACGACGAACACCTCGTCGCGCAACTGCAGAACCGCATAGAGCTCGCGCAGTGTCAGGTCATCGAAACGCTTGTGGTCAAACGTCAGTTCCATGGGTATTGCTCAGTACTCGTCGTCGGCTGCTGCCGACTCCGGTTCGCTGTCAAACGTGCGCAGGGGCTTGACCTCAACGTCGAACACCCGCCGCGCGACGACGTCGCAAATCTCGGCCTCGACCGCCTCGACGCTGCCCTGCGGCCGCGCGCCGTCTTTGTAGGTGCGCACCGACACCGTACCCGTCTCAGCTTCCTTCTCGCCAACGACCAGCATGTACGGCGTCTTGAGCATCTCCGCTTCGCGAATCTTGTAGCCCATCTTCTCGCTGCGGTCGTCGACCTCGACCCGCAAGCCGTGGCTCTGCAAGCGCTTGGCGATCTGCCAGGCGTAGTCGAGCGACTTGTCGCTGATCGGCACCACCACCGCCTGCACCGGACTGAGCCAGGTCGGCAGCGCGCCGCCGGTGTGCTCGAGCAACACGCCGATAAAGCGCTCGAAGCTGCCAAAGATCGCCCGGTGGATGACGATCGGCCGGTGCGGCGTGTTGTCGCTGGCCGTGTACTTCATGTCGAAGTTGAGCGGCTGCTGAAAATCGAGCTGAATCGTCGCGCACTGCCACTTGCGGCCCAGGCAGTCGTCGATGCGGATGTCGATCTTGGGCCCGTAGAAGGCGCCGCCGCCGACGTCGAGCGAGTATTTTTCACCCGTCTTGTCCAAGGCGGCCTTCAAGTCCGCCTCGGCCTGGTCCCACAGCGCCGCCTCGCCCATGAAGCTCTCCGGCCGCGTCGACAGCGTGAGCGACCACGACATGCCAAACAGCGCATAAACCTCGCGCACGATGTCCAGGACCTCAAAGATCTCGGACTCGACCTGCTCAGGCATCACGAAGATGTGCGCGTCGTCTTGCATGAACTGGCGCACCCGGAAAAGGCCGTTGAGCGCCCCCGCCACCTCGTTGCGGTGCAAAATGCCGCCCTCGGCCACCCGCAGCGGCAGCTCGCGAAAGCTGCGCTTCTTCGACGTGTAGTACAGAAACGTGTCCGGGCAGTTCATCGGCTTGAGGCAATACTCCGTGTCCTCCTGGTGGATGATGAACATGTCGTCTTTGTAGTGCTTGTAGTGACCGCTGCGGATGTACAGATCCTTCTTGTAGAGCATCGGGTTGAAGATTTCCTGGTACCCGCGGCGGCGCTGCTGATCGCGCCAGTAACTGAGCAGCGTCTGCAGCACAGCGAAGCCGCGCGGCGTCCAGAACGCAGCGCCTGGCGCTTCGGGGTGGAAGTGGAACAGGTCCAGTTGCTCGCCGAGCCGCTTGTGGTTGCGCTTCTTGGCTTCCTCCAAGAAGTGCAGGTAGGCATCGAGATCCTCTTGCGTCTCCCACGCCGTGCCGTACACGCGCTGCAGCATCGGGTTGCCGGCTTTGTTCTGCCAGTAGGCCGCGCCGAGCTTGGTCAGCTTGAAGAACTTGAGCTTGCCCGTGCTCGACACATGCGGCCCAGCGCACAAGTCCACGAACTGGTTCTGCCGAAACAGCGACACCGTCGCCTCGCCCCTACCGGCGATCTTGTCCAGGATCTCGAGCTTGTAGCCTTGGTTCGCGCCGCCAAACAGCTGCCGCGCCTCGTCCAGTGGCACTTGCGCAGCGGCAAACGGCCAGCCGCGCTTGATGATCTTCTTCATGCGCCGCTCGATCTCTTCCAGGTCGGCGGGCACCAGCGACCGCGGCAGGTCGATGTCGTAGTAGAAGCCATTCTCGACCGCCGGCCCGGCGCCAAACTTGGCCTCTGGGAACATCTGCAACACGGCTTCGGCCAATACGTGCGCCGCCGAGTGCCGCAGCCGATGCAGGCGTTGCGCGCGCGTCTCGCCCTCTGGGACGCGGTTGTTGGCGAAGGCCACGCCTGCGGCCATCTGGGCAAGCAGCGACGGCGATTCTCCGCCTTGCTCGGCGGGTTCGGGTTGGGCGGCGGACAGGTCATTCATGGCTTGGAGCGGTCGGCCAGGGGGCCGCAAAAAGCGCTGACGGGTGGGCAGCGGGCCGAGCAGTCTAGCAGACGACCCGATCCGACGCACCCTTTGTGCAGACGCCTGAAATTACGCCTGGATCCGCCGTCGCCGAGCCGCAAATGGGTTGCCGGCAGGCCGGTAAGCTCAGCGTTTGCGGCGAGCTTTGAAAAATCAAGGACTTGCACAATGGGGGGGATCGTTCAACTGCCCGAAAACACACGTTAGTGCGCTTGCGGAAATGCGGTGCGGTATCAGGCTTCGCCGGCCTCGTCGCCGACCAGCGCAAGGTCGTGCACGTGGCTCTCGGTCAGGCCGGCGCCGGTGATTCGCACGAACTGCGCGCGCCACAGGTCGGCGACCGTCGCGGAGCCGGTGTAGCCCATACCGGCGCGCAGGCCGCCCAGCAGCTGATGCACGACTTCGGCGACGGGGCCCTTGCACGGCACCGCGCCGGCCACGCCTTCGGCGACCAGCTTGCCCGGGTCGCGCACGTTGCCCTGAAAGTAGCGGTCCTTGCTGCCCCGCTGCATGGCGCCTACGCTGCCCATGCCGCGGTAGCGCTTGAAGGCCCGACCGCCCTTGTGCACGAGTTCGCCCGGCGACTCGTCGCAGCCGGCAAACAACGACCCCAGCATCACCGACGACGCCCCCGCTGCCAGGGCTTTGACAATGTCGCCACTGAAACGCACGCCACCGTCGGCGATGATCGGTACGCCGTGCGGTCTGGCGGCCTCGGCACAGTCGAGCACGGCCGTTAGTTGCGGCACGCCGATGCCGGCGACGATGCGGGTTGTGCAGATAGAGCCGGGGCCGACGCCGACCTTGACCGCAGCCGCGCCCGCTTCGATGAGCGCCCGCGTCGCGGCGGCTGTGGCGACGTTGCCGGCGATGATCTCCACGTCGGCGAAAACCTCGCGCAGCCGACACACGAACTCGATGACGCCGCGCGAGTGACCGTGCGCGGTGTCCACCACCAGGGCGTCGACACCGGCCGTAACCAGCGCGGTCGCACGCTCCACGGCGTCGGCACCCACGCCTACTGCGCCCAACGCCAGCAGCCGACCATCCAGGCCGACCGCGGCGCCTTCGCACAGCGGGCCAGCTTTGACCGTCGCAATGGCGGCAGCTTGCTCCGCCACGCTCCAGTTCTTGTGCACGACCGCCGCCGCGCCCAGCCGCCCGAGCGCGATGGCCATCGCCGCCTCGGAAACCGTGTCCATCGCTGCAGCCACCAGCGGCGCCGGCAGCCGCAAGCTGCGCGTCAGTTGGGTGGCCAGCACCGCTGCGTGCGGCAGCACGTCGCTCTGCGCCGGCACCAGCAGCACATCGTCAAAGGTCAGGGCGGGAAAATGCGCAAAGCGCGGCGGGGTCACGACTGCCCTCGAACGGGTATACGGTTGCGACTACTTGCCCAGTTCCAGGCGGCTGACATCGACGGTTCCGGCCTTGGCGTCAAAGCCGGCGATGTCGCGCAGTCGCTTGGCCACCAGGTCGCGGCGATCGGCGAGCAGCGCGCCCCGGGCCCGCCACGCGAGCACGAGGTAGTGCACGCGCTCATCATCGGACTTCGCCGCTTCGCTTTTGGCGATCCAGCGCTCACCGTGCTGAGCGACCAGTTGCTTGACTTCGGTTAGCGCCGGCGTCAATACCCTGGTCGCGATTTCGCTGACGAGCGTCGCATCCTCTGGCAGCTTGGAGTCGTGCTGCGGCTCCAGCAGCTGGCCTTTGACGATGATAGTGCCGCTGGTGAAGTCTTGCCGCACTTCGTCCAACGCCGGCGCCGACTGGTGGGCGATGGCCGCCGCTTTGCCCGAACCCTGGCGAAACTGGAATTCCGCCCGCGTCTTGATCTCGACCAGATGCTTGGTGACCTCGTAGGTGTACGGCAGCCACACCTCTTTGGGTACCTTGCGCGGCGTGCGTTCCAGTGCGTCGACGGCCTCGTCGTAGGCTTTGCGCGCAGCGTCGGCCGTGGACTGTAGCCGGTTGAGCTTGGGCACCAGGCCTTCGAGCTTCTTGTTCTCGTCGTCGATGCGCCGCAGATAGTAGTCCTGGCTCGCCTTCCAGCGCTTGTTGGCCCACGACTCGGGACACCGTGCGGTGCCGTCTTTGCACGGCATCGGTCGGTCGCGGTAAAACTCGGCGTCTTCTGTCGCGATTTTCTTTTGGATTTCCGTCAGCTGGGTCTGCAGCTCCGACAGCTTGCCCTCCGAGCCGTTGACCTCTTCGATGACCGGTCGCAGCTCGTCGTTGGCGGCGTTCATCTTGGCCATGGCCGCGAGCTGCCGCGCCTGCGCCTGATCCCAGGCCGGGTTGTGCACGGTGTCGGTGTGGTCCAGGTACTCTTTCTTGCGCGTCTCAGGCTCCTGGCGGCGAGCGATGCGCCAGACCGGCCAACCCACGCTGATCGCGGCGTCTTGGGGACCCTTGAGCACCACTGCCAGCCCCAACGCCACCAGCTCGGGCGCCGTCAGCGCCGACCGGATCGCAATTTGCGTCGCCGTCGCCACCTGCGCGGGCATCGTCGCTGCAATCTCCTTGGCCTGATCCTTGGGTACTGCCGCGACCTCGACCGCCAGCAGATAGCGCGCGGCCTGGTTCAACTCGGCGTCGATCTTGGCGATTCTGGCGTCGCGCTTGGCGTCCGCCCCCAACACCGCTTGCAGCGCCAGCCAATTGAGCCACGCAGTGCCAGTCAAGCCTTTGCCGCCCAGCGCGGTAGCCTTGCCAGTCAGCGTTTTCTCGACTTTCTTGCTGAACTCTCTGGTCAGCCCGTCCAGCGTCTTGGCCAGCGTCGCGTCGTTTTTGGCCAGCTGCCGCGCCGCCGCGACCGCCGCAGCACATTGCGCCACCTGGCCGGCTTTCAGTGCCGCCTTCGCAGCGTCGACGTGCACGTACGCCGCTTTCTGGCCGGCCATGGTGCGCAGCGCCAGCAGCTCAGCGTCGGTCGGGTGTGCAGCAATCGCTTCGTCGGCGGCGCGCACTGCGACTTCAAACTGGCCACTGTCCAGCGCCGCCTTGGCCCTTGCGCGCGCCCCGACCAGGTCGCCCACGGCCGCCAGCTTCGCACGCAGCGCTGCAATGGCTGCGCTGCCGGGCTGCCACGCCGCGCCCGCAGTCGCGTGCTGCTCGGCCTTGGCGGCGTCGCCGGCTGCAAACGCCGCCTCGCCCAAGAACGCCTGCCAGCCAGCCAGCAGCGGCGCCGCCTCGCTGCGCAGAACCGTCGCTTCGGGAAAGGCCGAGGCCCACTGGCCCAACAGCGTCAGGGCCTCTGCCAGTTCCTGCCACAACATGACGTCTTGCGCGCGCGGCGCCACGGGCTTGAGCCGTGCAAGCAGCCCGCGAATCTGGCCCATGGCCAGCGTGCACTGGCTGCGCACTTCGGCCGCTTTGCCCCGTAAGTCGATGACGCGCCCGTCGCCCGGATCCAGGGCCGCTGCGGCGATGATGTCGCTCTCCGCCTCCGCCAGATCCAGCCCGGCAAGCGCGAGGTCTGCGCGATCCAGGTGATATTTCAGCGCTTTCTGAATCGCCGCCGCTAATCTGGCCTGTGCGCGATCGGCATCCGGTCCAGCGGGGGCTTTCTCCGCGGCCTCGCGAGCGGCCGCCACCTCGTCTTCAGGCGTCGCGGGCGCGGCTTCTGGCGCGGTCTTGGTCGGACCCGCCTTGCTGGCGGTCTGCATCGACGCGCTGCAGGCCGCAATCGTCGCCGCCAGCGCGATTGCCGACCACCTTGCCGTGTTACCTGCCCTGACCGCCATCGCAGTGTGCCGTGCGCTCGGGTCCGGCGCGCGCCGCAGTCTAGCCCAAAGATCGCACGGGCGCACCGCTAGCGGACCCTGCTGTGCACGTGCCCGCACGCCTTGCAAGTGGTGTCCGGACTGGACCAGTAACGGTCGAAGGCCGGCGGCAATTGCGTCACGATATCGGTCAGGTGCATCTGCTCTCGGTGCAGTTCGGCGTCGCAGCGATCGCAAATCCACAGGAACTGGTCGATCTCGTGCGGCAGCCGCCGGCGCTCAAGCACCAGCCCGACCGTGTTGGCCGGTCGCTGCGGCGAATGGGGCACGTTGGGTGGCAGTAGAAAGATTTCGCCAGCCTTGAGCGCCACAGGCACCCGTTTGCCGTGCTGCAGCGTTACGATCGTGACCTCGCCCTCCAGCTGGTAGAAGAACTCTTCGCCCTCATTGATGTGAAAGTCGCTGCGGGCATTGGGACCGCCGACGACGGTAACCATGAACTCGCGGTCCGGCCAGACCTGGGCATTGCCGACCGGCGGCCGCAGCATGTGGCGATGGGCGTCGATCCAAGGGCCGAATGCGATCGGCGGGTCGCGCACCACAGGGTCGTCCGCGGCCATGCGCTACTCCTTGGGCAAAGACTCACTGGTCTGGTGGGCGTGCAGAACCGCGACGCCGTCCAGGCCGCCCAACTCTTCGCGCAGCACCTCGATCGCCCGCTGCACGCGGGTGCGGCGGCTGGGGTGGTAGCTGATGGCAAGCGTGGTCAGTTCGATGGTGCGCACAACAGGCAGTTCGTTGGCCAGCTTCAAGAAATCGACCGCAGCTGCGCAGCTGGCGAACCGATCCTTGGCGCGCTTTTCGGTGGCAATCCTCACGAATTCACACAAATCCGGCGGCGCGTCGGGCACGATTTCGCGCGGATCCGGGGTTGGCGCGTTCAGGTGCTTGCCAAGCAGCTCGTCGATGGTGTCGGCGTCGAACGGCACCTCGCGCGTCATCAGCTCGTAGGCCAAGATGCCCAGCGAATACAGGTCGCTGCGGCCGTCGAGCTTCTGGCCCAGGATCTGCTCCGGACTCATGTAATAGGGCGTGCCAAACAGCTGCTCGCCTGGCCGCGCCGCCGAGGCGTCCTGGGCAATCGCGATGCCAAAGTCCAAAAGCTTGACCCGCCGGTCTTCTTCGGTCAGGAATACGTTGCTCGGCTTGACGTCGCGGTGCAGCAGGCCAACGTTGTGCGAATACGCCAACGCGCCGGCCACTTCGCGCAGGATGCGCCGTACCGTGCCCAATGCCAGGTGCTGACCGTGCTGGATGACGTCGTCGAGCGTCAGCCCGGTCAGCTTCTCCATCACGATGAACTGGGTGCCGTATGCCTTCTCGGTGTCATAGACTCGGACAATGTGGTCGTGGTTGAAGTTGGCAATGAGCTGCGCTTCCTGCTGAAACTGCCCAAGAAACGACGGGTTGCTCGCCAATGAGTGGCTGAGCATCTTGAGCGCAACGGAGCGCTGCAGTCCTGGGTGGATGGCTTCGAACACCGTCGCCACCGCGCCCGCGCCCAGGCGACCGACCACGCGGTACTTGCCGACGTGCTGAATCGAGCTGGACTCGAGCAACCGCTCGCCGACCGCGCGGGTCAGGAACTCGCCAACTGGCGGATGCTTGCGAATGAGGTCGTTAAAGGCGACGCGCCCAAGCCGCAAACAGCGCGCCTGCGACTCGGCGGTGACGGTCGCCGACCGCGGCGTCGAGATCACCAGCGCCATTTCGCCGAACACCGCAGGCGCGTTGAGAACACGCTCAAAGTGCGTGTCGTGCATGTGGCCGCGTACGGTCACGCGCACCGAACCACTGTCGAGCAGGAACATCTCGTCGCCTTCGTCGTTCTGGCGGATGATGACCTGGCCGGGCTCGAATTCGGAAGCCTCCATTGCCGCGCGCAGCTGCACCACGGCCGGCAAGCTCATCGAGCGAAACATCTCCAAGTTCGACCACTTGGGGCGATTGTGCAAATCATGCTTCGTGACGCGGAAGGGGCGCGCCATCACCGGTGCAGGCCCGGACGGCGGCGGTGGTGGCGGCGGGATGTTCGGCGCATTCATCGGCATGCTCGGCTTTTGGGACATCACGGCTCCTGTTCAGATTGCTCGGCGACGTCGGCCGGGTTGTCGGGACCCAGGTAGGCGACAGTCAGGCGATAGCGCGCCACGGCTTCCAGCAGCAGAATGCGCCCGCAAGCCATCAGTGGGACGGCCAGCAATACGCCAATTACGCCGAAAAGCTCGCCAAACGCAATGATCCCGAGCAGCACCGCAAGCGGCGGCAGACCAACCTTGTTGCCGATGATGCGCGGCGTGATGATGAGCATGTCGACGGTGTAGAAGCACGCAAACGCCACCGCGAGCGCGGCCACGTGCCAGCCTGGCTCGCCGCCGAGCAGTTGCAACAGCACGGTCAGTGCAAGTCCAGTCAGCACGCCGACGTAGGGCACGAGGTACACCACCGCCGCGATCGGGCCCATGACCAGCCAAAACGGAACGTCGAGCAACGCCATCGAGCTCGTGAACCACGCCATCGCCAGCGCTAGAAGCAGCAGTTGACCGCGCACGAACCCGGCCATCACGTCGTCGATGCGTCGGACGATGCGCGTGACCTCCGTCAGGTGGCGGCGCGGCACCAGATTGCCGGCAACCTGCACGGTGCGTTCGTAGTCGTCGAGCAAGAAGAACGCGACCACGACCACCAGCAGCAGCTTGCCGGTGGCTAACAGCACGTCGCGCGCACTCGACAGCAGCGCACTGACCAGCGACTGCGCAGGGCCGATGAGCTCGCGTGCCAGCGCCTGCACCATGCCCGACAGATCTTGGTAAGGCACGAGATCACTGACCTTTTGCCCCAGGTTGGCCTGCGTCCACGGGTCGATGCGCAGCAGGTAGTTGTAGATGCGGGCCGGCGTGTGCTGGCTGGCGCGGATGAACTGCTCGCCCATCGACGGCAAGACCACCGTCACGAACACGGCCACCAGCGCCGCGACCAGCAGCACGGGAACGGTCAGCGCTAGAATCGGCGGGACTCTCCAGCGCTGCAGCTTGACCACCACGGGATTGAGCGCATAGGCGACAAAAAAGCCGATGAGAATCGGCGCGGTCACCACCCGCAGGCGCGCGATCAGCCACAGCAGGCCGACCAGCGATCCGCCCAGGACCAGCGTCTTGAAAAACAGCGGCTGCCAGCCAAAAGGCTGCTGCAGCGGTGGGGCGGGCGGCGACTGCGGTTGCATGGCATACTGGCCCGCGCGGAGCGCCCCGCGCAGCTCGCAGACGAGAATAAGGGTGGATCGCGGCCTTGTCAGACTTTTTGGCTTTGTGCTCCGCGCGCTGGCCGTAGCGGCGTGCAGCGTCGCGGTTTGCGCCCAGGCTTCTGTGCGCGCGGCGCCAAAAGACCCGGCGGAAAACCTGCGCGCGCTGCTGCCAGCCGGGCAGCCCAATCGCCCTGTGCAACCGCGGCCGCTCTGCGACTTTGCCAGGATGGCCGCGGCGTTGCAGTCGCTGCCGCTGGCACAGGACGCCGTGTTTCGGGCGCCTGCACCGGCTGCCAAGGCCGAGCTGGGTCGCCTGCGCAAGCGGGCCCTGGCCGGCGCCGACGTCGCCGACGACCTGCGCGCCTTGTTTGAGCAGCGCGATGGGCCTGCGCTAGCCCGGTTGGCCCTGCAGGACAAGGACACCCGCGTGGCGCTGCTCGCCGTGCACGCTGCCATTGGCCTCGCCGAGCGTCACCCGCGCCTGCACGCCTTTGTGCCCACGCTCGACGCGCGCACTGCGGTTGATCTCGCGCTGGCGCTCGTCCGCTTCAACTTTGCCACCTGGTGCGACACGCCGGTGCTGTTTGCGCTTGATGCGCTGCACCATCCCGACAGCCGCGTGGTCGCGGCCGCAGCGCACCAGGCTGTGGACCTCGCGGACCAGACCACCGCGAGCGCGCCGCTCAACCGCGTGGTGCACTGGCTCGCCTCTGGCACGGGGCAGCCGGCCCTGCGCGTCGCCATCGCGCGTCGCCTGGGCAATGCTGGCTATCTGCACCTTTTGCCGCTGTGGCAAAAGCTGGCCGCCGATCGCGATCCGGCCGTCGTGGCCGAGGCACAGGTGGCCGCGGCCCGTCTCTCGCCGGCCGATGCGCGGGCTTGGGTAGCGAGCGCGCTGGCCGACCGGGTGCCTTGGCGTCAAGTCACCGCGCTGCGCGCCGCTGTGCTGGCCTACGCTTTCGACCCTGCCGCGGTGGCCGCGCCGCTACAAAAGCTGTGCGAGAGTCGGGCGACCTGGCGCGATCCGGCCGACGGAGCGCCCGTTCAAGTGGCCAGCGTGTGCAAGCGGGCGCGCGCAATCCTGGCGGCGCAGCCGGTGGACTGACGGCGGACCTAGTCCTTCGACATCGAGCAGAACAGCTCGTAGTCGATGAGCTCTGTGATGGTCGGCGCTTCGCCGCACAGCGGGCAGCCGGGGTCGCGCCGGATCTTCAGGTCGCGGAACTTCATCTGCAGCGCGTCAAAAGTGAGCAGGCGGCCCACCAGCGGCTTGCCGATCTCAAGCGCCACCTTGACGACCTCGATGGCTTGCGCGACACCGATGATGCCGGGCAGCACACCCAGCACGCCGGCCTCTGCGCAGCTTGGCGCCATGCCGGGCGGTGGCGGCTCAGGGTAGAGGCACCGATAGCAGGGCCCGTCGGTGCCCGGCTTGAACACCGTGACCTGACCCTCAAATCGGAAGATCGAGCCGTGCACGTTGGTCTTGCCGAGCATGTAGCAGGCGTCGTTGACCAAATAGCGGGTCGGGAAATTGTCGCAGCCGTCGACAATGATGTCGTAGTCCTTGAACAGTTCCAGGACGTTGCTGCTGTCGATGCGGGTGTTATAGGTCTTGATGTCGATGTCGCTGTTGATGCCGCGCAGCATTTTGAGCGCCGACTCGACCTTGGGCATGCCGACGCGGTCCTCGGCGTGCAGAATCTGCCGCTGCAGGTTCGACATGTCCACGGCGTCGCCATCGACCAGGCCGAGCGTGCCGATGCCAGCCGCTGCCAGATACACCGCTGCAGGTGAGCCGAGACCACCAGCGCCAATCAGCAGCACTTTGGCGTCCAGCAGCTTGAGCTGCCCCTCTTCGCCGACTTCGGGCATCAGCAGGTGCCGCGAGTAGCGCGCCGTCTGGCTTTGCGTCAGCGACTTGCGAGTCTTGACCGGCAGCCCCGCGCGCGCCCAGCGGGTGAAGCCGCCGGCCATCGAACGCACGTTGGTAAAGCCCATGTCTTGCAGCGCCGCCGCCGCCATCGCCGAGCGCACGCCACCCGCGCAATACACCACGATCGGCGCATCGGCGGTTGTCGCCACACCGGCGATCTTGGCCTCCAAGTGGCCGCGTCCAAGCAGGTTGGCGCCCGGCAAGAAGCCATTTTCGATCTCGTCACGCTCGCGCACGTCGACCAGCACCATCGGCGTGCTGGACTGCAGGTTGGCCGCGACCTCCTCGGGCGCGACCTCCTGGATTCGGCTTTTGATGCGCGCGAGGTGGTCTGCAAACGAAGTCATGATCGTCCTTGTGCGACGCCCGAGCAGGGCAAGGAAGCCAAGATAGGCACCGGCGCGGCGCTTGCAACCCGCCCCGCTGAACTGCCCGGGCATGCGGCATGTCAATGACTAACTCAGTCGACCTCGGCAGACGGCGGAGCGGCGAGTCGGCTTGCAAAGACGCGAGCTTGCGACCCACTGAGCAAGCAAACGGGCGGCCGTAGAAAATCGAGTAGATTTTTTACGGGCCCTTACTGGCGAAACCAATCACGCTGCGGTGCGGAAAGCCGCTGGTGACCGTCAGCAATGCCACCACAACGGCCTTGATCCGCTGCAGCGGCGAGCGGCCAAAGGTACCCTGGCTGCTGTACACCCGCTCCGGGCGCACAAAGCCGGCTTTGCGCAAGGCCCGCGTCATGCGGCCCCAGCCCATGCCGCGCTCGGTGGTGCCGTAGTGCGCGCGGTCGTGGCGCGCCGAGCGGCCATATTCGTGGAACCAGTCGGGTTCGACCAACAGAATCGTGCCGCCCGGCCGCAAAGCCGCATAGGCGTGGCGCAGCACCGCAGTCTCGTCCTGGCAGTGGTGCAGCGCGTCGTAGATGAGCACGCTGTCGAAGTCGGCGCCCAGATCGAAGCCGGCTTGCATGTCGGCTTCGCGAAATGCCACCTGTACGCCCATGCGCGCGGCGTTTTCGCGGGCGATAGCCAGCATGTCGGCGCTGAGATCGGTGGCCGTGACGTCCAGACCGCGGGCCGCCAGGAAAATCGACGTCCAGCCGGGCCCGCAGCCGAGATCGAGCACTTTGGGTCCAAACGGTCGGGTCGCCAGAAGCTCCGTGACGGCACCCCAGGTCTGCACAAAGCTCGGATCCACAAAGCCTTTGGTGCGCAGGTGCTGCACAAAGGCGTCGCCGTCCTTGGCGGTGGCGTTGCGCACGTAGGCGCGCTCTTGTTCGGCAGTCTGGCTGGCGGCGGCTGGCATCGCGGATCCTGGTCGTGGGCCAAAGGGCCGCCAGTCTAAACGCAAACAGCGGCGCCGTCTTGACCCCAAGCCGCGAAACGGCGAAAACCCGCGCCCCCGCGTGCCGACCGTTGTCGTCGCCATTTCCGCGCGGGATCGGAAAACCCATGCCGTTCAAGCATTTTTTGTCCGTGACCGATCTGACGCCCGCCGAGAACCGCGAGGTCCTGGTGCTGGCAAACGACATCAAGCGCAACCCCGACCGCTACCGCACCACCCTGCAAGGCCAGACGCTGGCCATGATCTTTCAGAAGAAGTCGACGCGCACCCGCGTCAGCTTCGAGGTCGGTATGGTGCAGCTGGGCGGCCATGCGCTGTTCTTGAGCTCCGCGGACATCCAGATCGGCCGCGGTGAGACCATCGCCGATACGGCTCGGGTCCTTTCGCGCTACTGCAACGGCATCATGGCGCGGGTCTACGGCCACGACACGGTTGAAGAGCTGGCGCGCTGGGCGTCGGTGCCGGTGATCAATGGGCTTTCCGATCTCGAGCATCCCTGCCAGACCCTGTGCGATGCGCAGACCCTGGTCGAGCAGTGGAGCCCAGCCGGCACCTTCGACCCCGACGTGCTGCGCGGCAAGACCCTGGTGTATGTCGGCGACGGCAACAACATGGCGCACTCGCTGCTCGATACCGGCGCGGCGCTCGGCATGAACGTGACCATCGTCGCGCCTCACGGCTACTGGCCTGACCCCGCCATCGTCGATCGCTGTCAGAAGCTCGGCACCCAGACGGGCGCCCGCATCGCCGTGACCGACGACAAAGAGCGCGGCGTCATCGGCGCCGACTGCATCTACACCGACGTGTGGGCGTCGATGGGCCAGGAAGAGGAGCACGCCAAGCGTCTCAAGGACTTCGACGGCTACATCGTCGACACGTCGATGATGGCACGCGCCAATCCTGGCTGCGCGTTCATGC
>SXRM01000364.1 GCA_005792545.1 Pseudomonadota bacterium | reverse complement strand
GGCGAGGGCATCTGCTCGACTGGGGATATGATCGACACCGCTGTCGAGATGGGGATCCTGGACAAGGTTGGCGCCTGGTACAGCGTCGATGGCGAGCGGCTGGGCCAGGGCCGCGAAAAGGTGCGGCAGGCGCTCAAGGACGACCCCAAGCTGTTCGACAAGATCGACAAGCGGGTGCGCGAAGTGGCGTTCACGGCCGACGGCCACGTGTCCGAAGCGGCGTCGGGCATCGCGTCGACGGTAATGGCTGAGGGCTGATGCCCATTCCAGCCTGAACCGGATCGCCGTACATACCGGTAGGGCGGGCTCTTGTGGCCCGTCGGCGAGGCCGCCTTCGTGCGTGCTTGGGGCCCTGCCGACCGCTGTACGCAGCGCTCATGGCCGACGTCCGTCTAGCCCCGCGGCAGGATTGCGAAGCAAACGACGCGCTGTCCGATCAAAAGTCGCCTACCAGCTCAGTTTGCGAAAAGTGCCGTCCCACGCCCCGGCAGCGGCGATCTGACCTTCGTCGGCAAAGCGCACCAGCTTGACGCCGGTCCGGAAGTCACGGCGCTCGGCACGCACCTCGCCCGACAGGATGTGCACGACCTTGGCGCAGCGGTCGTCGCCGGCCGTGGCCACGTAGTTGCCAGCTTTGTCGACCGCGACGCTGGCTACGACGTCGTCGTGGACGGTCATGTCGAGCGCGGTTTCGCCCGTCCGGCCGTACCACACGTGCACTTTGCCGTCCCAGCCACCCGAGGCCACCATCTGGCCCGAGGCGTTGACGTAGACGGCCGCCACTGAGCCATCGTGGGCGCGCTGGGTCAGCCGGGCGCCGCCGCCGACCGGATCCCAGGTGCGGACCATGCCATCTTCGCTGGCGGTGACGACCAGTCGGCGCGAACCCGCACACGCGACGGCCGTCACAGCTTCACGGTGCCCGCGCAGCACCCGCCGCACCGCCAACGACGGCAGTTCATACAGGCCGACGCTGCCGTCGCCGCAGCCCACCACCAGCAGCTTGCCGTCTGCCGCCATCGCCGCACAGGTCGGCGTCGATTCCACGAACAGCTCCGCTGTGACCTGACCCGCCGCCAGGTCCCACAACCGCACCGTGCCGTCAACGCACACGGTTGCCACCAACCGGCCGTCTGCGGAGCCGACCACCGCCTCGACGAGCGCGCCGTGGCCGCCCAATGGCGTACAGTCGACCAGATCCAACACGCTCAGCGGTTGCTGGCCCACAGTGCCGAGATCGACCAGGAACACCTGATGCTGCGGATCGGCATAGGCCGCGCGCCGCAGATCATCGCTCAGCCACAGGGTTTCGACCTGCCGCCGCGCTGGTTGCTGGTGCATCGGCAGTGGACGCGTCATCTGCGCCATCAAATCGAATGGCGAGCCGCCGCTGAGCCCGCCGGCCATCGGCAGACTGCCAAGGCCGGGCATCCGCGGATTGGCGAAGAAATCTGCCGCGGAAGACTCGGGTGCAATCGTCGGACGCGCGCGGCCAGCGCTACCAAAATCGGGAACCGCGACGCTGAACGGCACCACCGACATTCGGCTGTCCATGCGCGGGGCAATGGGCATCAGGCCGCCGGTGTCCGGCTCCTCGGGCTCGTCTGCGCCGATCACGCCGCCCACTTCAAAGATGCCGCCGCTGTCGCGCAGGTACCGATCGCGGTGCGCGCGAATCTGCGCGGTCGAGTGGGCCACGGTCCTGGCGTCCGAGGCGCTGTCATCCAGGTTGATCTGCGCCGAGACCGGCCGCGCCGCGCTGGGCATCGGCCGCGCCGGCGTGGGAATGGGCGTCACCAGCGGTGCCGGCTGGGCCTTGTGGACCTGTTGCGGCCGAATCGGCGTCGGTGCGGGCGTCGGTGCCGACGCCGCCGGTTGCTTGTGCGTTCCAGGCACTGGAATGCGGTACATGCCGGTTTGCGGCGCGTTGCCGATCGCCGCTTCCAAGGCCTGGCGCATCTCCATCGCCGACTGCCAGCGACCGGCCGGTTGCTTGACCAGCGACCGATCGATGACGGCGCACAGCTCTGGACTGACCCGGCCGTGCGTGCGCTCGGCCAGTGGCTCCGGCGCCTCCGTCACGTGGCGCATCACGATCGTCAGCGGGTTGTCGCCGTCAAATGGCAGCGTGCCGGCGAGACACTCGTACAGCACGACGCCCAGCGAATACAGGTCCGAGCGGCCGTTGACGTCGTGGCCCATCGCCTGCTCGGGACTCATGTGCGTCGGCGTGCCCAAGGCCTTGCCGGCCTGGGTCATGGTGGTGTCGTGGGTCTTGACGATGCCAAAGTCGAGCACCTTGACGATCGCTTCGCCGCCGGCCATCTCGTGCAAGAAGATGTTGGCCGGCTTCATGTCGCGGTGCACAAGGCCTAGCGCGTGCGCCTCGCCCAGGCTGCGCAACACGGCGACGCCGATGTCCACCGTCTGCTTTTCATCCAAAGCCGCGCCGACTTCGCGGGTGCGTTGCAGCAGGGCCTGCAGCGTCTCGCCGCTCAACCGCTCCATCGCCAGGTACAATTCGCCGGTGTCGGTCTGGCCAAAATCGAACACGCGCACGGTGTTGGGGTGGGTCAGGCGCGAGGTCGTGGCCGCCTCTTGAAAGAAGCGCCGGCTCATCTCGGCCGACTCGGTGCCGGCCATCGGCAGTAGCACCTTGACCGCCACCGGGTGACCCGTGGTCACGTGCACGGAGTCGAAAACCGTACCGAAACCGCCATGGCCCAACTGGCCCAGCACGCGGTAGCGGCCGCCGATGACGTCGCCCGGCCCCAACTCCTTGCGATTGGCGCTGACCTGGCGAACGGTTGGGGTACCGTCGCTTGGGCAGTTGGCCTGGGCAGTGGTGGTGCCGCAGCGGGGGCAATAGCGCATCAAGACGTGGTTCGCGGGCGCCCCGGGGCGGCGCGCGGCCAGATGATACTACCGTGGCGGCCAAATCAAACCAGCGGCGACCAGGCCGTGGCACGTCCGAGTTTTCGCGGGGCGGCACACCCCGATCACCGGGCCAATCGACAACGCTGCGGCAGGCCGCCTACCATGCCCCGCCTTTGCGGCGCCCACTGCCGCTTGGAGCCTTGTCATGACCGAACCGCGTTTGCCCACCCACGCCCGCGTCGTTGTGGTCGGCGGCGGCATCATCGGCTGCTCGGTCGCCTACCACCTGGGACACATGGGCTGCCGCGATGTGGTGCTGTTGGAGCGCGATCGCCTGACCTCGGGCACCACCTGGCACGCCGCCGGGCTGATGGTCACCTTTGGTTCGTCGTCCGAGACCTCGACCGAATTGCGCAAATACACCCGCGACCTGTACGCGCGGCTCGAGGCCGAGACCGGTCAGGCCACCGGACTGAAACAGTGCGGCTTTATCGAAGTGGCAGCCGACGCCGATCGCCTTATGGAGTATCGGCGGGTGTCGGCCTTCAATCGCTACTGCGGCGTCGAGGTCCACGAAATCTCGCCGCAGCAAGTGCAGGAGCTGTTCCCGCTGGCCAGGACCGACGATCTGCTCGCCGGCTTCTACGTGCCGCAAGACGGGCGCGTCAATCCCGTCGATGTCACCATGGCGCTGGCCAAGGGCGCGAAAATGCAGGGTGTTGCCGTATTGGAGGGCGTGCCCGCCACCGGCGTGCTGCAGGCCGGGGGTCAAGTGACTGGCGTGCGCACGCCGCTGGGCGACATCGCCTGTGAGGTCGTGGTCAACTGTGCCGGCATGTGGGCGCGGCAGTTCGGCGATCTGGCGGGCGTGACCATCCCGCTGCAGGCTTCGGAACACTACTACCTCATCACCGACCGCATGGCCGGCATGCACGGCGACCTGCCGGTGCTCGAGGACCCATCGTCGTACGGCTACTTTCGCGAAGAAGGCGGCGGCCTGATGATCGGGCTGTTTGAGCCGGTGGCGGCGCCGTGGAAAGTCGGCGGCGTGCCCAAGGACTTCAGCTTCGCCGAAATCCAGCCCGACTGGGATCGCATGGCGCCGTGGCTCGAAAAGGCGATGGCGCGGGTGCCACGCTCTGAAACGACCGGCATTCGCAAGTTCTTTTGTGGACCCGAGAGCTTTACGCCGGACCTGCGGCCGGTCGTCGGCGAGGCGCCGGAATTGCGCGGCTACTTCGTCGCTGCGGGGTTGAACTCCATCGGCATCCTCACCGGCGGCGGCATGGGCCGGGTCCTGGCGCATTGGATTCTGAACGGCAAGCCCGATGTCGATGTCACCGGCATGCACATCGACCGCTTGCACCCCTACCAGTGCACGCCGCGCTACCGCAAAGAACGCATCGCCGAGACGCTCGGCATGGTCTATCGCTGCCACTACCCGTACCAGTCGCTGGTGACTGCGCGCGGGGCCAAGCGCTCGCCGCTACACGAGCGCCTCGCCGCCAAAGGTGCGTATTTCAAAGATGTCAGCGGCTGGGAGGGCGCGGACTGGTACAGCCCGGACGGCTCGCCGCCGCGGATAGAGCGCCATAGCTTTGGCCGGGAGGCCTGGTTCGACCACTGGCGGGCCGAGCACGAGGCGGCGCGTTCCGGCGTCATCTTGATGGACATGTCGTTCATGGCCAAGTTCACGGTGCAGGGGCCGGATGCCGCGGCCCTCATCGACCGGCTGTGCGCCAACCACGCGACCGGGCCCATCGGTCGCATCACTTATACCCAATGGCTGAACGACGACGGCAAGCTCGAGGCCGATCTGACCGTGACGCGCCTGGACGCCGATCGTTTCTGGGTGGTCGCCAGCGATACCGCCCACCGCCATGTGCTGACCTGGATGCGCCGCCACATCCAGCCGGGCGAGCAAGTGCATATCGCCGATGTCACCGGTGCCTACGCCCAGATCAACGTCCAGGGGCCGCGTTCGCGCGAGCTCTTGCAGTCGCTGACCGACGCCGACCTGTCCAACACCGCGTTTGCATTTCGCTGCGCCGCCACGATTGCGATTGGCTACGCGCCGCTGCTATGCGTGCGCATCACTTACCTGGGCGAGCTGGGCTACGAGCTGTACGTCGCGGCCGAGCAGGCCGTGCATGTCTACGACGAACTGGTCGCCGCGGGGCAGGCGTTCGGGCTGCGCCACGCCGGGCTTAAAGCGCTGGCGAGCCTGCGCATGGAAAAAGGCTACCGCGACTACGGCCACGACATCGACAACACCGACACCGTGTTCGAGGCCGGCCTCGGCTTCGCAGTGGACCTTGCTCAGCCGCGCGAGTTCGTCGGACGTGCCGCTGCCGTGCGCTGCAAGGCCCAGGGCGTGCCACACCGCCGGCTGCTGCAGGTGCAATTGCTCGACCCGGAGCCGCTGCTTTTCCACGCCGAAGTGGTGTGGCGCGACGGCGTGCGCGTGGGCTACGTGCGCGCGGCCTCCTACGGCTGGACGCTCGGTGGCGCCGTCGGTCTGGCGATGATCGAGGCGGGCCAGCCGCTCAACCAGGCGTGGATCGACGCCGGGTCGTGGCAGGTCGAAGTCGCCGAGCGGCGGGTGCCGGCCAAGCTGTCGCTGCGGCCGCTGTTCGACCCGGGCAACGACAAGATCAAGGGCTGACCTACGATCGGCCAATTGCCAGGCCGCCCCGGCCTGCGGTACCTTCGGCCCGGTTGGTCGAGCGAGGTCGTTGGCATGGGCGGTGAACTTCTCTCCGGTCCGCGCGCGCAGGCGCGCAAGTTCGGTTGGCAGGCCCTGGCCGGTTGGGGCGCCACCGGGTTGGTCGTGGCCAAGGGCTGGTTTTTCGTGGGGCTGGTGGGCGTCGGCGTCGCTGTGTGGCTGACGCTGCGCTGGTTCAAGCACCGCGCCACCTGGGGTATGCGGTTCTGACAGCGCAGAGCGAGGGGGCAAAATGGCGAACCATCTTCGAGTGCCGCGCTGGGTCCGCGGCGGTTGGGGCGCCGCCTTGGCAGCCCTCGTCTGCGCGCCGGGATCCGCCTGGGCGGCCGGCGCCGAATACCCAGACAACGGCACCATCGCCATCGGTCGCGGCTGCGCTTGGGCGGCCAATCCCTCCGACGGTCTGGCCTTCCAGTACAACCCGGCCGGCCTCGCCCAGCAGCGCGGCCTGCGCCTGTACGTCGACGCGCGCATGGCCAAGCAGCACGTGCGCTTTACCTCGACTTCGATCAAGGGTGACCCGATCGAGAATTCGGCCAACCCGTTTTTGGGGCCGAGCGGGGCGCTGTCGTATGGTTTGGGCGCCGTCGGGCCGCTGTCAGAGTTGACCCTTGCGCTGGGCGCCACCGGGCCGAGCGCCATCGGCATCGTCAAGTACCCGGACAAGGGCGTGCAGCGCTATGCGCTGACCAACACCGACTATTTCATCGGCTACTACTCCGCGTCGGTGGCGGGCGGTTGGGGCGACTGGCTGCGCTTTGGCGTCACCGGGCAGCTAGCGCACGGGTCGGCCAAGTTCAGCCAGGCGGTGTACAGCGGGGTGTTCAGCAGCACCGACCCGGCGCAGGATTCCTACGCCACGTTCGAAGGCAGCAACGGCGTGCTGCCGACTGGGGTTTTGGGTCTGACGCTTTTGCCGCGCAGCGACCTGGCCATCGGTCTGTCCTGGCGACCGGCGATGGACTTCGCCGCCGACGGCACCCTCAAGACCCAGTCGCCAGAGTGGGCCAAAGCCCTGGCGACCCAAGTTGGCGAGCAGGCGCAGCTTCAGCTCAAGTTTGCCGACGTCGTGCGGCTTGGCCTGCAGTACAAGCCAAGCCCGGCATGGGACGTCGAGTTGGATGCGGTGTATGAACGCTGGAGCGTGCTCAAAGAAGTGCGCGTGCACACCAAGGACGTCACGGTGGTGCCGGCGTCCGCGCCCGATAAGCCCGTCAAAGTGCCCGACATCGTGTTTCCCCACGATTACACGGACACCTGGAGCGTGCGCCTGGGCGGTGACTATCAGTTGCTGACCAACCGGTTGACCGTGCGCGGCGGCTATCTGTACGAGTCCAACGCGGCGCCGAGCAAGTACGTCAGCGTCGACTTTCCGAACTGGGCGCGGCATGTCGCCAGCGTCGGCGCCTCGGTGCGCCTGTTTGGCGCATTTGTCGACCTGGCCTACGCCCACCACTTCGTCGATACGCAGGTCGTTACCGACAGTGGCGTTGTCCAGCAGATGTCACCGACCATGCCAGGCTTCGACCCGGTCAAGACCACCGTGGTTGGCAACGGTACCTACGAGGCCAGCATGGACATCTTGTCGCTGAGCCTGCGGGTGCCAATCGGCGACCTTTCCGGCAGCATGTAGGCACAGTTCGGGGCTTCGCGTTTCTTTGCAGCGGCGCCACGCTAGCCGGCACAGTTGTAGCCTATCGTGGCGGCGGGCTCGGCAGCCCAGGGGCGCACCATGCAGATTCTGCTCATCGACGACGACGCCCGTTTGTTCGACCTGCTGCGCACGTTTTTTGCGGACCACGGCGTGACCCTGCACCACGCGCCCGACGGCCCGCGCGGAATCGCCTCCGCCACCTCGCGCACGTTTGACGCCGTGCTGCTCGACGTGATGATGCCGCACATGGACGGCCTGGAGGTGTGTCGGCGGCTGCGGGCGCACAGCTCGGTGCCGATTGTGATGCTGACCGCCCGCGGCGACGAGTCCGATCGCGTCGTCGGCCTGGAGCTCGGCGCCGACGACTATGTGCCCAAGCCATTCAGCGCCCGTGAGTTGCTGGCGCGCATTCGCGCGGTGCTGCGGCGATCGCGGCCGGACGTGCAGGCTGAGATGTTGCAGGTCGGGGACCTGCACATTGACGTCAGCGGCCGTGTCGCCACACTGGGCGGCGTCGACCTCGATCTCACGGGCCTGGAGTTCGACCTGCTGGCTGCACTGGCCCGGCGCGCCGGCCGGGTGGTGCCGCGCGACGCCATGCTCGGCGAGGCCGGTCGCGCCGACGTCAAGGTCAGCGAGCGCACCGTCGATGTGCACATCTCGCATGTGCGCGCCAAGCTCGGCGACGACAGCAAAAGCCCCCGCATTATCAAGACCGTGCGCGGCGTTGGCTATGTGCTGGCCAAGAACCTCGGCCGCGCTTGACGGTTGACCGGGCCGTGCCGAACCGCGCCTTTGTTCCACTGCCAGTAGCCGAGCGGCTGCGCGCCTACGCCGGCTCACGGCTGCAGCGCCGCCTATTCGTTTGGTTTGCGCTGACCGTCTTGTTGACCGCAGCGGCAGCCGCCGGTGCCACCTGGGTCGCACTCCGCCTCTTGCACCCCGACCTGGCGCGCGGACCCGAACGCCAGCGGCGGGTGGTCGTGCAGCGGTTGGTCCAGGCTTGGGCTGATCCAGAGCGGCGTCTGGCGGTGGTCCGCGACTTGCAAGAGCAGTTTGGTGACGGCGTGCACCTGCGCGATGCTTGGGGCCACGATCTGGTTAGCATTGGCGGTCCGTGCGACTACGGTCCGCCGACTCTGCCGATCCTGACCGGCGACCGCGTGCTTGGCCACTTGGAAGTGTGTGGCCCGCGGTTTCCGCCGCGGCCGCGCCTATGGATTGGTCTGCTCGCTGGCGTCAGCGCTCTGTGGATTGCCTGTGGCTTCATCGCGCGCCGGCTGGCCCGGCCGTTGGTCGAGGTAGCGCGGGTAGCCGAGCAGATCAGCCGCGGCCAGTTTGACGTCAAGATCGCGCGCGCCGTCGGCCACGGTCACCACCGCGACGAGGTGGCGGTGGTCGGCGAGGTGCTGCGCGACATGGCCCAGCGCATCGACCACCAGTTGCGCGAACAGCGCGAGCTGCTGGCCGCGGTGTCGCACGAATTGCGGACGCCTTTGGCGCACTTGCGCCTGCTCGGCGACACCTACCGCGACCGGCCCGATCTCGGGCCCGCCGGCATCCAGCTCATTGAGCAGGCCGAGCGCGAAGTCAGCGATCTGGACGACCTGGTCGGGCAGCTGCTGGCCAACGCGCGACTGGAGTTTCGCGAGATCCAGCGTCGCGACGTCGCCGTCGTCGAACTGTGTGTGCAGTTGCTGGAGCGCAAGGGCCTGGATCCGACGCTACTCGATGTCGAAGGCGACGATCTGGCGGTGGTCGGCGATCCGACGCTCTTGCAGCGCGCGCTGGCCAACCTGGTCGACAATGCCCGACGGCACGGTGGCGGCGCAGTAGCGCTGCGGGTTCGACCCGACGGCGCGCAGGTGCGCATTGAAGTCGAAGACGGCGGTCCCGGCTTTGCGCCCGGCCAGACCGACCAGGCCTTCAAGCCCTTCTATGCGGCGGGTCACAAGGCCGAGTCGCTGGGCTTGGGCCTGCATCTGGTTGAGCGGATCATCGACGCGCACCAGGGGCACGTCTTTGCCCGCAACGTGCGCGAGGCAGCGCCGCGAGGGGCGATTGTCGGCTTCGCGCTGCCATTGGCCGGCAAGGCGTCCGTCTAGCCTGACGTTGCCCGCTGAGCGCGCGTCGCACGCCATTGCCACACCCGACCCGGCTGGACTACCCTTGCGGCAAGGCTCTGACGCAGCCCATGCGCACCATGCGCGCGGGTCGTTCGCCGTGGGGCTTGCGGAGGCTCGGGTGGCCAGAAGCGTGCGCATGACCGTGCTCGGCGTCGATCTTCGGCTGCAGACCGACGACAGCGACGCCTTTGTGCAGCGGGTCGCCGATGCCGTCAACCAGCGCGGCGCGGCGATGCGGCAGCGCGGTGTGCCTGCCCAGCAAGCTGCCGTGTACGCGGCGCTGCAGTTGGCCGAAGAGCTCGAACGTCTGCGCGACGCCCACCGAGCGCTGCACCACAAGGCGGCAGAACAGTTGGATGCCTTCGCCGACGAACTGGTCGGCCAGGCCCATGCGCTGCAAGCGCGCGAGGATCCCGCATGACTGCATTGCCGCTGCCGCTGGCCCCCGCCGCACTGCCGACCCCAGCGCCTGCCGACAAGGCCGGCTGGCGCGCTGCCGCCGATGGTGCGCTGCGCAACCGTGGACCGGCACAACGCAAGGCCCACGCCGCGGCGCTGGCCCGCCATGTGGCTGCCTTGGCGCAGGCGCGCGACTGTAGGCTGGTGGCGCTGTACGCCCCCATTGGGGCCGAGCCAGAGACCCGCGACCTCGCCAATGCCCTGGTCGTCGCTGGTATCGGCGTGTGCTACCCGCGGCTGCTGCCCGACGGGTCGGCGATGCAGATGGTGCCCTGCGCGGGCCCTAGCGCCCTGCAGCCGCGGCCGCGATCGCGCCTGCTTGAACCCAGTGGACCCGCTTGCGACCCGGCAGAGGTCGACCTCGTGCTGGTGCCGACCGTGGCGCTGAGCCCCGACGGCGTGCGGCTGGGTCGCGGCGGTGGTCACTATGACCGTTACCTGCCGCAGTTGCGCCCCGACGTCCCGCGTGTCGCCGCCGTGGCCGCTGCCTGCGTATGGCAGTGGGCGCCGCAAGAGACCCACGACGCCCGCGTCGGTCTCGCGTGCACCGAAAACGGCCTGTTCGCGTGCGGATGAGGCGGGTCATGCGCCAGTTGCAGCTCCTCTCGCTGCTGCTCTGCAGCTGCGCCGCCCCGGCGGCAACCACCAACCCGGCTCTTGGCGCCAGCGCCGGCAGCCAGGACGGCGCGGTCAACGTGGCGACCGATAGCGGCGCGGCGGGCAATAGCGACACTGCCGGGGCAACGGACAGCGCGAGCGCCAACGCCGACGCCGCAGACGTCAAAGCCGACACCAAGGCCGATGCCAAGGCGGACACCAAGGTGGACGCCGCGACCGGGCCCGCGGACACGAGCGAGATCATTGCGCCCAAGGTGGTGTGCGGCGACTCGTTTTGCGCAGAAGGCGAAGAAGACTGCGTGTCATGCGAGTACGACTGCGGCGCTTGCAAGGTCAACTGCGGCGACGGCAAGTGCGCCACCGGCGAGTCGTGCGCCACCTGCGCCAAGGACTGCGGCGGTTGCGCCGGCGAGTGCGGCAACGGCTACTGCGACCCGACCGAGAACTGCGCCACCTGCGCCAAAGACTGCGGTTCCTGTGCACCGGGTTGCGGCAACGGCGTCTGTGACAAAACGTCTGAGACCTGCGACGACTGCCCGACCGACTGCGGCAAGTGCAGCAACGAGCCCTGCGACCCCTACACCTCCAAGGGCTGCAAGGACTTTGAGCAGTGCTTCCCCTACAGCGGCGGCGATCTGGTGTGCATCGGCGCCGGCAAGCTGGCCAAAGGTCAGAAGTGCTTGCCGCTCGTCGATTGCCAAAAGGGCCTGATCTGCATCAATTCGACCTGCGCGCAGATCTGCGATGCCTCCGGCAAGCAGCCGCAGTACAGCTGTCCGGCCGGCAAGCAGTGCCTTGAGGTCGGTCAGCCCGGCAAGCTGAGCGCGGGCGTCGGCGCGTGCCTGTGACCGCGCTGTCAATCCAGCGGCTGCAGCTGGGGCCGATGGCCAACTTCGTGTATTTGCTGGTGCCAGCCGCCGGGGATCGCTTGGCCGTCATCGATCCGGGCTGGGATGCCGAGGCGATTACTGCCGCCGCCACCGCCGTCGGCCGCACCGTGACCGATCTCGTGCTAACCCACCACCACGGCGACCACCGCAATGCCGTCGAGGCGCTGCTGGACAAGGGCGCTCAGCGGGTATGGGTGCAGCGCGCGGAGGCGCCCTGGCTGGAGCAGACCGGCTGGACTGACTGCTGTTGCTGGCTCGACTCTGGAGATCGCATTGACCTCGGCCCCGGCGCGAGTCTGACCTGCGTCGCTACGCCCGGGCACACGCCGGGTTCCCAGTGCCTGCTGTGCGACAGCGACCGTGGCCCCGCGATCCTGACCGGCGACACGTTGTTCATCGACGGCTGCGGTCGCTGCGACCTGCCGGGCGGCGACCCGGCGGCAATGTACCACACCCTCTACGGCATCCTGGGCGCGGTCGACGGGCAGACGCGGGTGCTGCCCGGGCACGACTACGCGCCGCATTCCGAGGCCGCGCTGGACGACCAACGCAAGACCAACCCGTACTTGGGCTTCCGGTCGGTTGACGAATTCGTGGGCTACCGGATGCGGCCGAGGCGCTGATCGCCTACAAGCCGATGATCTCTTTGACGCAGACACCGAGCTCGCACACCGGCATGCAGTACTGGATCGGGAACTTGCTGCACAGGTACTTGACGCCGCACACGGTGCCATCGGCGACTGGCGTGTAGACGCACCCACCCTTGAGTGAGCAACTATCCTTGGTGCACACGTTGTTGTCGTTGCACACGACCGCGGTGCCCTTGCACGCGCCACTGACGCAGGTGTCACCGGTCGTGCAAGGCGATCCGTCGCTGCACGCCAACGTGTTGTTGGTGTAGACGCACGCGCCAGTGGCCTTGTCACAGGCGTCGTTGGTGCACACGTTGTTGTCGTTGCACACCACCGCGGCTCCGCTGTAACACGCGGCGGCTTTGCACAAGTCGCCCGCTGTGCATGGGTTGCCATCGCTACACGCAACGGCATTGGCCAGGTAGCTGCACAGACCGGTCTTGACCGAGCAACTGTCGTCGGTACACGGGTTGCCGTCGTTGCAAATGACCGGCTTGCCTGACTGACACACGCCGTTGACGCAGGCATCGGACAGGGTACAGGCGTTGCCGTCGCTACAGCCCAGCGCGTGGATGGTGTTGGTGCACTTGCCTGATACGGTGTCGCAGCTGTCGTTGGTGCATTGGTTGTTGTCGTTGCAGGTGTTGAGCGCGCCAGCCGTGCAGGTGCCCGTCGCGCTGCACACGTCGCTGACCGTGCAAGCATTGCCGTCGCTGCAGCTGCCGGTGGCCGGCGTGGTGGCGCACTTGCCGGTGGCGGCGTCGCAGGTGTCGGTGGTGCACTGGTTGGCGTCGTCGCACGAGATCGACTTGCCCAGGCACTTGCCGGCGCTGTCGCAGGCGTCGCCGGTCGTGCACAGGCTGTTGTCGCTGCAGGTGGCGCCGGTGTTGGGGCTGTTGATGCACTTGCCGGTGACCGTGTCGCACTTGTCGAGCGTACAGGCGTTGTTGTCGTCGCACGCGACCGCCTTGCCGGCGCAGGTGCCGGTCGCGCTGCAAACATCGCCGGTCGTGCACAGGTTGGCGTCGTCGCAGGTCTTGCCGGCGACGGGGCTGTTCTGACAGACCAGCGTCGTGCCACTGGTCACGCAGCTGTCGGTGGTGCAGACCTTCTTGTCGTCGCAGTCAACGGCGCCGTTGTCGATCTTGCAGGTGCAGGTCCACTTACCTGACGTGCATGCCCCGAGCTTGCACAAGTCGCCGGTGGTGCAGGTCTGGCCGTCGTCGCACGTCGTGCCGTCCGTCAGCGGCTTCTTGATGCAGGTGCCGTTGGCCGTGTCGCACACGCCGCTGTTGCAGGCGTCGCCCTTGCAGGTTACGGCCGCGCCCGCCACGCACTTGCCGGCTTGGCAGGTGTCGCTGGCCGTGCACGGGTTGCCGTCGGTGCATGCGGCGCCGGTCGCCACCGGCGTCAGCACGCAGGCGCCGGTCTTGACGTCGCAGGCGGCGGTGTTGCAGGCGTCGGCTGTGCAGGCCTTGGTGGCGCCGCCCTTGCACGCGCCCGCCCCGTCGCAGGTGTCGGTGACCGTGCAGGCGTTGCCATCGTCACACGGCGCACCGCTGGTTGCCGCCGCGGTCTTGCAACCTTTGGCGCTCTCGTCGCACTTGCCCGGCATGCAGGTGGTGCCTGCCGCACAGGTCACGGGCTTGCCGGCCGCGCACGCACCTTTGCCGTCGCAGAGGTCGCCGCTGGTGCAATACAGGCCGTCGTCGCAGGCAGTGGTCGTCGGCTTGGGCGCGTAGGTGCACTGCTTGCCGGTTTCGCTGCACACGCCGTCGGTGCAGGGGCCGTTGAGCGATGTGCAGTCCATCGCCTTGCCTTTGCACATGCCCGTAGCGTCACAGGCGTCGCCGGTGGTGCAAAACAACGCGTCGTTGCAGGTGGAGCCAGTGGCCTTCGGCGTCTTTTTGCAGCTGAACGACGCATTACCGGTCGACAGGCATGCCGCCGTGTTGCACTGATCAGCGCTGGCGGTGCAGTTGGGCGGGGCGCCCGCTGCGCACTTGCCGGCCTTGCAGGCGTCACCGACCGTGCAGCCGTTGCTGTCGGCATTGCAGCTGGTGCCATCGGCCTTGGGCACGGCAGCGCAGGTGCCGGAGGCCGGGTCGCACACGCCGCTGTTGCAAGCGTCTGCCTTGGCGGCGCAGTCGATGGGCTTGTTGCCGCTCTGGCAGACGCCAGCCTTGCACACGCCGGTGTTGGCCTGCTGGCACTTGTCGCCCGTACTGCATGCGGTGTTGTCGGTGGCGTTGCTGATCACGCACTTACCTGCACTGCATTTGTCGGTCGTGCACGGGTTGTTGTCGTTGCAGTCGCCGTCGGCTTTGCAGGCGCAGGTGTTGGTGCCTGCGCACTTGCCACCTTTGCAGGCGTCGGTGGTGCAGGCGTCGCCGTCGTCGCATTTGCCGGCGTCGTCGGCCGGGTATTGGCAGCCCTTGACCGGGTCACAGACGGCGCCGGTGCACGGGTTGGCGTCGTCACAGCCTTTGGCCTGGGCGGTGTGGGTGCACTTGCCGGTGGTGCCGTCGCAGGCGTCGGCCGTGCAGGTCACGCCGTCGTCGCAGTCGCTGGCCTTGCCCGCGCACAGGCCGCCCTGGCACAGGTCGTTGACGGTGCAGGGGTTCTTGTCGTCGCACGGGTCGGCAGAGGGCTTGCTGCCGCAGCCGAGCACCGGATCGCACGCGTCGACGGTGCAGGCCTTGCCGTCGTCGCATTTGGCAGTTGTGGTGCCCGTACACACGCCCTGTTTGCACTCGCTGGCGGTGGTACAGGCGTTGTTGTCGTTGCACTTGGTGGCGTCGGCGGCGGGTTTGGTCTCGCACTTGCCGGTCGAGGGGTTGCAGGCGTTGGGCTCGCAGACGCTGCCGGTCGGGCAGCTGACCTTGGTGGCCGGGTCGTTCTTGCACACGCCGGCGTCGCACTTGGGAGCGCCCAGGCACAGGTTGGTGATCTGTTTACTGCAATCGGCATCGGACTGGCACGCGCAGGTGGCGGTGCCGGCGCAGGCTGCGGTGGCGTTGCACTTGTCGTCTTTGGTGCAGGCGTTGCCGTCGTCGCAGGCCACGCCCTCGGCGGCGGTTTGCGTGCAACCCTTGGCCAGGTCGCAGCCGTTGTCAGTGCATGGATTGCCGTCGTCGCACAGTTTACTGTCGCCGGTGTGGCTGCAGCCGGTCTTGGGGTCGCAGGCGTCAGCGGTGCAGTCGAGCAGATCGTCGCAGCCGCTCGGCTGCCCCTGGCACTTGCCACCCAGGCAGGCGTCGCCGTTGGTGCAGCTGTCGCCGTCGTCGCACTGAATTGCGAGGTCGGTGATCGGCTGGTGCACCACCTGCACGCCCTGGCTGCAGAAGTCGTTGGTGCACGGGTTGCCGTCTTCGTAGGAGTTAGGCGGCGCGGCCTCGCAGGTGCCGCCCAGGCACACCTTGCCGCACACGCCAAAGCCGCACGGCGCGTTGTCCGTGAGCGGCGTCAGCACGCACTCCGCTTTTTCGTCGCAGCGCGGCGTGGCGCACTCGGTGGCGACCACGTCGGGCGACTTGCACACGGCGCCGGTCGGCTGCGGGGTGATGACACACACGCCTTTGCTGCACTTGGGTAGCTTGCACGGCGTCTTGCCGGACGTCTGCAGGCAGTCAAAGTCGGTGACGCATTCGTCGCCCATGGCGTCGCTGCTATCGGCGGTGCCCGAAGCGTCGCTGGGCAGGGCGTCGCTGCGCGGTGCGCCGTCTTGCTCCGCGGCAACGTCGCCGGTTGTACCGTCGGCTGCGCTGTCGGACTCGATGGGTCCACCGGCGTCGATCGCGACTTCGCCGCAAGCTGCCGCGGCGAGCAGCAAAGCGGCGCAACACAAGATGCTGATATAGTTCGATTTCATCGGACCGTCCTGACGCATGCGACTGGCGTGCGGGGGGCGGTAGTGTAGGCCTTTTGGTTGCCTGGCGCCACGGTGAAAATGCGTGGGGCGCAGATCGCAGAGAGTGCGCTTGACCACGAAGGCATAGCTAGCAGAATCAACTGGTTGGCGACATGCCTGTTCGGTTATGTGTGGTCGTCATGTAAGGCCGCTGATTTACAGACACTTTGAAGGCAGTCTGGGCG
>SXRM01000363.1 GCA_005792545.1 Pseudomonadota bacterium | reverse complement strand
TGGGCTGGATGCACGACGCGCTCGGCTACCTCGGCTTGGATCCGGTGCACCGGGCCTGGCACCACGACCGCATCACGTTTTCGACGACTTACGCCAGCGCCGAACGGTTCGTGCTGCCGCTCAGCCACGACGAGGTCGTGCACGGCAAAGGCTCGCTGGTGCGCAAAATGGGCGGGCAGTGGCAACATGGGCTCGACCAACTGCGGCTGCTGTATGGGCTTCAGTGGCTACACCCCGGCAAAAAGCTGCTGTTCATGGGTCAGGAATTCGGCCAGGACCGCGAGTGGAACCAGGACATCGGGCTGGACTGGCATCTGCTGGCCGATCCGGTGCGGCAGGGCCTGTTGGCCTGGGTCGCGGAGCTGAATCGCCTGTACCGCAGTCACCCGGCACTGCACGTCGGCGACTGCGATCGTCAAGGCTTTGTCTGGGTCGAAGGCGCCAACCGCGGTGAATCGTTGCTGGTGTGGCAGCGCTGCAGCCCCGCAGAGTCTCTGGTTGCCGTGCTGCACTTCACGCCCGTGGACCGCCGCGGCTTGTGGGTGCCGCTGCCCGAGCTCGGTCGCTGGCAGGTGGTGGTCAACAGCGCCTGGCAACAGTTTGGCGGCGAGCGCACCGCCCCCGACCCGGATACTGACGCCATCGACATCTACGGTCGGGTGCACGCACAGTTGGACGTGCCTCCTTTTGGTGTGCTGATTCTGGCTCGCCTGGCGACTGCGCAACCGTGAGTCCGCACCGCATTCGCGACGACCTGCCGACGCCGACGATACCGCTCGGTTGGCTTGCGGAGGCGGGGCTGTTTCGTCTGGTCGCGCCGCGCGCTGAAGCGGTGTGGCTGGTCGAGCGTGCGCACCCCGACGACGCCCGCAGCGAGCGACTCACCGCTGCCCGCCACCGCCGTGCCCCTGGCATGCTGTACTGGGAAATCGCCCAGCGCGCGCCTTTGCGCTACTACCGCTACCGGGTTCAGCAGGCCGGCGAGGTCTTCGAGATCGCCGACCCGCGCGCGCACCAGGTCGCCCGCCAGTGGCAGTTGGGCCACCCCACCTGGGCCGTGGCGCAACCAGATGCTTTCGACTGGAGTGGCGACACCCGCCCGGCGTTGCCACTGTCTGAGCTGGTGGCGCTCGAAGTGCATGTGCGTGACTTTACGGCGCACCCGAGCTCTGGCGTGCGGCACCCGGGCACGTACTTGGGGCTATCCGAGGTGCCGCGCGACCGCGTCGCTGGGCTGGCAGCCGCGCGCGAGCTGGGCATCAACGCAATTGAGTTGTTGCCGGTCACTGCGTTTCCGTTTTTCGAGCCGGTGGCGCCCCACAACCTCACGGGTCACAACCACTGGGGCTATATGCCGTCGTTCTGGATGGCAGCGAGCGAGCGCTACGCCACTAGTGCCATCGGCGCGGGTCTGGGTAGTTGGATCGGCGTCCACGCGGATGGCAGCTTCGACGATCCAGGCAATGAACTGCGCACAGCCATCAAATCATTGCACGCGCAAGGGTTTGCGGTCATTGTCGATCTGGTGTTCAACCACCTGTCGCTCGACGACGATAACCCGCTCGCGCGGCTGGACCCCGGCACCTGGCGGGTGCGCAACCGCGACGGCACGCTGCGCAACAAAAGCGGCTGCGGCAACGACATCGACGGCCGCGACCCGGTGATGCGGCAGCTCATCATCGACAGCGCCGTTCACTGGATCCGCTCGTACCGGGTCGACGGCATCCGACTGGATCTGGGCGAAATCTTGGACGACCGCTGCCTTGGCGAGCTGCGCGACGCCTGCCGAGCGAACTACCGACGCTGCCTGCTGCTGGCCGAGCCGTGGAGCCTGGGGGGCTACCGGCCTGAACGCCTGGCCGAGCTCGGCTATGCCATCTGGGACGACCGCTTTCGCAATGCCGTGCGCGGCGCCCACCCGACGCGACAAAAGGGTTGGCTGTTCGGGCGCGCCGACGCGCATGTGCCCCGCGAAGCCCTACCAGGCCTGGTTGCCGCGGTGTCGCGGTCGCTGGGCGGCCTGCTTCCCGGTGCCCATGCCGCGTTGCACTACCTCGAGAGCCACGACGACCACACGCTGGGCGACGTGCTGCGGCTGGGCAGCGGTGACGTCGAGGAGGGCGCGGCACTGACCAGGGCTGAGGTCGAAGCGCTGTCGCCGGCCAATTTGCGGCGCGCAAGACTGGCCGCGGCGGTGCTGCTGCTGTCGCGCGGCCCAGTGATGCTGGCGCAGGGACAGGAGTGGGGACGGGCCAAAGTCCTCGCGAACAGCGACGGCAAGGGGCCGCTGCACGGCAATACCTACAACCGCGACGATGACGCCAACTACCTCGATTGGAGCGCCCGCGACCGCAACCCCGCGCTGGTCGAGGTCTACCGACGCCTGATTGCCTTGCGCCGGGACTGGTTGGCCGAACTGCTGCACCAAAGCGCGCCACCGATGTTGCTCGCCGCCGACCGCCTGTGGGCATTTGGGTACACGGGCGCGACCCGCCGTGGCACTGTGGCTGCGCTGTTCAACGGCGACCAGGATGCCGACGCGTGGTTTGAGCTGCCCGGCGGTCCGTGGTGGCTGCTCTACGGCGCAGACGCTGCGCACATTGTGCCGACCCCAGGCGGCGTGGCAGTACGGGTTGGCGCCATCGCAGCCGCGGTCCTGTGGTGTGGCTGAGCTGGCGGTCGATCGCTGCTGCAATTGCGGGGTCGCCTAAACGGGTGCCTGAGCCGCGACCAGGCCCGCCCATGTTCGTGTGGCTCGCAGCAATTGGCTCGCCGACCCGCCGTGATCGGTGTGCAAGCCGGGTGCACGCTCAATGACGTCGCACATCGCGCGCGCAACGTCGCGCATCTCAAAGCGTTCCTGCACCAACTTGCGGCCGCGCTCGCCCATGGACCGCCGCAACAACGGATGGTCGGCTAGTTCATCCAAAGCCGCGCGCAAACCTGCGATGTCCCCGCAGTCAACCAGGATGCCGGTGTCGCCCGACCGGACTAGGGTCGGAATCCCGCCGACGCGCGAAGCAACCACAGGCACCCCGCACGCCAGCGCCTCTGCTGCGGCAAGCCCAAAGGATTCCTGTTCGCTATTGAGGACGTACACGTCTACCGTCTGATACAACCGCGCCATCTCATCGACGTGCAGTACGCCGTGATCCACGATGCCTGCCTGCATGTAGGGGCGCTCAGCCAACCACGCCCGAACCGGACTGTCGCGACCGCTCTGCCTGCCCGCGAACACCAACTGCACAGGTCGGCCTTGCGCAATCCAAGGCTCAGTTGCGCGTAGCAGGTCGAGTCGGCCGTACATCGCGTCGTCCCCCTTGAAGTGGCCGAATCGCAGCACATTGGGCTTTTCAGCGACTGGCCGCGGGGCAAATGTCGCCGTATCCACACCAAAGGGCACGATGTGGATGCGCGACGTCAAGTGCGGCACATAGCGCGCGACGACCTCGGCCAATGGCTTGGCCGCCACCGTAATCGCATCCGCACGCTGCAGTAAGGCGGTGCGCCACAGTTGTTCCGTTGCCGACTCTGCAAAGTGGTGCGACTGCCGCACGTCGCTGCCCATCACCGTCAGGACCAACGGCCAGTGAGCGCCCAGCGCTGCGATCATGGCCGGTCGCGCAAACACCCACTGCATGTACACGACGTCGGGCTGCGTTGAGGCGATGGCGTCGCGCCAGGCGCGCGCGGCAGAGATGGTGGGCAAGCGCAAGTTGGGCAAGCGGACGGTCACCGCCGGGATCGGCAGCTGCGGCGGGTCATCACCCTCTGCCAGATGGATGAGCGAAACGGCGTGCCCGAAAGCCGAGAGCTCGCGATGCCAGCGGATGGCATGGTGATTCATCCCAAAGGCGATCATTGAAATGCGCACAGCCTGACCTGCAAGCGCCAGACGTGGGCGCCACACCGCCTGCCATTGTCGGTGTCGCTGCACGGGACAGCAAGCCCGGACTCGCGCCATCGCCTTGCTGCGTCCACCAGGGCTATCGCTAGGTCGCCGCGCGGCAGCAGCGCAGCACCGATCAACTTGTGAGAGGTCTGGGCGCGTCCCGGCAGGGCCGGGACCGAGCCCTAGTCCGGCCGCGCTGCCGACGCGGCCGGACCGGAGCCCCGTTTC
>SXRM01000362.1 GCA_005792545.1 Pseudomonadota bacterium | reverse complement strand
GCGACGTGGTCGCCATTGCCGCCGAGGCGGACGCGGTTAGCAGGGCTGGACATGGGCCGGGACCTGGGCGCCAAGCGCGGCGCAGCGGGCGGCAGTGTACGCCAGTTTTGGCGGGGGCGGGCAGGGTGCGGTCGCATCCAAGCAGCGGGACGCTCGATCGACCTTGCCACTACGGGCCTGCTGCCGCATCCACCGGCACCATCACCACAAAGCGCGCACCCTTGCCGTGCAAACCGGGCTCCAGCGCTACCGTGCCCTTGTGGTCGCGGGCGATCTCGCGCACCACCGCCAGCCCAATACCAGTGCCACGGGCCTTGTTGGAAAAAAACGGCTGGAAAATCTGGTCCGCCAGCTCCGCAGGCACTCCCGGACCGCTGTCCTCTACGGCCAGTCGCGCGCGCTTTTGCCCGGACTGCGGGTCGGAGTCGACGGCGACCTCAATCCACACCGTGCCGCCCTGGGCCATCGCCTCCCAGGCGTTGCGCAACAGGTTCCACAGCACCTGCCGCAGGGCCGCAGGGTCGGCGGGCAGCGCCGCAGCATCGGGCGGCTCGAACATCACGGTCACGCCCCGTTGTTGCAATTCGGGCTTAAGGAAGTCGAGCAACTCGCGCACCAGCGCCACCAGATCGACCCACTGTCGATCGGCGGTCGGCCGGGCGCGCACCAAATACCCGGCAGTCAATTCGCGCAGCCGCTCCACTTCGGCGCCGATGGCAGACACCAGTTCCGCCGCTTCGCCGCGATCAAGGTCACCCGGCCGTGCCAGCTCTTCGCCCAGCATCTCGGCGTTCAGCCCGATCGACGACAGCGGGTTGCGGACCTCGTGGGCCATGCGCGCGGCCATGTGGCCAAGCGCCGTCAGCCGTTCGGCGCGCGCCAGGTCCTCGCGCTGGGCCAAAAGTTGCGCTTCGCGGCGGTCCAGGGCCTCCGCCATGCGGTTCCACTCGTCCGCGAGCAACGCGATTTCGTGGGCGCCCTGCATCTTGGCCCGCGCCGATCGCTCGCCTGCTGCGAACTGGCGCACCACCGCCGTCAAGCCAGCCAGCGGACGCAAGGCCACCAGCGAAGCCAGCAGCATCAACACAGACACGCCAAACGAGACCAGGGCCGTCGTCGCCACCACCGCCACCAGCTTGGACTCGGCCCGCTGCGCCTGCTCGGCCCGCAACGCCAGCGTGCGGTCCAGGCCCGACTTGGCCTTGGCAAACGCGCCGTGCACCTGGCGAATCATCCGCCGCAACTCGACCACCAGCCGCGCCGCGTCGCCCAGGCGCTTGTCGGCAATCGCGCGCTGCAGGCTCGCCGCCAGGACCTCGAATGCCGCGGCGTCGTCGGCCGCGGACGACAGATCGCTTGCGCATGCAAGCAGTTGTGCATCGGCGACCATGCGTTGACGGCCAGCGGCACTGTGACGCACCGGAGCCAGCTCGGTCTCGACGGCTTGAAAGGCCGGGGTGTCCTGCCACACCAGGCCCGCGAGCCCCGATGGCTGTGCCAGCCCGGCGTACCGCCACACCCGCGCGAGAATCCGGTCAATCCGCTGGTAGGGCCGGGCGTTGGGCAAAAGGCGCACCACCCAGTCGAGGTCTTCGGGCGCTGCACGCTGCAGCGCCTCGTCAAACCCGCGCAGGCCATCGGCCGACTGCTGCAATTCGTCCAAAAGCGGCAGGGCCTGACGGCGCAGAAAGCCCAGCTCGTGGCGCAGCGCCGACACCGCAGCGACGGCGTACACCGAGGCCGCGCCGGTACACGCAACGACCAGCGCAAAGGCCAGAAAGATCCGCGTCGACAGCGACCAGCGAATCGGCAAACGCGTAGGCGGCGGGGGCGGCGGCACGCCGGCAGGGTACATCGGCGCCAGCGCGCGCGCCATGGTGCTTGTCGTGCTACCGTTTGGCGTGTGGCCCGGTGGCCGCCAAGCAGGCGATGGCTTCTGCGCATAGACCCGTGCTCGGCTTGACCTTGGGCGATCCCGCGGGCATTGGGCCCGAGATGGCGGTGCGCGCGTTGGCGACATCGGGCGTCGAGGACCGCTGCGACGTTTGGGTGTTCGCAGCCGCCGAATTGGCCGCTTGGACCGCCCGGACGCTTGCCGGTCGCCGTGTGGATGTCGTTGCTGTCGGCAGCGCCATGGCCGCGCCGGATCCGGTGCCGGGACAGCCGGGCGCAGAAGGCCTGCGCCAGTCGTTTGTTGCGCTCGAAGCGATGGCAACTGCCGCCGTCGCCGGTCAACTGCACGCGATGGTGACGGGCCCCGTGCCCAAAGGCATCTTCGGCCACCTGCAGCCGCGACCGCCCGGCCAGACCGAGTACCTCGCCGCGCGCCTGGGCGTCCGCCGGTTTGCGATGATGCTGGCGGGGCCGCGGCTGCGGGTGGTGCCGGTGACGACCCACGTGCCGCTGCGCGCCGTGCCCGATCTGCTGACCAGCGACGGCATTGTCGACTGCGGCCTGGCCACCGCCCACGCGTTGCAGCACTGGCTTGGTGTGACCCAGCCGCGGTTGTTGGTGTGTGGGCTCAATCCCCACGCTGGCGAGGGCGGCACGCTCGGCGACGAAGAAGCCCGGATTATCGCTCCGGCCATTGAGCGGCTACGGGCTGCGGGCATCGATGCCAAGGGGCCGGCCGTAGCCGACACGGCGTTCTACTTCGCGCTGCAGGGCGATGCCGACGCTGTGTTGTGCATGTACCACGATCAAGCGCTGGGGCCGCTAAAGACCGTGCACTTTGCCGACGGCTTCAACCTGACCTGCGGCTTGCCGGTGGCACGGGTGTCCCCCGACCACGGCACTGCTTACGGGCTGGCGGGCAGCGGGCGCGCCGATCCGAGCAGCTTCGCGCAAGCGCTGTTGCTGGCTGAGCGCATTGCGCATCGTCAGCTTGCTGCGTAGTTCGGCTGCGCCGCTGGCCAAACCGGCCCACCTGGTCCAAAATGGCGAGCCAACACGGCGCGCAGCCAACGATTTGCCGCCGGCGGAGGGGTGATGGACGCACGCAAACTCGCAGCGCTGGTGCTGATGGTGGTGGCCGCAGCGGGCTGCGGCAAGGGCGGCAGCCACGGCACCAACCCAAGCCCGGACGGCAACACCCAGCAGGGCGGCGGCATGTTCGGCGGCAACCCCAATCAGCCCGCCGGCGAAGCACAAGTCGCGACCACGACCGTCGCGGATCCCAACCGGCCCTTTGGCGACGACCCCGTGTCGTGGCTCGACGCACGCTTTGAGGTCGAGCTGCCGCGCTCGACGGCGCCCAAACCGGCTGACCTGCCGTGGACTGTGTCGACGCCCTCCGCAGCTACGGCGCCAGATGCCGGCAGCGCCCGGCCCGAACCTGTGCGCGCTTTCCAAGCACCGGTGGTGTTGGTCGGTCGCCGTCAGGTGTTTGTGGGCGATGCGCCGGTTTTGACCGTGCAGTGCAGCGGCGAACCGGCCGACCTGTGCAAGCCCGACAGCCTGCGCGCGCCGACCGGCAAGCAGCGCCTGCGCTTGCCGGCTGAGGCGGTGGCGGGCGACGGCGCGATCACCGCGATCGAGGCGGCCTTGACCAGCCGCGGCGCCGCAGGCCAGTCGGTCTGGGTCCTTGCCGACCGCCGCGTTGATGCTGCCACGGTCGCACAGGTGTTGGCGGCAGTGGCGCGCGCGGGCGGTAAGCCGATCGCCGGCACGGCAACCTTGGCCGGCCGGCTTGCCGCTGTTTTTCCCGACCCGGCGGCCGTTTCGGTGCCGGCGGCTGCAACCGAGGCCGTGGGCGAGTCGGGCGGCGCGGGGCCGGTGCCGACAGACCTCCAGGCAGTTGCCGTGCGGGTGCGCCGCACCGGCGTGACCTTGTTTTTCGAGCGCCCGGCGCCGCAGCCGTCCATCACCCCCGAGATTCTCGGCAACGTAACCGAGGCGTTGTCGGTGTGGGCAGAGCGCGCGCGCGCGGTAGCGCCGGCAGTCACTCGGGCCGCGGTGCGCGCCGACGCTGACGCACCCTGGGAGGAAGTCGTGCGCGTGGTCGATGCGCTACGCGACACCTGCGCCCGCGCTGCCAAGGGCACGCCGTGCCACGACCAGCGGGCGCTGTTCGGTCAGGTCGATCTGGTCATCGAGGCATCAGCCGCAGCGACGCCGACCGCGCCGTGATTGGTTGACAATCCGCCCCGCTTTGACGACGTTGCCGACCGCGCGCCGGCCGGGCGCGCTGACGCAGCCACCGTGATCGTTCTGGACCGCCTGCCCGACCCCGCCTTGCAAGGCGCTAACTGCTGTACATTCGGCAACTTCGACGGCGTGCACCGCGGCCACCGAGCGCTGCTGGCGATGGTGGTCGCGCACGCAAAGGCGGCCGGCGGCCAGGCGATTGCGCTGACTTTCGACCCGCACCCGCTACGCCTCTTGCGCCCCGAACGGGCACCGCGCGCGATCGACAGCCTGCAGGACCGGCTGGCGGGCTTGCGTGCGACTGGCATCGACATCGCGGTGGTCCTGCGGTTTGACGCCGAGCTGGCCGCTCAACCTGCCGCCTGGTTTGCCGAAGAGGTGCTGTTTGGCGCCCTTGGCGCGCGCTGCGTGGTCATTGGCCACGACACCCGCTTTGGCCAGGGCGGTACCGGCGACGCTGCGCTGCTGCGGGCCATCGCGGCCCAACGCGGCGCGACCGTGGCCAGCTGTGCGCCCGTGGTATGGGGCGGCGCCGAAGTGTCGTCGTCGCGCATCCGCAAGCTCTTGGAAGCGGGCGAGGTCGAGGCGGCAGCGGATCTGCTGGGCCGGCCCTGGCGCGTGCAGGCCGAGGTGGTGCACGGTGACGCGCGCGGCCGGACGATTGGCTTTCCGACCGCCAACTTGCGGCTTGGCGACCAGCTTGCGCCGGCCCACGGCGTCTACGCCGGCTGGCTGCACACCGCCGCCGGTCAGATCCTGCCCGCCGTCGCCAACTGCGGGGTGCGCCCGACTTTCGGGGCCACCACCGCGCAGCTCGAGGTCCACTGTCTGGATTTCTCGGGGGACCTCTACCACCAGCGGGTTCGCTTCGACGTCGTTGGCCGGTTGCGCGGCGAGCAGCGCTTTGACGGCATCGCCGCCCTGCGCGCCCAGATTGCCGCCGACGTCGCCGCTGCGCGCGCGCTGCTGGCCAGCCTGCCCGCGCCGTGACGCCATTGCGGCTTGGCCTCGTTGGCGCCGGCATCGCCCACAGCTTGTCGCCGGCCCTGTACGGTCATTTTCTGCGCCAGGCGGGCCTTGACGGCAGCTATGCCTTGCTGGCTGCCCCAAACGCGCGGGCGGCCGAGCACTGGCTCGAGGTCATCCGGGCGGGTCGCCTCTGCGGCGTCAACGTCACCACGCCGCACAAAGCCTTGGCGGCCCGCTGGGTCGCCATTGCCGAACCGGTCGCCAACACCGTGTATCGGCAAGGCAGCACGCTGCGGGCCTGCAACACCGACGGTCCGGGTCTGCTCGACGCGCTGGTCGAGCCCCTTGTTGGCGTCCGCACGGTGGTCCTTGGCAGCGGCGGCGCGGCACTGGCTTGCGTGCCCGCGTTGGTGTCCGCTGGCGCACGCGTCACGGTCTGTGGCCGCAACGCCGACAGCACAGTAGAAATTGCGCGGGCGACAGGCGTCGCCGCGGCGGCTTGGGGCGACAGCACCGCCTTGACTGAGGCCGAGCTGGTGGTGCAGTTGTCGCGGTTTGGCCACGGCGAACCTGGCCCATGCCGGCAACCGGAGGTCATGGCATGGCTGCCGTGGCCAGCTTGGGTGCGATGCCAGACCCGGGTTGTCGACGCGGTCTATGCTCGCGGTGCGCGGACCTGGTTCGAGCAACTGGCTGCACAAGCTGGCGTCATCGGCGACCGCGGTTTTGGCGCGCAGATGCTGGCAGCCCAGGCGGCGCGGTCGTTTGAGCGGTTCACGGGCAACCGGCCCGACTGGCGAATGGCTTTGGCGGCTACCAGCTATACATCAGGGTGAAGTACGGCAACGGATACGCGCCGTAGAAGCCGACGTCGTCCCAAAGCACGGTCATCATCAGGTCGGCGGCCACGGAAAAGCCGGAACGCTGCACGGCGCCAAATTCAAAACCGAAACCACCGGCGGCCTTGACCATCCACGTCACCGGCGACTTGCTCTGCGTAATCTTCTGGCACACCACGGTCTGGCAGTTGGGGTCGTCGATCTGGATGGTCTCCTGCTCGCGGTTGACGTTGACGCCAGCGCCGCCGGTCAAGCGCAGCGCGGTCGTCGTCGGCAAGCCGCCTGAGCGGCCACCCGGCCACACCAGAGCGTAATTCACGATCTGCATGCCTCCGTAGATGGCGATGCTGGCGCCGCGGTCCTGGTAAAGCGGCAGCACGTCCAGCTGCACCGCGGTGTTGCCAAAGTAATGCCGGTAGGCAAAGCCCAGCAGGCCGCCCTTGAAGTCCACGGCAAAGCCCAGGCCGTGGTCGTTCTTCTGCACGGCTTCACTGTGGCCGACCATCGGACCTTTTTGGGCCAGTGCCGGCGCGGCGGCGCAAAGACTCAGCAGCACCAGCAGGGGCAGCGACCGTCGCACCAGGAAAAGCAGCTTGCGCATCGGTCACCTACCAGCTGTACACCAGCGAGCTTTGGGGCAGTGGCAAGATGTAGTCCAGCCCGTCTTTGTCGATGGCAGCGGTCAGCACCAGGTCCAGCGACAGTGAAAACCCGGACTTGACGATGCCGCCGAACTCGAAGCCCAGGCCAGCGCCGAGGTTGAACGACGACTGCCGCTTCTGCTCGCTTTGCGGCACGATGACGCCTTGGGTCGGCTCCGTGGTGGTGTTCTCTTGCCAGCGGCGCAGGTAGTAGTGCGCCCCGCCGACGACCCGCAGGGCAGACGTACTCGGCAGTAGGCCGCGGGCGCCCGGCGAGCTCCACACCAGCACGTAGCGCACCAGACTGCCGCCGACGAAGGCCACGGCGTCGTTGCCGCGGTCGGTGATGATGGCCAGGCACGCCAACTGCACGCTGGTGTTGCCGAAGTAGCGGCGGTAGGTCAGCCCGGTGCCGGTGGCAAAGCTGCCGGCGATGCCGATGCCGTGGACGTTGCTCTGCTCGGGATCGGGGCGCTTGGGCTCCGGGGCGCCATCGCGCACGCCCACGCTGGCGGGCGCAGCAGCCGGTCGCGCCGGGGCAGCTGGGGCGGCTGCGGCCGGAACTGGAGCGGGCGGCGGGGGACGCAGCACTTCGCTGTCGCTGGCGGGTGCAGCGGGCGGCGCGGCAGTGCCGGCCGGGATTGGCTCTGGCGCGGGCTGGGCCCACGCGCTCGCTGGCATGACGTTCGCCCAAATCGCGCCGCATGCCAGCAGCACTGCGGCCCTTTGGCTTGTCACGCGTCGGCCTCTGTTCCAGTGCATGCCACCCTCGGCGGCGCGGCCAACCAGGTCCGCGGCCGCAAAAGTGTAGCAGAGCGACCCCAGACTGGCGACTTGCGGCGATCTGGTAAGATTATTAAGTTGTTTCAATGAAATAGCGTTCATGGTGCGAGCGCGGGCGCCGGCAGTCGAACCCACAGGGGCGGCTCGCCCCCACGATCAAACACCACCACCATGCCGCGACCCTGCGGGGTCAGCGCCAGGCCTTCGGCGTGCAAGCCACTAAATTCTTGAAGAACTTGTACTTTTGGCGCGCCACTTGGGTCAGCGATGGCCACCAGCGCACTGTGCAGGCCGCGTTCCATGTGGCCCTCGTCGGCGTCGCCGAGCGCGGTCGCCAGCGCCAGCAGGCGACCGTCCGGCAACCGCAGCAGGTCCGCAAAGCCCGCAGGCAGCCCGCCACCGGGCCCGACACCGAGCGGTATCCGCGCCCACACGGTCAATTGGTCTGGGCCCAAGCCACCGGTGGCCAAGAACACGGTGGGCTGCGCCAACCGCCAGATGATCGCCCGGCCCTGACTGTCCAGCGGGTGCTTGAGCGCCAGCAGCAACCCGTCGCCGTCCGGCGCGAGGCCCTCAATGTCGAGCTCGCGATCAAAGCCATCGGCGCCTTTCTTGTAGCGCGGATCGCGGCTGCCCAGGCCCAGGCTCTGCCACCACCCCTGGTCGGCGCGCCGGCCCAGGGCATGCGCCAGGTTGGCGCGGCCGGTGGTCACCAGGCCATCGTCGCGCACTTCGACGCGGGCCAGCAGCGATCGCGGTTCGCCGCGCTTGCCTTTGCGGTTGAACGACTGCGAGGCAATCAGCCACAGCGCGCCATCGGCGCCGCGCGTCACCGCTTCCAGATCATCCAGCTTGTCCAGGCCGGCAATCGACCACGGGGCCGGGTCGAGCGCGCCGTCGCGCGACAAGCCGAACACCCACGGCGCGCCCTCGTCTTTACCTTTGTGGCCGGTGTCGTCGCTGATGACGAGATAGCGGTCGCGCTCGGGCAGCCACACCAGGCCGGACAGTTCGAGCCGGGTACGCAGCGCCAGGGCGGCCGGAATTTGCACCGATTGGGGCCCGAGATCGGCAACGGTCGCGCTGGCCGGTGCCGGCAGCGCAGCTTCGGGCCGCGGTTGCGGCGGGTGACCCACCGGCGGGCCTGGCGCGGCCGCAACCTGCGCGGGCGGGGTCGCCGCCCGTTGCGGAATGGCCTTGCGCGCGGGCGGGCCGTTCAGCACGCCGGGCACGAATTCGACATCCACGGGCTCACCGGGCAGCACCGTGCCGTCGTCCAGGCCGATGATGATCTCTTCGGCGGCGAGCGGTGCCCGCGGCGGAATCGACTGCAACTGCAGCGGAATCGGCGCCACCCCGCCAAAACCCATCACGTGGCCGTGCAGCCGCTGGCCGGTGCCGTCGCGCCGCTCGATGCGAACCGCGCCGCCGAGCTGCAGGCGTCGCGCCACCGCGCCGATCGCGTAGCCGACCACCCGGTCCACTTCCGGCTTGCGCAGCACCAGCACGCCTTGACCGGCTACCGCCACGTCGCCGGCCTGCAACAACACCCGGTGGACCACGCCGTCGAACGGCGCCCGCAGCTGGGCAGCCAGCGTGCGGGCGTCGATCTGCGCGAGCTCGCCTTTGAGGATCTCGATTTCGGCCTTCAGGGGCTGCAGCTCCGGCCGGTCATAGAGCCCGGCCTCGGTGGGCAGCGCCTTGCTGAACTCGTCGAGCCGACCTTGGACCCGATGCAGCCGCATCTTCCACTGCGCGGCAGCCGCGGCCTGCGCGTCGATGCGCTTTTGCACGGCGGCCAGCTGGCTGCGCAATTCGACCAACGGCTGCTCGGCGACCAGCTTCTGGTCCACGCGCGCCTGCCACCACGCGATTTGCTTGCGCAGTGACTCAGCAGCAGCCCGGTCGAGGTCGGCCTGCACCTGGGCGCCGATGCTGCCGGCATCAGCAATCTCAAAGGCCTTTTCGAAGGCCAGCCGATCGTTGGCGGCCTCGCGCCGCAGCGCCATCACGCCAGCGGCAAACTGCGCTTCGGCTTTGGTGATGCGCGCCAGCACGACGTCGCGCTCGCGCTGCATTGGCGCCGCGTCAAAGGTGACCAGCACCTGCCCTTTGCGCACCCGTTCGCCAAGCGAGACGTCGATGCTGGCGACCCGTAGCAGTTCCGGCGCGCTGCTATGGGCTTCGACCAGCTCGCCGACCCCCGAAATGGCCGCGAAGTCAGGCGAGTCTACGTAGAACCAGGCCGCCCCCGCCGCAGCGCCCAGCCACACCAGCCAAAACAACGCGGCCGGCGGCGCGCGCAGTCTTGCGCGAACCCGCGCAACTGGCGGCTGATCGTCAGGCTGCGCCACGGTCTACGCTTCCTCGGTGGCGTCATTGAGGTAAAACGACACGCCCCGCACCCCGGGCAACGCCATCAACTCTTGGACGAAGCTCGACTGCTGGTCCGGGTCGCGCAGCTTGACGTGGTAGTTGTGCTCGGCCTTGCTGCCTTGCTCGACCTCGCGCAGGCTGACCAGCACAAACCGGGCGCAGTGGCGGTCGAGCAACCGCCGCAGCCGCGAGTCGTTTTCCGGGTCGGCGGGCAGAACGAACCGCAGCAGGCCGTCATAGCGCACCCGCGCGCCAAACGACGATATGTGCAGCGCAATCGCGACCATCGCGAAGATGAGCGCCCCGGCGACGGCCGCGCCATACGACCGCACACCCATGGCGATGCCGGTCGACAATGAGCCGAACACGAACACCATGTCGCGCGGATCCTTGACGGTGCTCCGAAAGCGAATGATCGCCAGTGTGCCCAAAATGCCGATGCCGCGCGCGAGGTTGTTGCCGACTGCGGTCATCAGCATCGCCGAGATCACCGCGCCCAGAATCAGCGTCTGCACGAACGACCGCGAATACGACAAGCCGCGATGGGTAAAGATGTAGACCTGGGCCAGCAAGCTCGACAGCAAAAACGCCATCAGCAAGCTGAACACCACCGTCTGCCACGGCAGTGCCGGGTCCGGTGCGAGTGCCAGCCGCAACAGGTCTTCCATCAGCCCTCCCAGCGCCCGGCGCGCGTGTCGGTGCGCTGCCGCAAACGGTCGGCCTCCACGCGCAACAGGCTGGAGCAGTACTTGGCAAACGCTTCTCGCCGCAACTCAAAACGGGTGGTCAGGTCGCGCAACCAGATCGGAAACCGCGTATCGAACTTGATCTCCAGGACCAACCGCGGCTCCGGGGCGTCGAACGCGAGCGGGAAATCGACCGGCAAGTAGTCGCGGTCGTCGGCGTGCAGGTGCCAGTTCGACTCCGGGTAGGCGCGGATGGCGCGGTCAAAGGTCACACGCAACTCCGGATCGAGCCGGCCCACCAACGGCACGCGGTCGTAGCGCACCGTCACGGCAGGTTCCAGGTTCCACCCGGCGACCAGCCCAGCAAAATCCTCGACCACTTGCCACTTCTTGGGCGACAGCTTCCATGCGCGGCACTTGTCCAGGCCGCCAGGCTCCGTTGCCCATTGCCACTGGCTGGCTGGCACCTGCACACGGCTCTTGACCTGCGCGTCGCCCCAGCGGCGCTTGATCTCCAAGAACACCGGGCCGTCGGCCGCCATGCCGTAGGTGCGCACCCGCACCTTGAAGCGGGTCTGGTGCTGGTTTTCGGTGGCCCAGTACAGGTCGCGGCCGGGGGTATCGAGGTACAGGCTGGTAATGGTGTAGCGCGGATCGCCGTTGGCGAGGAACGGGTCGGGTGCGCAATACGGCTGGAGCGCCCGCGCCACCGGTTCGGCCACCGCCTCAGTGATCTGGTACTTGAACTCGCAGCGCGGCCGGTAGCCGGGAACCGCGGCGGGCGCTAGCAGGCTCTCCAAGGGCGAAAACAACGACATGGGATCGGCGGCGCGCAGGGCGGCGCAAGCTTGCACGCTACGTCGGCCGAGCGGCGCCGTCAAAAAAGCAACGAGGCGAAGCGCCCGCTGTCGCACACTTTTCAACGCACGGTGGGGTTTCGATTGCTCCGGGTCCGCGAGCGTGCTCCCCAGCTTCTCGCGGACCCGGCGCTTTCGAGCCTGCGGGTTCCGGCGGCCGGGCCGGACTGCCACACAGGGAGCGTCTCCGCTCGCGGGCCACAGGCTGCCCGTCCGCAGGGTCTGCACGGCCACCGTGGTGCGCAGCGCGACGCCCATGGCGTGTCCATCCAAGAAGCGTGCCAGCGCCACATTTGCGTAATTTCAGCAAGTTGTAGACTGCGCCACCGACGTCTAGCCGGGCACCTGCGTCCGACGTCGGACACACCCGCAGGTATCGCACACGCGCGCAGTGCGGCAAGATGCCGGGTCGCGGCGCCTGCCGTTTGTGCTGTCGATGCCGTACCCACACCCTGCTGCTGCGCCACTGGACCCGGGCGTCGCTGTGCGCGCCGCGGCGTTCGCGGCCCTCTTGGAGGTCGAGCGCGGCCTCGGCAGTCAGGCCGCCCTGCAACCGGCAGTTGCCCGCCTGCAGGGCGCTGATCGGGGGCTGTGCACCGAATTGGTCTATGGCGCGCTGCGCCGGCAGCGGCCGATCGATCGCTGGATCGCCCGATCATGCGACCGCGGTTTGGTCGGTGTCGAGGTGCCCGCTCTGGTCGCGCTGCGGCTGGGGGCGTACCAGTTGGCCGAACTGCCGCGCATCCCCGCTTTTGCGGCCGTCGATGCCACCGTCGAAGCGTTCAAGCGCACCGGCAAGCCGCATCGCGGCGCGGTCGGCTTTGTCCATGCTGTGCTGCGCAAGCTGGCGGGCCGTGCCGAGCACGGCGACAAGCCAGATGGCGACGACTTGCCGGTGTGGATGCAGGAGCGCTGCGCGGACCTGGCCGCCGATCTCGGGCTGGACACCGCGGACCTGTGCCGCGCGATGAGCGAGCAGGCGCCCAACCACGGCCAGGTGCTTGCACCTGCCCATGCCGTCGCCGCAGTTGCCGAGCGCCTGCGCACCGATGGCGTGTGGTTGAACGACCTAGCAGTACCCGGTGCTTTTGTGGCCGATGGGGCGCGGGCGACCCAGCACCCGGACTTGGGTCGGACGTTCTTGCTACAAGACGCCGGCAGCGCTGCTGTGGTGCGGTGGCTCGATCCGCAGCCCGGTTGGCAGGTGCTCGACCTGTGCGCTGGCCGTGGCGTCAAGTCGGCGCTGCTCGCGGCGCTCGGCGCCGAGGTGACCGCGGTGGACCTCGCCGCGGACAAGATCGCGGCGGCGCGACGTCTAGTCGCTGCTACTGGCGGCAAGCTTGTGCACGCGGTCGCTGCCGACGCGACTGGTAACCTGGCGCTGCCGGGTGGCCTGTACGATGCCGTCTTGGTCGACGCGCCGTGCACCGGGCTGGGCACGCTGCGGCGCAGGCCGGAGATTCGCCATCGCCGCCGCGCCGCCGACCTGTGGGCGCTGACTGCTATCGCCGACGCCCTGGCCGACAACGCCGTACGCTGGGTGCGGCCCGGCGGTCTGGTGGTGCTGGCCACCTGCAGCCTCTGCCGCGAAGAGGGGCCGCTGTGGGCAGACCGGGTGCTGGCTCGCCACAGTGGGCTGCGGCGCGCCCAAAGTGGACCGGTGTGGGCGGCGCCGCTGTGCGACGCCCGCGGCGACCTGCGCACGCATCCGCTGGTCGGCGGCATGGACGCCTTTTTCGCGACGCGGCTGGTGGCGCCCGCGCAGACTTGATCGCCGCGATCACGGTGTGCTTCACCGCGTCCTCGGTCCGGTCGGGAAGCAGTGGCGGCGTGAAGTGTCTTTCATGTCAGCTAGTTGTTCGGCGGATGCCCGCAAGCCGCGGCCGCTGCGCCGCCGCGCCGGCCAGACTTTTTTCGCAGCCAGCCACATTTTGTCGCGGCATTTGGGTGCTTCGGTCCGATTACCACTTCGCCGTCCGCCAAGCCGCGGCAGTGAGGTTGACCATGTCCCCGCCCGCGACCCAAGCCAGCCCGACCGACCCTGCACTCTTGCAGCTGCTCGGTCGCTCCCCGTGGGCTGGTCGCGTGGTGGTGCGCGGCGAGCTGCCCGCGGCGCAACCGCGCGTTGCGGTTGTCGGCACGCGCCGGCCCTGCGCAGAGCAGCACGACCGGGCGATGCAGATCGGTCGCCAGCTTGCACAGTTGGGCGCCGTGGTGTGCAGCGGCGGGGCCGTGGGCATCGACATCGCCGCTTTGCGCGGCGCGCTGTCGGCTGGTGGCCGCGTGATCGCCGTGCTGCCCAGCCACCCCGATGCGGCCTACCCGCCGGAGCATCGTGACGACTACGCCAGGATCGTCGCCCAAGGCGGCGCGCTGCTGTGCCTCGATGAGCCTGCTGTGCGCACCTGCTGGTTCCTGCGCCGCAATCGGCTGCTGGCCGACGTCGTGCACAGCCTGCTCGCCGTCGCGGCCAACCTGCGCTCTGGCACCATGATGGTGGCGCGCGAGGCCGTCAAAGCCGGTGACGTGCTGGCGGTCGCAGCGTGGCCGGCGGGCATGGCGCGCACCGACGGTACGGCGTGGCTGGCGGCGATGGGCGCTCCCGCGATCGCCAGTGACCACGACCTTGCGCAGTGGTACCGCGATTGGGCCGGGGCTACACAAGACCTTGAAAACAGAAGTCAACGCCAGACCCTGTCGGTCGCCCTGCGCCATGCAGACCTGCGCAAAGCTCCGCGTGCGCGCCCGCGCGGTGCCAGCCCGGCCGTTGACGGCGACCGGCCAGGGTCGCCAAGCTACGCGGCCCCTGGCGGCTCGGTCCTTTGGCCTGTGCCGCCTGAACTGCCAGCAGAATCAGCTGCCTGGGCGCCAACGGAGCGGCGCGCATGGGTTCGGGTTGCTCAGGCCCACCCCAATGGGCAGACGCTCGAAGGCTTGGTCGCCGCGCTCGACGGCGATCGGCGCGCCGCCAACGCTGCCGTGCTCGCCTTGTCCCTAGGCGGGCACCTGCGCATGGGACCCGACGGCACCTGGCGCTGCGGCGACGGCAGCTAGCGATCTTGACCCCGCGGCGACCCGACATGGGGCCGCACCTCCAAGGACCACAAGGACTGCATGGCCACCGCTACCGCCAAGACAACGCCCGGCCGCGGCCGCGCCCTGGTCATCGTCGAGTCGCCGACCAAGGCCGCGACGATCAAGAAATACCTGGGCGAAGGCTTCGACGTGCAGGCCAGCGTCGGTCACATCCGTGATCTCGTCGAGCGCAAGGGCGACCTGCCCGACGGCGATCCGCGTCGCGATGAGAAGTGGGTCAAATACGGCGTCAACACGGCCAACCATTTTGAAACCTTGGACGAGATCTACGTGGTGCCCAAGGACAAAGAGCGCCAGGTGGCGGCGCTCAAGAAGGCGCTCGGCGGCGTGGATCAGCTCTTCCTGGCTACCGACGATGATCGCGAGGGCGAGGCGATCAGCTGGCACCTGCTGCAGGTGCTCAAGCCCAAGTGCGAGACCCGGCGGCTGGTATTCCACGAGATCACCAAAGAAGCGATCCAGAAGGCGCTCGCCAGCACGCGGCCTCTGGACGATCACCTGGTCCAGGCCCAGCGCACCCGGCGGGTGGTCGATCGGCTCTACGGCTGGGACGTCAGCGAGTTGCTGTGGCGCAAGATCAAGCCCGGGCTGTCGGCCGGCCGGGTGCAATCGGTAGCACTGCGGTTGCTGGTTGAGCGCGAGCGCGAACGGGCGCGCTTCGTGTCGGCGGACTGGGCGAGCGTGCATGGCGCGTTCGCCGCCGGTAGCGCCGGTCTGGAAGCCACGCTGGTGACGCTTGGCGATCAAAAGGTCGCGTCTGGCAAAGACTTCGACCCGACCACCGGCAAGCTGAGCCGCGGCTACTTGCACCTGGATCTGACCACCGCGCAGCGCCTGTGCGCCCAGTTGGCCGACCAGCCCGCCACAGTGGACCGCGTGGAGACCAAGCCGCAGACCCTGCGGCCGGCGCCACCCTTTACCACGTCGACGCTACAGCAAGAGGCCAACCGCAAGCTGCGCTGGGCGGCGCGCCAGACCATGCAGGTCGCGCAGCGTCTGTATGAGAGCGGCTACATCACCTACCTGCGTACCGACTCGGTCAACCTGTCGACCGAGGCGATCGCGGCGGCGCGCGGGCTCATCGCCGATCAGTACGGGGCGGCCTACGTGCCGGCAGAGCCGCGGCGCTACAAGAACCACGTCGCCAATGCCCAGGAGGCCCACGAGGCGATCCGCCCGGCCGGGCGCCAGTTCGCGCCGATTGGTGAGGTCAGCGCCGCGGTCGGTCCCGCCGAGGCGCGGCTCTACGAACTCATCTGGAAGCGCACGGTCGCCAGCCAGATGGCCGATGCCCAGGTCGAGCAGACCACGGTCGATATCGCCGTTGATCATGCGACTTTTCGCACCAGCGGCCGCGTCACCCGTTTTCCCGGCTTTCTTAAGGCCTACGTCGAAGGCTCGGATGACCCCGATCAAGCCCTGGCCGATCGCGATACTGCGCTGCCGCCGCTCGAGCAGGGCCAGACGCTGGGCTGGGGCCAACCGCCGCTGCGCGCCGTCAATCACACCACCCAGCCGCCGGCCCGACTGAGCGATGCGGCGCTCATCAAAGCCCTGGAAGAGAAGGGTATCGGTCGGCCGAGCACCTACGCGGCGATCCTGCAGGGCCTGCTCGACAAGCAGTACTGCTTTCGCAAGGCGCAGGCGCTGGTGCCGACGCTGCTGGGCATGGTGGTGGTGCGCCTGCTCGAAGACCACATGCCGCACCTGGTGGACTACACCTTTACGGCCAAGATGGAGTCGCGCCTGGACCGCATTGCGTCGGGCCGCGACGACTTCACCTCGTACTTGTGTGGCTTCTACGAGAGCGGCTTTGATCAGGACGGCGGACGTATCCTGGGTCTGCAGGCGCTGCTTGCCGCCGTGCGCGACCGCATCGACCCGAGCATCGCCAGCGCCTTGGACCTGGGCACCACGGACCAAGGACAGCCAGCGGTCGTGCGCATCGGTCGCTTCGGGACCTTTGTCAAAGTCGGCGAGCGCACCGCCAACGTGCCCGACGACCAGGAGCCCGACCAGATGACGGTGGCGCGCGCCGTCGAGCTTGTCGAGGCCAGGGGCAAAGCCGATGCGCCGATCGGTAGCGATCCCGACAGCGGAAAGCCAGTCTTTCTCAAGAATGGCCGCTTTGGCTGGTTCTTGCAGATGGGCCAGAACGGCGAGGGCGACGATCGCAAGAACGCCAGCCTCTCCAAGGGCATGGACCCGCAGCAGGTCACGCTGGAGCTGGCGCTGCGTCAATTGGCGCTGCCGCGCGAGCTCGGCAAGGGCAAAACCGGTGCCGCTATCACTGCGCACGCCGGTCGCTACGGCGACTATGTGCAGACCGGCGAAGACCGTCGCAACCTGCCGCCGGGCCTGTGGGCCATCGACGCGACGCTGGCGCAAGCCCAGGCCCTGTTCGATAAGCCGCGCGCGCAGAATGGCCGGGAGCAGCTGCGCGAGTTGGGCGAGCACGAGGGCAAGACCGTGGCGCTGTGGAGCGGCCGCTATGGGCCGTACGTGACCGACGGGGCGCGCAACGCCTCGCTCAAGGCCAACGCAGACCTCGATGCCTTGGATCTCAAGACCGCGCTGGCGTTGCTCGACGCCAAGCAAGAGGCGACCCAAGGCAAGGTCATCGGCACCGATCCCGACAACGGCCAGCCGATTCGCCTGATTGAAGGTCGCTTCGGCCCCTACCTGACCAATGGCAGCAGTAACGCGTCGCTGGCGCGCGGGACCAACGCCGACGAGCTGACGCTAGAAGGTGCCGTCGATCGGCTGCGCCACTTTGGCAAGCCGGTCAAGACCAAAGGCAAGCGCGGTCCCGCCAGAACGGCCGGCGCGGCGACCCGGGCCAAAGTCGCCAAAGCTGCACCCGCCAAGTCACCGGCCGCAGGCAAGGCTGCCAAGCCAGCGCCCGCCAGCAAAGCCGCCAAGGCCCCGACCAAGGCCAAGGCACCTGCAAAGGCCAAAGCGCCCGCGAAAGCCAAAGCCGCCGTAACCAAAGCCGCAAACACCAGCAAGGCCAGCCCAGCCGCACCAGCCCCGCTCGCGCCGCCCGGCAAATTGGTGCGCCGACCTGCCGCCCGCTGAACCTGCACAGGGCCAAAACGACCTTGACATCCGGTCGGTTTGCGCCCAGGCTCCGCGCCCGCTGCCGGCCTCCGCGCCACGGACGAAAAAGCGCGCAACTGCTTTTTACCTCTGGCGCGGCGGTGTGTCAGTACAACCAGACGGTCGGAACGCCCGCCGTCGTTGTGTAGTTCCAAGGCCCCGCACCGCTGGCAACGTCGCCGGCCGAATCGAGACCTTGTCCTGTTGGCGGCAACCTGCCGCTGCCCAATGCGGCCCTGCCGCGCCCCGGAGTTCACGATGCGTTTGCTGACCACCCTCGCCGCTGTCCTCGGTCTGGCCCTCGCTGCCCCTGCCTACGCTGGCGACGCCCCTGAAGCCAAGAAGGACGCCAAGGAAGCCAAGAAGGACGTCAAGGAAGCCAAGAAAGACGTCAAGGAAGCCAAGAAGGACCTGAAGGAAGCCAAGAAGGACGCCAAGGAAGCGGACACCAAGGAAGAGAAGAAGGAAGCCGTCAAGGACGCCAAGGAAGCCAAGAAGGACTTGAAGGAAGCCAAGAAGGACGTCAAGGAAGCCAAGAAAGACGCCAAGGAAGCCAAGAAAGACGGCAAGCCCGAGAAGAAAGACAAGTAGCCAGTTGGGCGAAGTAGTTCGCTGGGCGAACAGCCCGCGCTACCTATCAAGCAACGCACGGCGGCGGAGTCGGGATACCTGGCTCCGCCGCTCGGCGTTTTTGGGCGACGTTGCAGCGCCTGACTCGGCTGGCTGGCCTCTTTTCGGCGCCGTCGCGTTCTGGCATTCTGCGCCCGGCCACCCTGCGGCGGAGCGCAGATGTTCAAGAATTCACGGACTGTTTTGGTTGCTGGCGTGCTGGCCGGCGCACTGTATGCCGGCAGTGTTCACGCGGACTACGTCGGCGTCACCTCTGGCATCAGCCGCACACCGCCGAGCGATGGTTACCCGGGCAGCGGCTCCAGTTCGTTTGGCGCCAGCGGCAGCTACGACCTGAACGCGCGCTGGAATTTCGGCCTGTCGCTTGGCCTGTTTCGGCCCAAGCCTGCAAATGACAGTAGCGGCGACGCCTTTACCGGCAAAACCAAGGACGGCAATACATTTTCAGCCGGACTTGGCGCCACCTGGATCCCGGGTATGGGCTGGAACGCCAACGAGCACTGGAGCTTTGATTTCGGCTTTGGCCTCAGTCCCAAGTCTACCGACCTGTCGAGCACGACCGTCACCCTGGAGTCCTCGACGCCCAAGGGCACGACCAGCGAGGACTACGCGGCGCTGCTCAAGTCCAGTTCCAGTTCGCAGGATCTGACGCTGGGCGTCAACTACGACACCGGCGGCGACAGCAACCTGGAGTGGTCATTCAGCCTTGGCCTGTGGCCCAGCCGGCTGTCGAGCACCCAGACCATCGAAGAGCTGGTGTCGCCGCAAGGCAAGGCGCAAAGCAAAGACAGCATGCTGGCGATGTGCCAGAAGCCCAACCTGCCCAAGCTCCAAGCGCAGGCTTGCAAGCGCATCATGCCGCTGCTCAAGTCGCAGTCTGCGTCGATCGTGACGCTGCCAGTGGTCTTGAGCGCCACCGCCAATATCGCCAGCAAGTCCAGCGTGACGCTGGGCGGTACCTATTACCTGTACAGCGATGACCCCAATAGCGTCGGCTACTTCACGCTTGCTTCCCAGGGCAAGCAGAGCAAACAAGGCCAGCAGGGTGGGGCCCACGCCAGTTTCGGGTCCGGCATCGCAGTAGCGCCGTACGTGTTCAGCGCCAGTCTGTCGGCGGGCCACAAGCTCGGCCCGGTGCGCCTGAGCGCCGGCGGCGGTTACAGCAAGTACATGAACGACGCGGGCCACAACACCTCGGCCTCGGCCAAAGTCGTCTGGAAGATCACTGACAACTGGCGCATCAACGCCGGGTATGGGCGCCAGTGGGACACGGACAGCGAGGGCGCCGTCACCCAGTCGTGGAGCTTTTCGGGCGGACTGCGCTACACGTTCAGCGAACCTGACGAAGAGGACGAAGCCGAAGCGGCACCGGCGCCGGCCGAAGGCGATAAGCCCGCCGACGACAAGAAGGCGGATCCTGCACCCGAGACGCCCAAGTCCGACCCCGCGCCCGACGCCCCCAAGCCCGAAGCACCGCCAGCCGAAGCGCCCAAGCGCTAGCCCTTGTTGGTTCGCGCCGCCAGCGCCGACTGCATGCGCTCGCGGAGCACGTCTACCCGCGTCTCTGCCTGGGCAACCGCGGGGTCATCGACCTGATTGCCCAGTTGGCCGAGCGCCGCCGTCGTCGTCTCGACGGCGTCGCGGAAATCCGGCATCACCTCGTACCAGTAGCCATCGTCGCCGTTGTGGACCAGCGCCGCCCAGCCGGCGCGGCGGCCCGTGTGCTGCGCCATCGGCTCCAGCAGCTGCGGCAGGTGACGCAGTAGCGCGTGGCGCCCGCGGTCGACTTCGAGCAGCGCGCCCTCGGGCACCGCACAGCGCAGGTTGGCGCCGGCCTCGGGCAACGGCAGCACGGGCAATAGCGCGAGCAGCGCGCCGAGCGGCGTGCCAGCCGCCAGGGCGTGATCGCCCACCACGATGCGCGCCTGCCACCGTTGTGCGCCATCGGGCAGCGGCTGCGGACCGGCCTGGGCCACCGCGCGCGCCTCGTCCAAGCTCAACTCTACGCGCGGCCGCCCCTTGCCGCCGTCGACCGTCAGCACCACCGGACCCAGTTGGAGGACCTTGGGCGCGGCCGGCGGCGGACCCTCGTCTTTGCGCACTTTGTCGGGCCGAAGCTGCCAGCGCGCCGCCAGATCGGGCCGCAGTTCGGCGATCCATGCCGGCCGCACTGCGGTGACCTGGCGCGCGTAGGTCCGCTGCGACACCACGATCTCGCTGGCCACCGCAAAGCGCGGCGGCGCGCCGTACAGCACGCTGCCCGGGTGCAGGAACACCCGCTCGCCGGTCGCACTCTCGAACTGCCGGCCGCGGTTAGCCATGGCGTTGGCGGCGTAGGCGACGGCGATGCAGTGCGCGAGATCGTTGCTATCGCCGTTGGCGCGGATTTGCAGGCCGAGGCCGCCAGCGATCTCGATGAGCTGCGCCCGCGCTTTGGCGATAAAGGCCAGCGTAGCGCCGTCCAGGTAGTTCTGGTGGCAGAACCAGTCGCGGTCGTTGGACTTATCCCAGGCACGAAACAGCTTGACTGCGGCCACCGCGTCGCCCAGCGGGTCGGTCCAGCGGGCATGGGCGCGGCGGGCGCGGTCTTCCTGACCTGGCGGATACAGTTGCGGCGATCGCGAGCTGGACCATGCCGCCAGGATGATCGCCTCGTCTGCAACCTGCGGCGCGTGCATGCCTGCCTCGACCACCAGCCGTGCCAGCGTCGGGCTGAGCGGAAACGGCACCATCTTCTTGCCAATTGGCGTCAGTGCGCGGCGGTCGTCGATAGCACCCAGCAGTTCCAGGCTCTGTACTGCCGCCACCAGTCGCCCGCGCGGCGGCCGGGTCGGAAAGGCAAACGACTCGAGGTCGTGCACGCCCAAGTCGATGAGCGACAGCACGGTCTCGGCCAGGTCCAGGCGCAGGATCTCTTCGTCGGTAAACGCAGGCCGTTGCTGGTAATCGCGCTCGGAATACAGGCGCACGCAGCGGCCCGGCGCGGTGCGGCCGGCGCGACCCAGACGCTGATCGGCGCTGGCGCGCGAGATGCCTTCTTCGCGCAACAGCGACAGCCCGGCGCGCGGCACGTAGCGCGGCACTTTGGCCAGGCCCGAGTCGATGACTGTGGTCACGCCGTCGATGGTCAGCGAGGTCTCGGCGATGTTGGTAGCCAGGATCACTTTGTTTCTGCCGAGCTCGGCGAACACCCGCTCTTGCTCCTCGCGCTGCAGCGCGCCGTAAAGGGGCAAGATCGCGCAGGTGCGGTCCAGGCCGCGCTGCTGCAGCGCCGCCATCGCCCGCTTGATCGCGTCCTCGCCCGACAAGAACGCCAGCACATGGCCACTCGGATCGGCCTTGAGCGCGCGCGTCACCTGCTGCGCCACTGCCTCGGCCAGCGCCTCGGGCGATCCATCGTCGAGCGGCTGCCAGATCTTCTGGACCGGAAACGGCCGGGCGTCAATCGTCACCACCGGCACCCGCGGGCACACGTCGCCAAAGAACTCGACGAACTTCTGAGGCTGTAGCGTGGCGGAGCTCACCACCACCCGCAGGTCGGGCCGAAAGCGCAAGGCTTCGTGCAGTAGGCCCAGGGTAAAGTCGATGTTCAGACTGCGCTCGTGCGCTTCGTCGATGACCAGCACGCCGTACTTGGACCAGTGCGGGTCGCTGCGGGCCTCTTGCAGCAAGATACCGTCGGTCATGATGCGCAGCCGAGTGCGCGGGCCGGACAGGTCGTCAAAGCGGATGCAGTAGCCGACCTCAGCGCCGCAAGCCACGCCCTGTTCTTCGGCGACTCGCCAGGCCACAGACACCGCCGCCAGCCGTCGCGGCTGGGTCACCCCGATGACCCTGTCGGTTAGCCCGGCCCGCAGCAGCATCTGCGGCAGCTGGGTGGTCTTGCCACAGCCGGTCGGGCCGACGACCACCGTGACCTGGTGGCCGCGGATGGCGTCGAGCAATTCAGTCTGCGACGCGTAGATCGGCAGGGCGGCCGCTCGCGCGCCGGGCAGCCGCGGAAAGGAGTCGGTCATGGGCTGGGTCTTCACCGACAAAACGCGCGGCGGGCGGATGATGCCGCAAATGCGCGGCGGGTGCAGCTACGGTGATTTGCTCGACGGGCCGGACTCACACAGTCAAGAAAAACGCCAAAAGGTGCAAGATTTGCGCACCCTGACAAGCGTGTCACGGTCGACGTGCCACGCGGCGTGTCTGCGCTGTTCGCCGAGCCCTAGGCTTCGAGCAGGTGCGCCAACGCGTCGCGGCTACCGGGGGCCTGCAGCTTGCGCAGCGCGCCGGTCTCGATCTGGCGAATGCGCTCGCGGGTCAGGTTGAACATCTCGCCCACCTGCTCCAGCGTTAAGCACTCGTCGGTGCCGATGCCAAACCGGAGCTTAAGCACCGCCTCTTCGCGCGGATGCAGCTTGGTCAGCGCGCGCCGGGTCTGACTAGTCACGTCCTTGCTCAGGCAGGCGTCGATGCCCTTGACTGCGTTGTGATCTTCCACGAAGTCGACCAGTTGCGCGTCATCCTCGCCGACCGGAGCGTCCAGGCTCAGCGGTGAGCGCACCATCCGCAGAATGGTCTCAACCTGATCGATCGGCTGCTCGCAGCGGGTCGCAATCTCCTCGGTGGTTGGATCGCGGCCCAGTTGCTGCTCCAGTGCCGCGCGCTCGCGCAAAATCCGGTTGAGCGCCTCAATGAGGTGCACAGGGATGCGGATGGTCCGGCCGGAGTCAGCGATAGAGCGGGTGATCGACTGACGAATCCACCACGTCGCG
>SXRM01000361.1 GCA_005792545.1 Pseudomonadota bacterium | reverse complement strand
GCCACCTGATGGCGCCGGGTAGCCGCCACCGCCGGTTGGCGCAGTCGCGGCGCAACGCGCTGCACACCGGGGACGCGGCGCAGTCGCTCTGCAACGCTCTGCGGTTGGCTCAGCCAAAGCGTCCCACCAGGCAAGCCCAAGCCCTCGCTAGCTGCCTGACCTGGCACGCCCCGCGCCGTGACGTCGATGTGCCCGGCGTCGCGGCCAATGCCTTGGCGCAGCAGCTCGGCGGTGTACCCGTCCAGGTTGGCGGTATTGGCCATCGAAAACCCGGTGCCTGTGGCGACCGCAAGCACCGACAACAGCAGCGGCACTTTGCGGTGCACCAGCATGCGCCAGGCTACGGCTGCCCAGATCTGCAGGCGCATCGGTCAGGCCTCTACAGGTCGGCGCAGAGTTTGGACTGGCGTGGCACGGCGGGCAACTGGATACGCATGGGCTCCGATGTGCAGGGCGCCCGTTGGGCACGCAACGGCGAGGGTACCACCGTTGCCATGCCCGCGGCCAAGCCCGGCCTGTCTCTGGTCGCGATTGACGAAACCCAGCCACGCGGCTACGGTCACCCGGACGCGCAGTCAGCGCTGGCGCCGGTGGGTCTGGATGGATTGCACGACTTGCACGCCGATCGCCAAGCGCCCCGACCGGCCGCACACGTTCTTTGCCCACGAAATGACCACTTGCTGTGGTTGCGGCGCCGAGCGCGAAGGCCGCGTGGTGCTGCGCGACGGCGGCGTGGTGCGCCTGGTGTTCTGTGCCACCTGCGGGCCGAGCGAACAGGTGGTGAGCGACGACGCCCTTGCCTATGTCGCGGACTTTCTGGCCCGCGGCCTCGCGAGCGGCAGCGGCGACCACTTGTTCAAGCGCACCACCAGCACCTGCCCGGCTGCATGGCCTTGGTGCAAGCCGACGTGGTGCTGCGCGACGGCAAAGTCTATTTCCACAAGAACTGCCATCGCTGCGGGCCGAGCAGGGCGCTCGTCAGCGAGAACGCCGCGTACTACGTGCAGGCCTACTCCTATGCGCGCGCGGGCACCGAACCGCTGCACGTGGCCCACGCCGCCACCCACGGCTGCCCGACCGACTGCGGCGTCTGCGATGACCACGAGCAGCACACCTGCCTACCGATCATCGAAATCACCGACCACTGCAACCTCGAGTGCCCGATCTGCATCGTCAACAACCAGTACTCGACCCACATGGAACCAGCGGTATTCGCTGATGTTATCGCGGGGTTATTGCGCGCAGAGGGCCAGTGTGAATCTGTCGCGCTGTCCGGCGGCGAGCCGACCAGCCACCCCAAGATCCTCGAGCTCATCGACATCGCCACCCGCGACGACATCGGCCGGGTCGTCATCGTCACCAATGGCCTGCGGCTGGGCAAGGATCGCAAATTTGCCGAGGCCATCAAGGCCAAGGGTGCCTACATCGGGCTGCAGCTCGATGGCTTTACCCCATCAACCCACGAGAAGATCCGCGGCCGCGACCTGTGCGGCGAGAAAGCGGCCGCGCTGCGCGTGCTCAAGGAGCTGCAAATCCCGACGCAGCTGATTTTTGTCGCCACCCGGGGTGCCAACGAAGACCAAATTGGCCAGGCGGTCGAGCTGCTGCTGGCCGAGGACCACATCCTCTCGCTCAATTTTCAGCCGGCGGCGTTCACTGGCCTGGGCGGCGGAGTCTATGCCGGCGATCCGCTGGACCGCTTGACGATTCCGGGGGTGATTGCAGCCATTGAGGCCCAGACCGGCGGCCTGCTCAAAGTTAGCGATTTTTCACCGCTGCCGTGCTCGCACCCGCAGTGCGTGTCGCTGTCGTACCTGCTGCGCCTGAACGATGGCAGCCACCTGCCGTTTGCCCGCTTCGTCGATTTTTCGCGGCATGGCACGCTGTTGCGCTCGTCGGCGACCCTGCCGGCGACGGCAGAGACGCAGGATGCGTTGCTCGAAGTCATGCACGATGTCTACGCCCGCTCCGACGAAATCGAGCGCGGCGACGATGTGCTCAAAGCCCTGCGCAGGTCGCTCGACACCATGTTTCCGCCACGGCCGCTGACGCCCCACGAACAGGTGCGCATGGGCGAGCAGCAGGCCAAGTCGATCTTCTTGCACCACTACATGGACGCCCACGACTTCGACCTCGAACGGCTGCGCAAGTGCTGCCACCACTACCCGCAGACCGATGGCCGCATCATGCCGGCGTGCGGGTTCAACCTGTTTCACCGCGGCGCGGCGCGCGGACCCAATCAGGCCAAAGCGACGCCGTCCTTGGGTGTGCCGATTCGCGCCAGTACCCGGACGGTGGCGTGATGGGTTTTCTGACCGGGCACACTGCACTGGTGACCGGTGGCTCGCGCGGCCTTGGCAAAGCGATCGCGGTTGTGCTGGCCCGCGAGGGCGCCAACGTCGCATTCAACTACTTGAGCGCCGACGTCGAAGCCCAAGAGACCCTTGCGGAACTCAAACAGGCAGGCGTCGCCGCGTGGGCCTTCAAGGGTTCCGTGACAGACGCGGCAGCGCTCAAGGCTGCGGCCGCGCAGGTGGTTGCCGAGTGCGGGCCCATCGACATCCTGGTCAATAGCGCCGGCCATGGCCAGGTGGTGCCGCTGGCGCTGATGGAAGAAGAGGACTGGGACCGCATGATGGACACCCACGTCAAGGGCGCGTTCCTGGCGACCCAGGCCGTGCTGCGCGGCATGATTCGCATGCGGCGCGGGCGCATCCTCAACGTCGCCTCGCTGGCCGGCGTCAAGATGATGCAGGCGCCGGTGCACTACTGCGCAGCCAAGGCGGCGCTCAAGGGCTTTACCGAAGGTCTCGCCAAGGAGATTGCCCACTACGGGATTACGGTCAACTGCCTGGCGCCGGGTGTACTCGACGGCGGCGTGTCGCAGCACCTGCCGCCACACAAGCTCAAAGAGTACCTGCAGCATTGCGCGCTCGGCCGCACCGGCACCTTGCAAGAGGTGGCAGAGGTCGCAGCCTTCCTGGTCTCGGACCGCAACAGCTACATGAACGGGGCGACGGTGGTGGTCGACGGGGGCGTGTGAGCCTGGATCGCCGTTGGGGGCTGCTGCCGCTGGCGACGTTTGGCTGGACGGCGGTCGCACATGTTGCCGCCGGCACGCCGCACGACATCCTGTGGATCTGCAATGTGTCCGCGCTGTTGCTGGCGTCGGCGATGCTGGCGCGGTGGTCGCTCGGCTTGCGCGTGGCCGGTCTGTGGCTCTGGCTTGGAATGCCCCTGTGGCTCGCAGATGCGGTCCACACGGGCGAGTTTGCCGGGCATTCGCTGGCGACGCACTTCGTCTTGCCCATGCTGGCCGTGCTGGCGTGGCCAGTGGGGCAGGGTAGGCCAAAGGCGTGGCCGTGGGCGCTGTTGCTGCATCTGGTCGTTATCGTGTTTTGTCGTTTTGCGACGCCGAACTGGGCCAACGTCAACCTGGTGCACGGTGCGTGGGGCGGGCAGCGCTGGGTTTATCCGCAGGCCTTGCCCTTGGTCAGCGCGTACTTCGCAGCAACGGCGGTCGCGTTGGCGGCGGTGGAGTTTGGGTTGGGGGTGTTGGCGGGGCTTGTCGCGCGGCGCAGCCAGGCGCTACGCCAGCCACTCGCTTAGCTGGGCTAGGAACACCCGCCAAGGCAGCACGTCCACCTCGCCTAGTCGCGACGGCCGTTCCGCCGTGCACACCACGACTTGGGGCACCCCAGGATTGGCGATGGCAAAGCTACGTAGCCCGGTCAAGTTGACGCTGTCGATGTGCGCGCGGACTTTGATTTCCGCCGCGACCCGCAGGCGGCCATGCAGTTCGAGCAACAGATCGACTTCGGCGCCGTGGTTGGTCCTCCAAAAAAACAACTGCGCCTCGGGATGGTGCAGGTCCACCAAGCGCCGCACTTCCCCAATTACCCACGCTTCGAAAAGCCGGCCGCGCTCTTGTTGGTCGGGCACAGCGTCCAGCCTGCGCCGGACCGCATTGGTGACGCCATTGTCGAAAAGGAAGAACTTGGGGTGGCTGACCAGCCGCGCGCGCACACCGCGGGCATACGCGGGCAGTCGAAAGCCAATCAGGGTGTCCTCCAGCACCTGAACGTACTCCAGGACCGTTCGGGCCGCGATGCCGGCGTCGCGCGCGATATTCGCATGATTCAACAGGTCCCCATTTTGGGCGGCGACGACATCCAGAAAGCGCGCAAATCCACCCAGGTTGCGCACCAGCGCTTCAGCTTGGACCTCTTCGCGCAGGTAGGTGTCGGCGTAGCTACGCAACAGGTCGATGGCATCGGTGTCGCTTTGCGTGGCTACTGGCGGCAGTGTCCCCAAACGCAGCGCGCGCTCAAGCTCGAATGCGTCGCCGAGTTCGCTCGCCAGCAACGGGTGCATGTGCCGCGTCACCGCCCGACCGGCCAGCAGATTGGCGCCGCTGCGCTTCAGTTTTCGGGAGCTAGAACCTGTGAGCCAAAACCGGACACCATGCCGTTCGATGAGCCCATGGACCTCGTCGAGCAACTGAGGGACCTTCTGGACTTCGTCGATCAGCACCACTGGCACGCCGCCTGCGCGCAAGTGGGCCTCAACGTCGTGCCGCAGGGCTTGCGGGTGGCGGGCCAGCCGCAAGTGCTCGTCGTGGCGGAGCAGGTCAAACTGCAGTGCGCCCGGCGGCAGGCGCTGTTGGACCAGCGTGCTTTTGCCGGTCTGGCGCGGCCCGAACAGGAAGAAGCTCTTTGTTTCTGGAAGATTGCAGTGGCGTTGCAACATGATGCCGAATTGTACGGCTTTTCGGCGGCGTTGTGCAAGATATATACAACATGCGGAATATGCTGGCGATAATCGCGTCAGGCGCTATCGCGAAGACTACCCCCGCCACCGCCAAACCACCGCCAGCTGCTGCCAAAACCCTTGCGGAAACCACGCCGACTCCGCCATCCCAGTCTCCGCCGGCGGCTCCTTGCCCGTCGGCACCTTGCGCGTCCCAAACACCACATCCCACACCAGCAGCAGCTGCCCATAATTCGCGTTCGACTCCGCCACGTCGCGCGAATGGTGCCAGCGGTGCACCTCCGGACCGCTGACCACCCAGTTCAGCGGCCCCAGCCGCACATCGACGTTGCTGTGCTGCAACAACCCATGGGTACCCTGAAACGCCAGGACCAGCGCCAGCGCGTGCTCGCCAATGCCCAAGATGATGAGCGGCGTTACGCCCGTCAACGCCGCCAGCGCCACATCCAGCGGGTGATTGCGCGCCGAATTGAGCCAGTACATGCGCGGCACGCTGTGGTGGCTGGCATGCAGGCGCCACAGCCAGCCGCCGCGCTCGTGCTGCCAGCGGTGCACGGCGTAGTTGCCAAACTCCAGCATCAGCAGCGCCAGCACCAGTTGACCAGGCAACGGCCACTGCGACGGCCACGCCTGCGCCCGCAACCCTGCGGCCGCCAGCAACTGCACCAGCCCGCGCATGACCTCGAAAGTCACCACCGTCGACGCCAGGAACGCCAGGTCGGTCGCCACGTCGCCCCGGCTGCGCAGCCACGCCTTGCGGTAGGGCAAAAGCCACTCCAGCACCAGGATCAGCAGCGACGCCCCAACTTGCAGGCCGGCCAAAGTGGCGTCAAGACGCCAGCCCCAATCGGGGGCAAACCTGGCAGTCAACAGCGTCACCCACATCATCATGGGGTACACGGCCTCGCGGGTTTGTTGGCGCAATGTCCTCACGCCAGACCTCGGATGCGGCCAATGCCCAGCGTAGCTACCGCGGCCAGTGGCTTGGCGACAAAGCGTACATCGCGGTTGCGATACAGCACGTTGTAGGCGCAAGACGGCACCGTCTGGCCGTCCGGTTCGACGATGCTGACACAACACTGGCGAATGCGATCGGTGTCAAAGTTCTCGGCATCCATGTGGGCGTGCACATACACGGCTTTGGTCCAGTCTTCGCCGGTGCGCATTTGCGCCAAGGGATCGCCCTGCGCCGCAAAAAAAGCGCCAAGCATGGCCTTGAGCGACGCCAGCACCAGCGGCGCCTCGGGCAGATCCACGTCGCCGGCGTAGAGCCGGCTGATGGCTTCGTGCAGCTGCGCGTCGACCTGCGGCCCCGGCTCCAGGTATAGCGTGCCCGCCAGCATCGCGCGCACGTTGGCCGGCGCCATGAAGCGCGTAAACGGCAGCCACTGGCCATCGCCCAGCCGCAGCAGATAGGCCACCTGATAGCACAGCGCGTGGGCCGCGGGTGCTGGCACGAAGTCGCTCACGCGCAACAGCCCCTGGGTCTGCACCTGCACCAGGCGCAACACATCCAAAGTGGTCAGGCGCGCTTGCCGGTCAAACGCCGTGCCACTCTGGCCCGTGAACGTCATGGTGTGCAATTCAAGGCTGCGCAAGTACGGTCGGTCGAGCACCAGGCGCACGAACTGGCCGAGTTCGTCGTCGTTGTGGCCCTTGGCGACCACGGGCAATAGCGTCGTGCTGACCTTGTGCTGGTCCAGTAGATCCAGGATCCGCAGTTTGGCGTGGGTCAGCGCACCACCCAGCATAGCGCGGTTGGCGTCGTCGCGCAGCGAGTCAAACGACAGCACCACCCGCGCATCGAGCGCGGCCAGTAGCGGTAGCAGCGCTGATTCCTGCAAGAATCGCAGCCCATGGGTCGACAGCGTAATGCGGTGGATGCCCGCATCGGCGCAGCGCTGCACCAGCGCCATGAAGTCGGGATGCTCGGTCGGTTCACCGCCGGTCAGGTTGATGATGCGCTGGTTGGGCTCCAAGCGGCGCAGGTGGACCAGAATGGCATCCAGCGCCGCCTCAGACAGGTGCCAGCCGCCGGCGTTGTGGTTGTGGGTGTAGCAGATCGGACAGTCGAGGTTGCAGGCCGCGGTTATCGGCACGATCGGCAGTTGCAGGCCCATTTCGTGCTGCGCACACGGTCCGCAATCCAGCGGACACCCTTGCGCGACAGGTCGCACTGGCGGGGCGGGCGCTTGCAGGTGCGGGCCCTGAGCCACGGTCTGCCGATACCACTGCGCGTCGGGCGACAGCAGGATCTCCGCCGCGCCATGCCGCGGGCAGGTCTTGAGCATCCACACCGCACCGTCGCGCTCAACCACGCTAGCTGGTACCACCGCAAGGCACGCGGCGCACAGACTGTGGGTGTCGTGCGGCAAAATTGTCACAGCCAGGCTTCCAAGACCGCGAGTTCGTCGGCGATGGTCTGCGCCAGCTTGCTCAGGTCCGCGTGGTCCAGGGTAAAGCGCGGCTGCATCCGCACCACCCGCCAGTCGTGGCCGCACACAAACGGAAAATACCCGCGCTTGTACAACCGCTGGCACAGCAAAAGCGCCGTCGTCGGCTTATCCCCCAGGTCGGTCATGCCAAAGTGGTCAAACGACAGCAGCGGCTGGTCGGTCGCGCGCAGTTCCAGGCCGATGGCAAGCCCATCGCCCCGCACCTCGCCTACCAACGCCGAGCCGGCCAGCAACGTGCGCAGACGCTGCCGAAAGTCCTCGCCCACCGCGGCGATATGCTGCAACTGCTGGTCGTCTAGCAGCTCCAGCGCCGCCATCGCTGCCACGCAAGCGACCGCATGACCGCTGAACGTGCAATTGTGCGCCTCGGAAGTCTCGTAGTTCTTGCCGTAGGCCGCGCGCGTCCAGCGCATGTCGGTCAGCATCGCTGAGATCGCCATCAGCCCACCGCCCAGGTGCTTGCCGAGCGTGATGGCGTCTGGCCGCCGTGGCCACCCAACGCTCGCGAGCAGCCGCCCGGTGCGGCCCATGCCCGTCTGCACCTCGTCCGCGACCAAAAGCGTGCCGTGCCGCGCGGTCAACTCGCACAGCGCGGCAATGAAGGCCGGCGACAGCGACCGCACACCGCCTTCGATTTGGATCGGTTCGACGACCACCGCCGCTGCGGCGCCATCGGCCAGCGCCTGCTCCAGCCCTGCGATGTCGTCGCGCTCGATCCGCACCACGTCCGCCAGATGCGGCGCAAACAGGTCGCGGTAGACGCTGTCGGCCATCAGCGCGCAGCTGCCCATGGTGCAGCCGTGGTAGGCCCCGTGCAGGCCGATGATGCGGCGCCGGCCGGTGGCAGCGCGCGCCAGCTTGATGGCGGCTTCGACAGCCTCGGTACCCGAACTTGCGAAATAGGCGCTGGTGTAGCCGGTGCGTTCGCACAATCGCCGGGCCAACGTGCCTGCGTAGGGATTGACGCGGCTGGGAAACCAGTTGGGGGCGTCGCTTTGTAGGTACTCGACGACGGCCCGGGTAATCGCCGGATGGCGGTGCCCGAAGGCCTGAGTGCCGTGCAGGTCTTCGATGGCGCTGCCGTCCTCGCGCACTAGACGCCCGGCATCGGTCGCCATCAGGCCGGTCGGCTCGCCGCTCAGCGTCACGCGCTCAGCAACCAACGGATTGACGAAGCGCCGATAGTCGTCGCCGCCGTGGGCCAGGATGGGGCGCTGGCTGGCCATGGCCTAGGTTCCACCGTTGATGGGCAGCACCTTGCCGGCCATGTAGGTGTTGTGCAGCGCCAGCCACACAATCGCGCGCGCAACCTCTGCCGCGGTACCCGGCCGCCGCAGCGCGCTAAAAGCGAGGAATTGGTCGCGCAGCGCCGCATCCAGGCGTTGCGACAGCCCACCTTGAAGCATGCCGAGCGCCACCAGGTTGACCCGCACGCCGCGCGGCGCCAGCTCTTTGGCCAGCGCCGTCGTCAGCGCGCCCAGCAAACCCTGCGAAGCCGCGAACGCCACCGGCAACGGCAGCGACTGCCCGCGGTCCAGCGCACCCACCAACACGATGTCACCGCCGCCCGCTGCTGCCATCGCCTCGCCGAATACCAGCCCGACCGCATAGGCCGAGCGACCGTTGACTGCGAGCGCGTCGTCAAAGGCCGCCATGCCGGCCGTCGCCAACGAGCCGACCGGCGCCACTGCCGCGCAGTGCACGACCACATTGGGCATCGCATCAGAGTCCATCGTCGTCGCCAGAAGCGCAACTGCGCTTGCCGCACGCAGATCCACTTGCACCGCGGTCGCTCGCGTCTCGAGGGCCAGCGTCTGAGCGACCTCGGCATTACGGTGCCAGGTAAAGGTGGTCGGCACGTCGGCTGCGCGCAACGCCCGCACCACCGCCTGGCCGACGTGGCCCGAGCCACCCAACACCAAAGCTCTGCGCAGCGCTGCGGTCACAGCGCACCGTCCACGGCGACCTTGGCGCCGGCCATGAAGCTGTTGGCGGGCGAAACCAAAAACGCAGCGAACTCGGCGATTTCTTCGGCGCGCGCCAGGCGACCCGTCGGGCACATGGTCTTGTACTCGTCCAGCCGATAGCCGGGCAGCATGGCGCCAAGACCCGTGTCCATCAAACCGGGCGCAAGCAGGTTGACGGCAATCTGGTAGCGCCCGACTTCGCGCGCCAGCGACTCGGTCAGGCCGCGCAAGGCCGACTTGGCAGCGGCATAGTGCACCGGCGCGTCGACAATGCGCTCCGAGCTGAACGCGCCGACGAACAGGATGCTGCCGGCCCTGGCGCGGATCATCGGCCGCAGCGCCGCGCGGGCAAACAGGTAGGCGCCCTTGACGTGGACGTCCATCATCTGGTCCCAGTCGGACTCGTCGAGCAGCGCGATCGGCAGCACTTGATGGATGCCCGCGCAGTGCACCAGCACGTCGAGGCCCTGCCACTGCGCAACCACTTCGCGCACCACCGCGTCGGCGTGCTTGCCATCGGCGACCGAGCCCTGAAACAGCAACGGCGCCTCGCCTACTGCGGTAACCGCGGCCCGTGCTTGCTCCGCGTCACTGGTCGAGCGGCTGTAGGTCAGCGCGACGCGAGCGCCTTGGCGGGCCAACACCACGGCCAGGGCCCGGCCGAGGCCGCGGGTTCCACCGGTTATCAGGCAACGACGCCCAGCGAGGTCGAGCGTCACGACTGCACCGCAATCGTCAGGCGCGCCAGCGGCAGCTTCTGGCCCTGCCGTGTGCCCCACCCTTGCGGCTTGGCCATGAACCGTGGCTCTTTTTCGCGGTACAGCACGTTGTAGGCGCACACCGGAATCGTGGTCCCATCGGCGTAGCAATTGCTGTCGCAGCACTGCGCCAGCCGCTCGACGTCAAAGGTCTCTTCGTCCATGTGCGAGTGCACGTACACGGCCTTGGTCGCGCGTTCGCTGACCCGCAGCGCCTCTTGTGGCGACAGCGATCGGCCGGGCGGAAACAGGCTGTTGAGCAACGCCTTGAGCAGTCCGAGCACCCGCTCGGCGTCGTCGCCGCCCTCGGTCCACAAGCGGTCGATGGCCTCGCGCAGCGCCACCTCCAGCACCCGCGTCGGCTCCATGTACAAGTGCTCGCGCAGGCAGCCGACCAGCGTTTCGCGGGCAATGAAGCGGGCAAACGGCACCGGCGGGCCACCCGCTGGATCGAGCAACAGGTAGGCAATCTGGTAGCACAGCGGGTGCGCCGCGGGCGAAGGCACGAAGTCGCTGGGCCGCAGCCAGCCGTCGGTCGTCTGCTCGATGCGCGCCAGGACTTCGCGAATCGAGATGCGGCCGCTGCGGTCGAACTGTACGCCGCCGGGCCCAGTGTAGGTCATGGTGTGCACTTCGACGTGGCGGATGTTGGGCCGCGCCATCGCCAGCCGCAAGATGTCGCCGATCTCGCCGTCGTTGACGCCTTTGGTCATCACCGGGATGAGCGTGGTGTCGATGTCGTACTTTTGTAGCACATCCAGGCACTTGAGCTTTAGCGCCACCAGATGCGCGCCCTGCATCGCAAAATCCGCGTCTGCTTGCAGCGAATCGAACGACAGCGCGACCCGCGCCCCCAGCTCGCCCAAGCGCCGGGCAAAGGCGTCGTCCTGAGCGATGCGCATCCCGTTGCTGCAAAGGCTGAAGCGGTGCACGCCAGCGTCTTTGCTCATCTGCAAGAACTCTAGCAGATGCGGGTGCAGCGTCGGCTCGCCGCCGGTGAAGTTGATGAGCTCGACATCGCCGTCATGCTCCGCCACCAAAGCGGCAAGCACGCGCGCAAACTCGTCTTTGCCCATGTGGAAGGCGTCGTCGTTCTTGTTGTGCACGTAGCAGATTGGGCACGCCAGCTGACACGCGCTGGTAATCGTCACCACTGGCAGGCGCACCTTTTGCAGGTGGCTCTGGCAGGCGCCGCAGTCGAACGGGCAGCCGTGCTCGACGGGTTTTGGCATGGTCTTGGGCGGCACGGCCGGCGTCGGCGTCCGCCGCGTCTGCTCGTACCAAGTGGCGTCGTCGCTCAGCTGCACCTGCTGGTCGCCGTGCTGCGGGCACGACTTGCGCATCCACACCAGACCTTGGGCATCGGCAACGACGTCGGCCGCGACCGCCGCTTTGCAGACGCGGCACAAGCTGGTCGTTTGGTGCAGCAGCGTTTCCATCGCGGGCGCCTACTTTGCGGCAAGTTTGCGCTTGCCGAGCACGAGGTTGGCAAACGTCTGCACCGAGAACAGCCGCAGGATCTGGCCTGGCCGCAGCCCCGGCTGGATGCGCGCCGCGGCCTCGGGCATCAGCTCACGCAGGCGCGCAAGGCCTACCTCAGAAATCACGCCGCCCGGGGCAAAGGTCTCCGGATCCATGTCGCCGCGCGCGGCCTTTTCCATCTCGCCGCGGGTAATCTGGATGTCAAAGGTCTGCTCGATGCGGAACACGATGTCCAAAAAGTCGAGCGATTCGGCGCCGAGCTCGTCGATGAGGTTGGACTCGGGGCGCACGGTCGCGGGATCCAGGCTCAAGGCATCGGCAACTAACGCACAGACGGCTGCTGGCACATCGGCGTCGGCGATGACCGCTTTGGGGGCTGCAGTCGGCATCGGGGCATTCATGGATCCTCGCGAAAATGCGCAGCGCAACTGCGCCGATTGCACGGCACGCGGGCCGGCGCGTCAATCTTGGAACCATTGGGCGATTTGTTCCACGGACTTGCGCGGTGGTGCGGCCGGGGCTTGCTGCAGATGCCCGACCGCAATTGCGCCAACCATCTGAAACGGCCGCGCAATTCGCAGCTGGCGCTCGATATCGTGACGCGCGACCATCGGGCCCGCCATCCAGCAGGCGCCGAGCCCTTCGGCGTGGGCTTGCAGCAGCAGCGCCATCACCGCCGCACTGGTCGAACAGCGCTCGGCGTGCATCGCCGCCGCCGTCGAGAACTGGCTGCGGTCGCCGCCACCCGACTCGATGAGGTTGCCGATGAGGTCGGGGTAGTCGCGAAACTGCGGCACGACGATGACCGGCGCATTGGCCAGCGGCTCAAAAAAGAAGTCGCCATAGTTGCCGTAGTCGTCGGCGTGATGACCCCGGCGGATGACCGTCTCGATTTCGGCGACCCGGATGCGAATGGCCTCGATGATGGCCTGGCGGGCGCTGGCTGAAGTGACCACAGCAAACCGCCACGGCTGCCGGTTGGACGACGACGGCGCGGTGCGCGCGGCCTCGATCAAGCGCTCCAGCACCGCGCGGTCGACCGGGTCAGCGGCGAAGTTGCGCACGCTGCGGCGCGTCCTGAGCCAGTCGAGCATCGCGGGGCCATCGGCAAACGGAGCAGTCATCGCGGTTTCTCCACATCCACGCGCACGGCTGCGGCCAGGCCAGGAGCGCCGGAACAAAGCCCAAGCGCAGCAGTTGCGGCGGTTGGCGTTGGCGTGACGACCGGCCGCAGCGGCCCCACGGCTGGCACATCGACGCACGCAATCGGCGGCAACATCCCGCTGCGCAACACCAGCGCTAGCACGATGGTCTGCACCACGGCTGCCGCCGCACCCGTCTGGCCGAGACCAGCCGCCGTCGCTAGCAGCGCCGCGTTGCCGTCCACTACGGATCCCAGGGCGATTCGCTCGGCACTGTCCAACGTCGGCACACCTCGGGCGGCCCCGTCCACCACGGCAATGCCGCGCGCCAGTGGTGCGGCTGCCGCAGCCAGGGTCGAACCGGCAGGCTCGGACAGCTCGCCGTCCGCCGTGGCTCGCGCCTGCACCCAACACAACGGCGCCTCTGCCTCCCGCACCAGCACCAATGCGGCCGCAGCTTCGCCTGGGATCATGCCGCCGGCATTGCCCGCATAAGGGCCGACCCAGCTCTGTAGGCCGACCATCGCGGGCAGGCCGCGCTGACCCAGGTCTACCAGCGTTTCCGGTTCCAGCAGGCGGTCATAGGCCACGATCAGTGCCGCGTCGATGGCACCCGCGTTCAGTGCGCGCGATGCAGCGGCGATGGCCTGGGCGCCGGCGGTCGCTCCGGCCAGGGTGGCGCCGTCCCCTCTGGCGTGGATGTCCGCCGCCAGCAGCGCATGGGCGTTGTTGGACAGGTGGCGCAGCAGCCAGTGGGGATGCAGCCCGCGCAGCCCGCGCTGCCAGCAGTCGCTGGCGTCGGCCCTTTGCTGCGCCATCGGCCCCATCAGCTCTTGCCAGTGCACGCGCAGGCCGCCAACGGCTGCGAAAAGGCCCAAGCGGTCGCCGGTCGCGACGCCGGATTGCCGCAGGGCCGCCTGTGCGACTTCGCAGCCCAGCAGCGCCAGCCGCCGCAAGTAGCGCGCATGACGGCTCGGGGCCGGGTCGCCGTCGATCTCTGCCACGAGCTGCGCGCGGTAGTCGGTGCCGTCGAAACTGCGCGGCGGCCGCGCCGCCGTCTCGCCGCGCAAAAGCGCCGACAGGGCCGCGTCGGCGTCGCTGCCCAGCGCGGTGCGCAAGCCCCAGCCGACGACTGCGACGCTCATGGGGCCCTGCCGAGCACGACCGCGCAGTTCTGGCCGCCAAAGCCAAAGGAGTTGGACAGCAGCACGTCGATTCGCGCCCGCCGCGGCTGCTCGCCGATCACATCCACGTCGCAGACCGGGTCGCGCTGCTGATGGTGGGCGGTGCCCGGCAGCAGGTCGCGCTGAAATGCGAGCAGGCTCGCGGCAATTTCCACCGCACCTGCCGCCGCCATCAGGTGGCCGATGGCGCCCTTGATCGAACTGACCGGAACCAATTCGGCATGCGCCCCGAGCGCAGCGTGGAGCGCACGACACTCGGCCGGGTCGTTGAGCGGCGTGCCGGTGCCGTGCGCGTTGACGTAGCCGAGTTCGCTGGGTGCGAGGCGGGCGCTGCGCAGCGCGACCATGATGGCACGGGCGGCAGCCGACCCGTCGGGCAATGGGGCGGTCGCCCGAAACGCATCCTGCGACGTACCGGCGCCCAGCACCACTGCCAGCGGCGTCGCGCCGCGTGCACGCGCTCGCTCAGCGTTCTCAACGACGAACACGGCGGCCCCTTCGCCCATGGCCAGACCGTCGCGGCGCACGTCGAAGGGGCGACAGGCGTCCACTTCGGCCCGCGGCGACGGCGCACCCAACCGCGCCATGCCGCCCATGCCCAGCGGATTGAGCATGGAGTCTGTGGCACCGCACAGCACAAGGTCAGCCTCGCCGCGCGCGACCATTTGTGCCGCGTCGGCAACTGCCATCGCGCCGGCCGCGCATGCTGAGACCGGCGCGACCAGCGGGCCGCGCAGGCCGAATAGCTGGCGAATTGCCCGGCCAGCCGCGTCCACCGGCGAGCGCATGCGCACCGAGCCGGACTCGGTGTTCGCCAAGCGCCAGTCCACCCGGCCGTTCCGCAAGAGCGGTGCAAAGTCTTCCGGAAAGCCGTGCTCAAGGCCGTGGGCAAGAATCAGGGGCAGGTCGCGGTCCGCCTCACCCAAGCCGGCCATGGTCCACGCTTCGGCGGCGGCGACGACTGCAAAGCCCAGCTTGCGGTCGCGCAGCGCACCGCGTAGCTGCAACGCTTGCAGCTTTGCCTCCAGGGTTATGGCCATGTCTGGCGGCAACTGCGTCCGAATCCACTCGGCGTCGATATCCGCTGCCGTCGCCTCGCCCGCGACCTGCACGCCTAGATTCGCTGCAGAGAACTGGCGGACCGGCGCCACCGCCGACCGGCCCTCCGCCAGACCGCGCCAGAGCTCGCCAACGCCACTGCCAAACGCGCACACGGTGCCGACGCCGGTGAGCACCGCGGTGATCATGGTCGGCTCCGATGGAGCAGGCACACGCCAAGGTCGCCGTCTACCCCCGCTGACAACACCAGCACACGCGACAGCCCTGCCTTCACCGCCGCGTCCAGCGCCACGCACAGAGCCAGGGCAGGCAAGCCGGCGAGACAATTGCCCCAGCGGGTCAGCGTCTCGATCGCCAGTGTCGCACCAAGTCCGCGGCGTAGCGCTGCCGAAGCCACCGCCGACCACGCAGCCACGACCACGCAGTCGGGGTCGAACCGCGCCACCCAACGCTCGGCCTCTTCGGCCAGCCTGGCGTCCACCACAACCTGCGCCTCCATCAGCCAGGCCAGCGGCTGCTCCGCCATGCCGTCACGACCCAACACCAACCACGCCGCGCCCTCACCGAGCGGTTCGCTTGCCTCACCGTCGCGGGCAAGCTCTGCACGGGTGACTGGATGCAGTGCGCTGTCGGCACCACCTGCCAGCGCAAGCGGGCAAAGGCCCTCCGCCACGGCCGCCGCCGCCGCACGAACCGCGTGCACCGTGCCCGAACCGCGCGAAAAGTAGGCGCCGTTGGGACCCTGCAGGCCACAGGCAATCGCGGCGTGGCACAGCGCAAAATTGTTCATCAGCTGAAAGGCGTACAGGGGGTTGAGCAGCTGCAGACCGCGCGACGCCAGCGCTTCCGGGTCGAACTGCCCGTCCGGCGCGCTTGCGGCCAAGAAAGGCTCGAATTCCTCGAATGCGCCACCCGACGCGCCAACACCCAAAAAGCACCCAGCATCGGCGCATTGCCCGGCAGATAGACCTGCGTCGAGCACCGCTCGTTGGCACGCGGCGACCGATAATTCTGCGGCCCGCGATGCCATCTTGCGCAGGCGCGGTGGCGTGGTCAGCATCGCCCCGTCGACAGCGCGGTCTCCGATTGACCTTGGTGTCGGCGCCCTGAGCAAACCCCGCCAGTCCGCGCCAGTCGGGCATACGACGCCAGCACCGAGCACGGCCACCGGTCTCAAGCCGCGCTCCGCACCACGACGCAACTGTTGGCGCCGCCAAACGCAAACGCATTGGCCAGCGCCGTGCGGATGGGCGCACGGACCGCAGTCCCCACGACGTGCCGAGCCTTGCACTCTGGTGCGACATCGCGCAGGCCTGCAGTCGGCAAAACCTCGGCCGCAACGACCGCGTGGACGGCGCAGCACAAGCCAATGGCGCCGGCACCGGCGATCCAGTGGCCCAGCGCGCCCTTGACCGAACTCACGTAGGCCTGCTCCGCGGCCTCGCCCAACACCTGCCGCAGCGCGGCGATTTCGATGCCGTCGTTGAGCGGCGTCGACGTGCCGTGGGCTTGCACGCAATCCACCGAAACCTCACCCGCGTCGGCCAGCGCTGCCCTCATGGCGCGTACTGCGCCAGCACCTTGCGGATCGGGCGCAGTCAGGTGCCCGGCGTCAAGGGAGCGCCCGACGCCTGCCATCTCGACCATAGCCGGCCCGCGTTCGATAGCCAGCACGAAGAACGCCGCGCCTTCGCCGACCACCATGCCGTCGCGGCGGATGTCGAACGGGCAGCTAGCCCCGCGGCTCGACAGCATCCCCAGCAGGCCAAAGCCAGTCAGCATCAGTGGATCGACGTCGGCGCCGACGCCGCCGCACACCGCAACGTCACACTCGCCACCGCGCAGCGCGCGCACCGCCTCGACAATGGCGGCGCTGCTCGAAGCACAGGCCAGAGAAAACGTCTCGCACGGACCCAATGCGCCAACCCGACCGGCAATGGACGCCGCAACCGCTGCGGGCGACGCGACACCGGCATCGAACCGTGCCGCGAGCGCTGGGGCGAAACGAGCAAAAGCGCCGTGGTCAAACGCTGGCCCGCTACCTGCTGCCAGGGCGAGTGCACGAACCGTCGCGAATTCGGCCCGACCCGACTCTGCCCCGACGAACACGCCAATGCGCTCGGGCGCTGCGGTCAGCGCCGCTGCTTGCCAGGCCCGTTCGGCTGCGTGCAATGCAATTGCCCGGCGGCGGTCGGCCACCTTTGCCCACGGCGCTGCAATCTCACAGGCCACAGTGGACGGAAAGCCCGCGCAGTCGAAGGCAGCTATCGGCGCCACCGCTGACTTGCCCGCCGCCAGCGCTGCGGCGGTTGCCGCCCAGGTGTCGCCGAGCGGCGTGACGGCCTCAAAGGCGCGCAGCCACACCGATGGCGCGGTCACGGCTCATCCGCGCGGCCGGTCAGCCACACGTTCCAGATTTCCTGGCGGCGTTGCAGGATGCGGGGGTGGTCGACGGGCGTGAACGCAAAGCCAAGCTCCGCCTCCGCCGCCAGCTTGCCGTCCAGCCGCACCTCGACCTTGACGCGGCCGCCGTCTTCACTGGTGCCGAGGTTGCGCGCCTCCAGTTCCAACTTGTCGCCGGGACGCACCAACTGCCGGAACCGGACCCGGTCGGCCATCGTCAACAGTGCATGAAAATCCGGTCGCCCCGGCTGACGCGCGGTCGCTTCGAGCAGCACGCCGCCCAGCTGCGCCATCGCCTCGACCAGAAGCGCGCCTGGCATCACCGGGTGACCCGGAAAGTGGTCGGCGAAGATGTCGTCTGACAGCGATACGCACTTGACGCCGCGGGCGAGCGTCGGCGGCTCCAGCGCAGTGATGCGATCGATGAGCAGATAGCGCACAGGTGGCTCCGCGGTGGGCACCAAGTCTGGCACGGGGGCAGGGCGTGAGCAAGGCGCGGCGGCGGCGGCCGCGGGGTTATCTCGGCCCTGCCAAAGGCAGCCGGTGGCCCGAACTCGTCGAAGTCAAAACCACTGCTTTTATTGTGCTCGCGCGGCTCCATCGTGCTGCCGATGTTGGCCAGTACGATCAGGCTGGCGAGCGCGATGGCGCCAGTCCACAGCAGCGTCCGCACCACCGAGAACTCGCGCACGCCCGCAAAGCGCACGCGGTCGAGCCGCACCGCCATCGACAGGGCCGAGCGTCAGGACCTCGCCGTTCAGCGTAGCCCGCCGGTACTTGCCCTCCGTGCGCGCGGCTTCAGTGTCTTGCACCACCAGCCGAGTGCTGTGGCCAAACTCGCGCTGACCGCTGTCGACATCGGTCAGCACATGGACGGCAGGCTTGGTCACGCCGTCGATTGCCCGATCGACCTGTGAGCGCTCGCGGTGCTCATAGCCGTGCAGGTTACGCAGATCGGCGCGGCGCACTTCGCGCATGACCGTGCAACAGCAAAGCATGGCTGCGACGAGCAGAAGTGCCGCAGCCCGGCTGCCCAAGCGCGCCAGCCGCTGCCTGGTCAAAACCGCACCGCCAAGCCGACGCCGACGTCGCCCGGCCCGGGCACTAACTGTGCGGTCGGCTTTGCAGCGCCAGTCTTGCTGCCGCGCAGGCTTCCGTTCGTGTCAAAACGTCGCCAATACGCTAGGTTGGCCATGGATACGCCGATGAGCGACCCGGCCAGAACGTCGGACGGATTGTGGCGGCCGTCGTGGACCCGCGACCACACCACGAATCCGGCGAGCCCTGCGGCCAGCGCCTGTAAGCCCACGCCAACTTTGAAACTGGTCGCAGTCGCGCGATTGCCCCACACATGATGGCCGCCGGTGACCAAGCCCGCGTAGGTCGCAAGCATCCACGATGTCGCGCTGTGGCCCGACGGAAAACTGCGGCGTCCGTCGGCGAACACCTTACGCGCTTTGGCCGGGTCGGCGTCGAGCGGCACTTCGCTGCCAGTACACGCGATCTCCGGGCTGGTCTCCGTGGTGCAATAGTGGCGGCGGACCCGGTCCTGAAAGTCCGGGCGCAGTCGCCCAAATGCGTACTTGAGCACTTCAGTCATCAGCAGCGTCGTCGCCATGCCTTCGGCCAGGCCAACAACCGTGTCGTGTGCCCGGCGGGCGCCTCCTTCCAGGCCCACGCCCTCTTGGAGTCCCAGCCACGTCGCGACCACCGGCCCGGCGATACCAACGTAGAGCGCCGGCACCGTCTCGCCCTTGTCTTCCTGCAGGTGCGGCTTGCCGATGCGATCCGCGAGCTTGGGGTCGAGAATTGCCGCGGGATGGCTCGGGTCAAAAGAAGGGCCAATACCGGACTGCGCGGAAGGCGTCAGGCTGTGGATTGCCAGAAACCCAGCCAATGAGCCTGCAATGATGCTATAGTCTACCCAGTCGCTGCGGCGCCAGAACCCGGCATTGGCGGTGGTAGTGGTTGCATCGGCTGCCAAGTCGTCCGCGAACCCGTTGGCCGGCATCGTCGCCAGCGCCATCAGTGCTAGGCCCGCGATCCCAACCCGCCAAAGATTCGTCATCCCAGGTCCTTGTGCGCGGGCCACACGCCGCAAGTGGCCGACGGCGGCCGCGCAGTCACCGATTCGGAAGATTCCGGTGCAAGATCAATGGCCTGAACAGACCCCCCCTAAGCGCAACTATTCGAGCATCCACGCATCGCTCGGCGTCTCGGGCCGCAGGTTGGCGTCGTTCATCACCATGCGGGCGCAGGTGTTCCAGCGCAGCACCGCGTCTTCGTTGCCGGGGGGCGCGAGCTCGATGGCCTGCTCAAACAGCCGCATGGCCTTGCGCACGCCCTCAAAGACGTAGAAGCCCGCGACACCGCGACGGTGTTGCGCCTTGGCGCGCCGCTCGGCCACCAGGCCACCGAAGTAGGCGCGGCCGTACGCATCGTTCAGCTGCGCGATGGCGGCCTCTGCGTCTTTGGCCGCGTGGGCGACATCGCCGTCGATGAACTGGTCGGTCAGCGCCAACGCCAGCGTTGTCAGCGCTTGCTGGTTGCCAGGCTCCGCCGCCAGAACGTCGCGGCAGATGCTTTCGGCTTCGCGCGGTTCGTTGAGCAGACGGTAGTGCTCCGCTTTGGCTAGTGCACGCGGCACCGCCTCTTTGTGGATGGTCTTGAGCTCAAACTGCATCGGTCCTCCGCCTGTCGCCGGTCACGTTGCCGGCTGTTGTTGGCCCGCCGTCGTCGAATTGCCCTGCGCAGCCTACCGCCCAATCAGTCCGCGAACGAGGCTCCGCATCGGATCATAGTGCCGGTCGACCACGCGCTCTTTGAGCGGAATGATCGCGTTGTCGGTGATCGTGATGCCTTCGGGGCAAACGGTCGTGCAGCACTTGGTGATGTTGCAGTAGCCGAGCCCCTCCTGCTCCTTGAGCGCCTCAACGCGGTCGGCGGTGTCGAGCGGGTGCATCTCCAGCGCTGCGGCATACACGAAATGGCGCGGTCCCGCGAATTCGCCGTGCTTTCTGTGGTCGCGCAGCACGTGGCAGACGTCCTGGCACAAAAAGCACTCGATGCATTTGCGGAATTCCTGGACGCGGTCGATGTCTTCCTGTTGCATGCGCCAGGTGCCGTCTTCGGCGTCCGGTGCGCGCGGCGCGAACTTGGCGATGCCCTGCTTGACGCCGTAGTTCCAGCTGACGTCGGTGACAAGGTCGCGCAGCCGCGGAAAGGCCTTGAGCGGCTCCAGCGTCACGGTCTCGCCCTCGGGCAGGTCACTCATGCGCGTCATGCACATCAGCCGCGGCTTGCCGTTGACCTCGGCGGAGCAACTGCCGCACTTGCCGGCCTTGCAATTCCAGCGCACTGCGAGGTCGGGCGCGCTCTCGGCTTGGATCTGGTGCACACAGTCGAGCACCACCATCCCTTCGCCGACTTCGGTCTGGTAGTCGGCAAACTGCCCGCCTTCGCTGTCGCCGCGATAGATGGAGAACGTCGTCTTGGCCATGGTCCTGCCCCCCGGTGAGCGCCTGTGCGCTAGCCCATTTCCTTGATGACCGCCTGCAGTTCGTCGCTTGGCGTCGGCACCGCGACCTCGAACACTTCCATCTGGCCGTCTGCGCCCTTGCGGATCGCGTGGTTGACGGTGCCGAAACGCTTGTCTTTGTCCGGATAGTCTTCGCGAAAGTGGCCGCCGCGGCTCTCTTTGCGCAAAAGCGCCGAGCGGGCGACAGCCTCGCTCACGGTCAGCAGGTTGCGTAAGTCGATGGCGGTGTGCCAGCCCGGGTTGTACTCGCGGTTGCCGCTGACGCCGACGACCGCCGCGCGCCTCGCCAACTCCGCAACCTTGTCGACGGCCTGCGCCATCTCGCCTTCGTTGCGGACGATGCCGACGAGGTCTTGCATGGTGTTTTGCAGGTCGTGCTGGACCGCATATGCGTTTTCGGCTGCGGAGCGCCCGAACGGCTCAAGCACCATGCACTCGGCAGCTTCGACTTGGGCGCGGTCGATTTGCACGCCGCCGTTTTCCTTGGCGAACTTGGCAGCATACTCGCCGGCGCGCTTGCCGAACACGATGAGGTCGGACAGCGAGTTGCCGCCGAGCCGATTGGCGCCATGCAATCCCGCCGCGCACTCGCCGGCTGCGAAAAGTCCAGGTACCGTCGACATTTGGGTGTCGGCATCCACGCGTACGCCGCCCATGATGTAGTGGGTGGTCGGGCCGACTTCCATCGGGACCTGGGTAATGTCGATGCCCGCCAGCTCCTTGAACTGGTGGTACATGCTCGGCAATTTCTTCTTGATATGTTCGGCTCCGCCTGGGACATGGGGCTTGATCCAGGCAACGTCTAAGAAGACGCCGCCGTTCGGGCTGCCGCGGCCGCCTTTGACTTCGCGCATGATGCAGCGCGCGACGTGGTCGCGAGTGAGCAACTCCGGCGGGCGCCGCGCGTTCTTGTCGCCTTGGCAATAGCGCCAGCCCTCCTCTTCGTTGTCGGCTGTCTGCGCTTTGTAGTTGTCCGGTATGTCGTCGAACATGAAGCGCTTGCCCGCTTTGTTGCGCAGCACGCCGCCCTCGCCGCGGACCCCTTCCGTCACCAGGATGCCGCGCACGGACGGTGGCCACACCATCCCGGTCGGGTGGAACTGCACGAACTCCATGTCGAGCAACTCGGCGCCGGCGTGGTAGGCCAGGCTCTGGCCGTCGCCGGTGTACTCCCAGGAATTGCTGGTGATCTTGTAGGCGCGGCCGATGCCGCCGGTTGCCATGACGATGGACTTGGCCTTGAAAAGGTGCATCTTGCCGCGCTCGCGGTCGTAGGCCACACACCCCGACACGCGGTCGCCGTCCTTGAGCAGCTCGACCACCGTCACTTCCATGAACACTTCGATGCCCTGGTGGATCCCGTGGTCCTGCAGCGTCCGAATCATCTCCAGACCCGTGCGGTCGCCGACGTGGGCCAGGCGCGGGTAGCGGTGCCCGCCAAAGTTGCGCTGCAGGATCTTGCCTTCGCGGGTGCGGTCGAATAGCGCCCCCCAGGCCTCGAGCTCGCGGACGCGCTCCGGGGCCTCTTTGGCGTGCAACTCGGCCATGCGCGGGTTGTTCAGGTACTGGCCGCCGCGCATGGTGTCGGCGAAATGCACGCGCCACGAGTCGCGGTCGTCGACGTGCGCCAGCGCTGCCGCCACGCCGCCCTCAGCCATTACGGTGTGCGCCTTGCCGAGCAACGACTTGCACACCAGGCCGACTTTGACGCCCGCTGCGGCGGCTTCGATGGCGGCGCGCAAGCCCGCACCGCCAGCGCCGATGACCAGCACATCGTGGTCGTGGGTAAAAGATTCCGCCATATTGCCCGCCTAGAAAAGTCGAAGGTCGTGCCAGATGCCCTTGGCGCACAGCCGCACGTACACGTCCGAGAAGCCGACCGAACATAAGCTGCACCAAGCCCACAGCTGGTGGCGCTTATTCAGCGACGTGATGAAGTGCCAGGCGCCGAAGCGTACGGGATTCTTCGAGAACTCGTCGCAATGGCCGCCCATCAAGTGGCGCAGCGAGTGGCAGCCGGTGCAGTACAGCCATAGCAGCACCGAGTTGACGGCCAGCAGTAAGCCGCCGACCGATAGCCCGAACTGCTCGCCACCGCCCGGCGCCGCGAACCACAGCGCCTTCCAAACGTCGTGCACCAGGAAAAACCACACGAAAATCGCGCCGTACAAGAAGTAGCGGTGCACGTTGTGCAGCACCAGCGGCATCCAGCGTTCGCCGCGGTACTCGTCGCGCGGTTCACCTACGCCGCAGGCCACCGGATCGGACCAAAACGCCTTGTAGTACGCGCCGCGGTAGTAGTAGCAGGTGAGCCGGAAGTTGCCCGGTATCGCCAGCACGATAATGGCCGCCGAAAACGGCATGAACGACGGCCACGGCAACCACGCCGGCTGCGGGCCGAACAGCGCGTGCGGCGACGGACCCCAGATCTCGGGCGAGTAAAACGGCGACAGCAAGTTGCCGAGGTGGTAATCGGCGCCTTGCAGCGCGGCCCACGTCGCGTAGACCACGAACGTGCCCAGCCCGAGGCCGGTCAGCAGCGGCGACAGCCACCAGTTGTCTTTGCGACGGTGCTCGAGCGCCGCGGGCCGGGGCTGGCCGCCCCCAAAACGCAACGCCGCGGTGCGGACGAAGGTGCTCGCCATGGCCATACCTTCACATCGGGTCGGACCCGCAAGGGCTAGCAGCGTATCGCGGAAACCAGCCTCTGTCACGCCATTGTCGCAGGGACTTGGACGATCCCCCCCATTGTTCAAGCTGCTGACTACATTGAGTATCCTCGGCGCGCTCGCGCCAATCTTGCCGCGTGCTAAACGAAGTCGCTTAGCGCCGCTTTCTTGCCGGCCTCGCGCGCCAACCGGCCCAAGGGCGCGACCGCGGCGAACGTCCATAGCGGAAATTGGACTGCCTTGGCTCGCTTGCCCCGCAAAGCGCGCTCCGATTGCTTCTCCAACTCCCGGCGCGCATTGACATGCGCCTGACGGATGGCCTTGTATGCGTCGCGGAAGCGCGCAATTTTCGCGGGGCTGTCAGCGTAGGCCTCGGGTCTCCGCTGCCGCTTGTGCTCCTTGGTTTTGGGGCGCGGGCGCGGCATTTGCATCCAAGCCTTTTGCGCGTCGGTCAAGACGGCGGCGGCAATTTCGGCGGGTTCAGCCACAGTTTCCGGCGCTTGAACGGTCCCCCCATCCGCGCAAGTGCCCTTGTGCAGACCGAATCGCTCCATGGCACCGTTGCCGATTGCGCGGTAGCGGGCGCGAAGTTCGGATTCGCTCAACGTCTCCCAGCCCGGCAACGGCGAAACGCTCACCGCGTGTTGGGTCGTGTAGGCTTCATCAGGCATCGGGCCGCCCTTGCGGCGCGCGTCCAGGGTCTTGCGGTGCCTGGCAAAGTGCGTGCCGATTGGCGGTTCGCCGTACAGCAGCGCGCGGTTGGTGTTCGCGCCGGGCCAGTTGTCGATTGTCCACTTCCTGTCGACCTTGATGGCCTGGCCCATGATGTAGGCGACGCGCTCAGCCAGGCATTTCTCGCCGGCAAGAATCGGCGTGACGTCGCAACGACCGTTGAACACAGGACCGATGCGGCCTTGAACGCGGTTGGCGTACCTGGCCATATTGCCGTGCACGTCACACAAGAAATCGGCAAACGAATCAGGGTCATCAGCGCCGAAGATGCCGTGGTAGTGGTTGGACATGGCGAAGTAAGCGTAAACGCGTACACCGTGCTTTTGCTGGGCGACGGCGATGATGGCGTTGAAGGCTGCGGCGAAGCCTGGGTGCACGTTGGGGTCGAACAGATATGCTCCAGCGATCGTGCGGGCTGTGACCTCGAAAAGCAGCGCGGGCGAGTAGTAGCGGATAGACACGGGAACTCCTTGGTGGCGCGGCAGGTGCGCCGATGACAAGGTGATCGGTGGTTTTCGGGAAATACCGCGGCTGGGGGCGAAAAAAGACTGCACACCAGCGGCAGCTGGATCGTCAGATACCGGCAATTCGCCGTGCGTCTCGGTAGTTGAACAATGGGGGGGAACGTCTGGGCGAGCGTCTGGGCGGTCAGGAGCCGTGATCACGCCGGGCGTCTTCGGCGTCGTCAGGGCCATCATCGCCTTCATGCATTCGCGCCCACAGCCTCTTGCGCGCGATTCCTAACAGTCGCGCGGCCTCAGCCCGCCGGTCACCCGTCCGGGCTAGCGCCGCCTCGATGTGCGACCGCTCAAACCGCGCAGTCGCCACTTGGAGCGGCAGGAAGGTTTCGCCGAGCCGAGCAGTCGGCGCGGACGATTGAGCGCCCGCCATGACCTCCGCGGGAAAGTGCCGCGGTTCAATGAACAGGCCATCGCACAGGGTAGCTGCGCGCTCAACGAGGTTGGCGAGTTCACGCACGTTGCCGGGGGAAGCGGTAGTGGCACAACCGGTCAACCGCTTCTGGAGAGACCGCTGGCACCGGCCTGCGTGTGTGCTTGGCGGCGCGCTGCAACAGTTGCTCGACCAACAGAGGCAGGTCGGCAACGCGATCCCGAAGCGGAGGCACCTCGACGGTGATGACGGCAAGGCGGTAGTAGAGGTCCTCACGAAACAAGCCCAACCGGACCCTCTCTCGCAGGTCTGTGTGGCTTGCTGCAATGAAGCGGGCGTCGACCTGCACGGGCTCCAGTCCGCCCACGCGCTCGAATTGGCGCTCCTGGACGGCTCGCAACAGCTTGACCTGTCCGCTGGGACTGAGATCCGCGATTTCGTCCAGAAAAAGCGCGCCTTTGTCTGCCATTTCAAAGCGACCCCGCTTCCGCGCCACGGCACCTGTGAAAGCGCCGCGTTCGTGGCCGAAAAGCTCACTTTCGAACAGGTTGTCGGGGACCGCTGCGCAGTTGAGCTTGACCAGTCGACCTTTGCGGCGCGGCGACAGGCGGTGCAGGGCTTCGACGATCAGCTCTTTGCCTGTTCCGGTCTCACCGAGCAGCACGACGCTGGCGTCGGTCGGGGCGACTTTGCGAACCGTGTCGAGCACCGCCTGCATTCCGCGCGAACACGCCACGATTTCAGCAGGGTCTCGCTGGCCTTCGAGTTCTTGGCGCAACTCGTCGCGCTCGCGCAACAACTGCCGCTGCTGGCAGTGTCGGCGCAAAATGGCCTCCACTTGGGCAAACCGAAAGGGCTTGGCAAGGTAGTCGTAGGCGCCCTCGCGCAGCGCCCGCACGGCTGAATCAACATCGGCGTACGCCGTCATCATCACGACCGCGGGCCTAGCCGTCGCCTCGTGCGCGCGCGCCATCACTGCAAAGCCATCCGCCGCTGGCAGACGCAAGTCCGTGAAAACCAGATCGAAGTCTCGTCGATGCAGCTCTGTGATGGCCTGTGCGCCGTTGTCAACCGACACCACCTTGGCGCCGCTACTAGCCAGGTAGTCGTGCAGCGGCAGCCTCAGCGTGGCCTCGTCTTCCGCGACCAGAATCGCGCAACAACCTGCGCACAGGGGCGCTTCATGCATGACGATTCTCCGGCGGTGCGCTCGGCAACCACACTTCGAAGCGGGCGCCGCCCAACGGTGACCCCAACGCCCGTACATTGCCGCCCAGTCGCTCGATGACGCCCCAAGCGACCCACAGGCCCAGGCCCGTGCCCTCGCCCTCAGGCTTGGTCGAAAAGAACGGCTCGAAGACCCTGTCGCGCAACTCGACCGGCACGCCAGGTCCGTCGTCGTCGACACGCAGCAAAACACCGCCGTCGCTCGCCGGCATGACCTCTATGTGCACATGACCGCCTAGTGGTGCGGCCTGGCACGCATTGATGACCAGCGCGGTCAGTGCCTGCTCGAGTTCGGCGGCATCGGCCGGCACCCAACAAGTTGCGGGCGCCAGTGTCAGCTCTGTGACCGCTGAATTGCCCTTGCGGCCGGCAAAACCGGCAACTGCCATGGTATCGCGGGCCAGTTGGCCCACATCGATCCGCCGCCGAACATCGCCACCTTGTCGCGCGAACTGCACCAGTCGCTGGACAAGCGCGTCGATGCGGCAAAGACCTTCATCGGCCACGGCAAGGTATTTCTTGAGCCGACCGACATCGCCAGCGGCGCCGGCCAGCATTTCCAAGCACGCCCGCACGCCGCCCAGCGGGTTGTTGATGGCATGCGCGGTGCCGGCCACAAACGAGCCAAGCGCTGTCACCACTGCGCCCACGAACACGCGGCTGGCGAGGCTATGCGGCAGAGCGCGGCGCATCACGGCCCCGGGAGCGCGCGCGCGCTGTCAAAGTGACCGGCGGGCGGCAACACAAACCGCTCGACGCCCAGCCCAGCGAGCAATGTCACGCCTTGCGGCTGCGTATGCAGCTCGAGCAGGTGTGCAGTCAGCAAGGTGCGTAGCTCAGGGTCGAGTTTCCGCGGCGCCACCACAGGCGGAATGCCAAATGGCGGGGAGTACTCCGCAACGCGGATGCGCGAAGCCAGCTGTGGCCGGGCCGCCAGCAGCGCTTCCAAGACGAGGTCATCGACGGTCGCCGCATCGCACAGGCCATCCGCAACGGCTAGGATCGAGCGGTCGTGGGAGCCCGCGTAGATGACGCGGCCAAAGAAGCGGTCCTCGCGCTCGCCCTGCCGCCGCACCCGGTCTGCCAGCCACAGGCGACCAGTCAGCGACAGGGCATCGACGAAGGCTACGGCACGTCCGCGCAGGTCAGCCAGGTCGCGCACCGCACTTGCCGTCGGAACCCGCAGCGCCGCGCGGTAGGTCGACTTGCCGCCCACCACCGGCACCGCGAGGACATCCAGGGGCAGGCCCTGGCGCTCGCCCTGCAGCCAGGCACCGGTGCACACAAATCCCAGTTCGGCCTGGGTCGAAGCCAGCGTCTGATTCGACTCGAAATACGTGCGGCGCTGCACCAATACGCCCTTGCGGCCGACCTGGGCGCCAAGAAACCGCACCAGCCCCAGGTATCGGTCGAGCGTGCTCTGCGGCGAGATCATCGAGCCGACGACAACCCGCAGGACCGGCTCGGCAACTGTGCTGCCGGGGGGCAGTGCAGCGTCGTCGTAGAGCCGCACTTCGCGGACCGGGCGTAGCGACTGCCAGCCCAGCCCGGCCAGCGCAACCACTGAGGCCACGGCGATTGCCGCAAGCCACTTTGGCCAGCCAACGGAGGCCGCTCCGGGATGTGGACTCATCGGCCGGACTCTGCGCCCGCTTGCATAAGCTAGCGGCCATTTGCGGTGCCCGTGTCGCGCGCCTGTCACGACCGCCGCAGGTTGGCACAAAGGCGCCTGGGTGACCGCGAGAACGGCAATTCACCGATGAATTTCAGAGTCATGAACAATGGGGGGGTACGTCTAAGGCAAGTGGCGGGTGGACGGCCGCGACGACATCAGCGTCCCGCAGCCTGACGGCAGCAAGAAGACCTTCACCAAGAAGTATCTGTACAGCCACGGGTCGGGCATCTATGTCGAGCAGATTGAGCGGATGCTGGAGCAGAAGGACTTCGTCGGCAACGACTACCCGATCAAGGCCTGCGTCATCGTGTTCCAGAACCTGCTGATGAGCACGCCCAACACCCAAAAAGTCATCAATGCGCTCAACAAGATGGAGTTTGTGTTGTGCGTAGATACGCACCTGTCCGAGACGGCGATGATGGCCGACCTGGTCATCCCCGGTTCAAACTACCTGGAGCGCTTCGACTTCAACGCCACCTGGGTCAGCCAGCGCGCCTTGGGTCTGCGCCAGCCGGCGGTCGAGAGCTGGATCGGCGGCCGCAGCGAGGCGCAGTTCTTCCTGGATCTCGGCCAGGCGATGGGTTTCAAGGGCTTCAAAGACCTGCCCGGCGTCAACGACACCGACGAGGCCTACAACAAGGAGGAGTGGGACCGCTTCATGAAGACCGGCAACAGCGGTCAGCCTTTCACCACCCAGATGACCTGGGACGAACTCAAGGCCAAGGGGTGGTGGGCCGACGCCGGCGGCAAGACCGGCTTTGGCAGAGCATGGTCGCCAAGGCCTTTGCCACCGCGACGATGACGCTCAAGAAGTACACCGCGGGCAGCGAAATCCGCTACACGGTGCTGCAGGCCGACACCTCGACGCCGCCCAAGTACACCGCGGTCGGCTTCGTGGTCGACAACAGCAAGGTCACCGACGACGGCAAGGAAGGCTACACGCTGCCCGAAGGCACGACCTACGAGGTCGGCTTCAAGACCACCACTCGCTTCGGCCAGTTCTGGGATCCGGTGCTGAATGGCGCCTACGTCGGCACCACCAAGCCTGCCGGCAAAGACGTGACCGGCGACGCCAACTTCTTGCCGCTGCCCTGCCACATCGAACCGCTCGACAAGCCGAGCTCGCAGTACCCGCTGTATTTCCTGTCGTGGAAGGAGGTCGAACACGCGCACACCCGCACATTCAACAACCCGTGGCTGATGACGCTGCGCGGCGAGAACCGGCTCATCATCCACCCTGAAGTCGCCAAGGCCCACGGCATCGGCGAGGCCGACCGCGTCGCCGTCGAGACCGAGAACGGCATCGTCGAAGCGCGCGCCCACGTCGCCCCGCTCATTCACAAGGAGTGGGTGGGCTGGGTCCGCGGCTTCGGGCACTGGGCGCTCGGCCGCGTCGCCAAGGGCAAGGGCGCGCACGACGGCTGGTTGCTCAAGGGGCGCGCCGAGATCCACTCGGGGCAGGCCGTGCACAAAGAGGCCGGTTGCCGCATCTACAAGGTCGGCTAACCCCACACACGCAAGGAGGAACAAGCCATGCCGCAGTATGGATTCCACGTCAATCTCGCCAACTGCATCGGCTGCCGCGCGTGCGAGGCCGCTTGCAACCAGGAGTACAACCAACGCCCTGGCGTCCGCCGCCGACAAGTCTTGCAGTCAGACGGCGCACTGCCCAACGGCAAGCCGTTCGTGCGGTTCCTATCGCTGGCCTGCAACCACTGCGAGGTGCCGGCGTGCCTGAACGCGTGCCCAGTCGGCCGCTACGCCAAAGACGCCAACACCGGCATCGTGCACATCAAGCCCAGCAAGGCCGAGGATCCGGTCAACGGCGTGGACTGCATTGGCTGTCGGCGCTGTGAAGCCGCGTGCCCCTACGGAGCGCCGCAATTCGACGTCGAGAGCCAGGTGATGGACAAATGCGACGGCTGTCTGCACCGCATCAACTCCACGACCCTGCCGACGGCGGCGCGCATCCCGGCGTGCGTGCTGACCTGTTCGTCGAACGCCTTGAAGTTCGCGCCACTGGCCGACATCGACGGCGGCAAGTTCGGCGAGGCACTCAAGTCCATCGGCAGCGCCCCCGACATCGCCGACCCGGCGCTGACCAAGCCGAGCGTGCGCTTCTCGAACAAGCGCGCGTAACCGCATGGGTTGCTACTTGCAGACCCCAGCCGAGCACGACTTGCCTGTGGCACACGCAAACCCGTCGGCGAGCACGCTGGTCTGACAGCCCAGCGCGTTGTCGCACCAGTCACTGGTGCACGGGTTCTTGTCGTCGCAGACCTTGGGTGTCGACCCGCCACACTTACCGTTGCCGCACTTTTCCCCTTCGGTACACGCATCACCATCGGTACAAGCGCCGTTTTGCAGCAAGTACTTGCAGTTGCCAGTGGCGCCGTCGCAATCTTGGGGCGACGTGCAGAACTCGCCGTCTTCGCAGTAGCTCGCGGGTTTGTCGAGGCACTTGCCAGCGGCGGTGCAATCCAGATGCGTCCAGGGGTCGACGCGCCAAAGCAACGCGTCTGACGTCGGGCTAGGATTGCTTGCGCCTGTACCCAGCAGGCTACCGTCGGCCAGGATAGCGAGCCCATGCAGACGGCCGCCCCACCCGCCGCTTAGCCAGAGGGTGTCCGTGAGCTTGTTGCCATTGCCGTCCACGCGCCACATTGCCGCGCGGTGCTGGCCATGCCCGGAGTGGTAGGTCGCGCCAACCATCACAGCGACGCCGTCGCTGGCCAGTTGCACCGGTCCGCCAAAGTCGGCATAGGTGGGATTGCCGAGCACGACCTTCCACACCTGCGTGCCCTGACTGTCGACGCGGTACAGCACCGGCGAACCCGCGCCGTCTGCGATCGTGCCCGAAATCAGGTAGCCGCCGCTGACCGCCGCGATGCCCGTGGCAACATCGGGGCCACTGGTGCCTAAGCGCACCAGGCGCTGGCACTTGAGGCTGGCATCAAACAGCACCAATTCGATGTCGTCAAAACCCAAGCCGGGGATGTTGGCCGATTGCAGCGCGCACGGTTCAGAGTATGCGTGGTGACCGGTGGTCGCCACAGCGGCAACACCACCGCCCGGCGCGGCCGCCACCTGCACTTCGCTCTGGTCGTAGCCCTCTGGGTGCGTGCCAAAGCCTTCGACCTGGCCGGTCGGCGACACCACCCAAATGCCGACGTTGCGGGTGCCGCCATAGCCCAGGTGCTCGGTTGTGCCGCCAATGACCAGCCGCTTGCCTTTGGCGGTGTCGATCCAATAGTACGACTGGCCGATTTCGCCAAATTGGGTGGCCTGCGGATTGTCGACACCATAGCTCGCCACCACCGAGAGGTCGGTCGCGTTGACGTGCAACAGGTGTATTTGCCCGGTCTTGGGCGACAGTGGGTCGGGGTCGTTGCGCGTACCGATGCCGACCAGCGTGCCGTCTGGCAGTTGGGTCACCCGCCGCAAGTAGTCTTGGGTCTGGTAGCCCGCCGGCGAGTAGTTCAGCAGCACTTTCTTGCCCAACTCGCCTGAGCCTTTGACCTTGACTACCAGCGTATCCCACGTCGATCCGTAGCTGCAGCTGTACTGTCCGCACACCGCCTGGCGATTGGAGCCAACTGCGACATAGCTGCCGTCGCTCAAAAGCTGGGCGTCATACAGGATTTGCTCCGATGCAGGGTTTGACTGGACGCCCCAGAATCCAAATCTTGGCTTGCCGCTGCCAACGCACTTTCCGGCGCTGCACTGGTCGCCGCCGCTGCACGGGCTGGCACTGCAGCCAAGCGTGTTGCTGTAAGCCTGGCAGCCCTTGAGCTTGTCGCAGAGGTCGTCGGTGCAGACATTGCCGTCGTCGCAGACCGCGGGCTTGGTCGCGGCGCACTGGCCGTCTTTGCACACGCTCTGCGCCGTGCACTTGTCGCCATCGTCGCACGCTTGGCCGACGGGACTCGGGCTGGCTTTGCAGATGCCGGTCTTGAAGTCGCAGGTGTCGTCCGTGCACGGCTGGCCGTCGTCGCAGTTCAGGGTGCCCGTACAGGCCCCCGATTTGCACGCATCGTCCTTGGTGCACGCCACCCCGTCATTGCACGGCTTGGTGTTGTCCGCGAACACGCAACCCTGCTTGGCATCGCAGCTGTCGTCGGTACAAAGCTTGCTATCATCGCAGACCAGGGTGCCGGGCGCCGCACACTTGCCATTGGCGCAGCCGTCGCCCGTTGTGCACGGGTTGCCGTCGCTGCACGCCGCGCTGTTGTTGCTATGGCCGCAGCCCAACACCGGGTGGCACACGTCATCGGTGCAGGCGTTGCTGTCGGCGCATAGTTGCTTGCCTGTATCGGTGTTCTGGCACTGGCCCGTCGCGGTCAGGCACGCGTCGACCGTGCAAACATTGCCGTCGTCGCAGTTCTTGGCGCTGCCGGTGCAAGCGCCAGCCTTGCACGCGTCGGCCGCGGTGCAAGCGTTGCCGTCGTCGCACGCGATGGTGTTGTCCGTCGCCGTGCAGCCCTTGGCGACATCGCAGGCGTCATCCGTGCAGGGGTTGCTGTCGTCACACGACTTTTTGGCGCCGCCGCACTGGCCGAGCTTACACTTATCGCCGACCGTGCACGCATTGGCGTCGTCGCAGCCTTGGCTGTTGCCGACCGAGTTGCAGCCTGCGCCGGGGTCGCAGCTGTCATCGGTGCAGACGTTGCCGTCGTCGCACGTCAGCTTGCCGGTGCCCAAACACTTGCCGGCAGCGCATTTGTCGCCGGTTGTGCAGGCGTTGCCGTCGTTGCAAACCTGGCTGTTCACGGCGCTCGCGCATTTGCCGCCGTCGCACGCCTCGTCCGTGCAGGGGTTGCCGTCGTCGCAGTTGGCTACGCCGCCGCATTGGCCGGCCTTGCACAAGTCCTTCTGAGTGCAGGCGTTGCCGTCGTCGCAGGCACTGGTGTTGGCGCTGGTCAGGCACCCCTTCGCCGAATCGCAGCCGTCGTCGGTACAAGGGTTCTGGTCGTCGCATACGGTGGTCTTGGTCGCAGCGCACTTGCCAGCTGCACAGGCGTCGCCGCCGGTACAGGCGTTGCCATCGCTGCACGGAGCATTGTTCGGTGCATACTTGCAGCCGGCTTTGGGGTCGCAGGCGTCGTCGGTGCAGGGATTCTGGTCGTCGCACGACTTGGCGTTGCCGGTGCAGGTGCCGTCCTTGCAGGCGTCTGCGAGCGTGCAGGCGCTGCCGTCATCGCAGTCACCGGCCGCAAAGCCGTACTGGCAACCCACTTTGGGCGCGCAGCTGTCGCTGGTGCAGGGGTTGCCGTCGCTGCAATTAGTGGCGCCGCCGCCAATGCACTTGCCGAGTGAGCAGACGTCTTGCGTCGTGCACAGGTTGCCGTCGCTGCAGGTCGCGGCGTTGGGCAAGTGCACACAGCCCTTGGCCTCAGGCTTGCACGCGTCGTCGGTGCACAGGTTGCCGTCCTCGCAATCCAACAGATCGCCTTTGCACGCGCCGAGCTTGCACTGGTCGCCGGCACTACACGCGTTACCGTCGTCGCAAAGCCCTGCCGCGAAACCGTGCGTGCAGCCGACGCCAGGGTTACACTGGTCGGTGGTGCACACATTCTGATCGTCGCACGCCGAAGCATCGGCCGCCTGATAGACGCAGCCAAACCCAGCCTGGCAGCTGTCGACGGTGCAGGCGTTGCCGTCGTTGCAGACCAGCGCTGCGCCACCTTGGCACCCACCGTTGCTGCACAAGTCAGCTGTCGTGCACGGGTTGCCGTCCTCGCAAGCGCCCTTGACCTGCGCCGTGGCGCACTTGCCGGTGTCGGCCGCGCACTGGTTCTTGAGGCACGCGCTGTCACCGCCCTTTGGACACACGACGACTGTGGTCGGGTTGAGCTTGCAGGCCGGCGCGACGCCGGTCTTGTCGCAGTACAGCGTGCCGTTGCACAGGTCGCCGTCCTCGAACTTGTTGCAGTCCATGTCCTTTTCGCAGGTGCAGACGCTCTGGCCGCTGGTTTCGCAGGTGCCCAGGACACACCAGCCGCCCGCCGAGCACGCGTTGTCGCCCGGGCACTGATTGCCTTGCAGCGCTGGCTTCATGCCGCAGCCGCCGGTCTTGGGGTCGCACTGGTTCTTGAGGCAGACCTCGTCGAACGCACCCGTACACTGCACCACCGTGGCCGGATTGACAACGCACTTGCCGGCAGCCTTGTCACAGAACAGCGTCCCGTTGCAGAGGTCGCCGTCTTCTTTAGCCTTGCAATCGGCGTCTTGTTGGCATTCGCAGGTGTTGGCCGTGGCAACGCACTGGCCGCCCTTGCAGAAATCGACCGGCGTGCATGGGTTGCCGTCGCTGCATGCCGTCCCTTCCTTGGGCAGCGCTATTGCTTCGCACTTGCCGTTCTTTACGTTGCAGACGTCGCGCAGGCACGCCGGATCGTCGTCGGTGTTGCATGCGACGACCGTGGCCGGATTGACCTTGCACTTGCTGCTGGCGAGGTCGCAGTAGAGCGTGCCGTTGCACAGGTTGCCGTCTTCCTTTGCGACGCAGTCGGCGTCCTTTTGGCACTCGCAAGTGTTGGTTGCGGTGGTGCACTGACCGGCCTGACACTATTCGTTGGGCGTGCACGCGTTGCCGTCGTCGCAGGCTTTGCCCTCGGCCCACGGGATGTAGTGGCAGAAGCCGTCCTTGGGGTTGCAGGTGTTGCGCCGGCAATACGTGTCGCCCACGGTCTGGCAAGTGACAACCGTCGCCGGGTTGACTTCGCATTGCGCGCTGGCCTTGTTGCAAAACAGCGTGCCGTTGCAGGCGTTGCCGTCTTCCTGACCTTTGCAGTCGGCGGTGTCCTTGCAAAAACAGGTGTTGGTGCCGGCCATGCACAGGCCTTTGGCGCAGTAGTCGCCCACACTGCACTTGTCGCCGTCGCTGCACGGGGTATTTTCGGCGCTGATGACCAGTGAGCAGGCGCCAGTGCTGGGAATGCAGGTATTCTGTTGGCACGGTCCGTCTTTGTCCTTGCCGCACACGACCACTGTCGCCGGATTGAGCTTGCAGGTGTACGGCGCGCCGGCCGACTTGTCGCAGTACAGTGTCCCGTTGCACAGGTCGCCGTCTTCGAATTTGCCGCAGTCCGCGTCGGACTTGCACTGGCAGATGTTGGCGCCGGCCTGGCATTTGCCGTCCAGGCACGTGTCGTTGGCCGTACAGGCGCTGCCGTCGTCGCATGCGGTGGTCGCGGCGACTGGCATGTTGAGGCAGCCGGCCAGCGGATTGCACTTGTCCAGGGTGCACGGGCTTTCGTCATTGCAGTTCAAGGTGTTGGGGCCGCTGCAAGCACCGGAGGCGCACAAGTCGCCCGTGCTGCACGCGTTGCCGTCATCGCAGCTTTGTCCATCCGCTTTGGCGGCATAGCTGCACTTGCCAGCGGGCGTGCAGGTCGCAAGTTGGCATGGCGCAGGGGTCGGGCAGTCCGCCGCGGTGGCGCATTGCGGCTGGCTGGCTGCGTCAGGGCCAGCGGCGGCGTCGCCAACAGCATCAGGGTCAGGGGCAGCATCAGCGTCAGCGGCAGAATCAGGGCCAGGGGCAGAATCAGGGCCAGGGGCAGAGTCAGAGTCTGCAAGGGAATCAGGCGCCGCCTCCTGGCCGGCGTCGGCTTGGACGGCCGCCGTGTCATGGGTGTCCACGCTGCCAGCCAAATCGGGGGCGCCGGTCGCGGCGTCCGCGCCAACCGAGGGCGACTCGCACGCCAACAACCACGCGCACAGAAACAACACTGCGATGCAGCGGGGCATCGTCGGCTCCAGGGCCGCGGCAGCGGCGGGGAGACCCAGTTTACAGCAAACCACGGAGTGCGGCATAGCTTAACCAGCGACGCAAAGCCCGGGTCAGACCGGTGGGCCGGCGCGACCGGTCTGTGCGCGCGGCCTAGCCGTTCACAAACCCTCACAGCAAATCACCCCCCCGCCATAGGCCGCGCCACGCGCCAGCGCTACGCGAACGCGGTGACCCCGGCGCCCCTGCCCGGCAGGCTGGCACGTTGTTGAGGCGGACCATGGCACCCGCGTTGCGGCGGAATTCGCTTGCCCTGGCTCGGCCTTTTTTGCAGTCGCCACCTTTGGTTGTACCAGCGACACCGCGCAACTGAGCGGCATCACGGCTGGCGAGGCTGCGGCCGACGGCGCCGGCAAGGTCGGCGCCACGGCAAAAAGCAGACCGGCCTGTTGCAGACGCCAGCGACTCCGCCCAGGCTGACAGCGCGCCCACCGACTCCCCAACGGACGCGCAATTGGACGACTCGCCGCCAGCCGACGCCCTACCCGCCGAATGCGGACCGTGCCCGGGCGGCTTGGGCTGGCGGTGCGCCGTCAAGGGCGACTGCAAGCGGCCGCCGTGTGCGCCGCCGACGCCTGTACCCCGGGCTAAGCTTGCGCCAACGGCGCCTGCGCGGCCGGCACCATGCTTAGCTGCGCCGACAACAGCCCCTGCACCCTCGACAGCTGCGACTCGAAGACGGGCTACGGCGACGGCGACGAAAAGACGGTGGTCGGCTATGGCGGCTCGGTCAACAACAAGTACATCACCACCTGGTGCCGCCGCTCGATTCAGGTGACAAACCCGACGGCCTTCGCGGGCGCGGACATTGGGCTATTGCGCGACGACGGCGCTGTGGTCTACCTCAACGGCAAAGAGCTGTTTTGCAGCAACATCCAGGCCGGCAACATCGCACCAAGCACACCAGCCAGCGGCACGCCGAGCGCTGCCGAAAATGAGCACGTTTTCCACCAAATCGTGTCTGCCGATGACTTGGGGGCCGTTGCCACCGTCGTCGCCGTCGAGGTGCACCAAAGTGCGGGCAATGTGCCGGACCTGATGTTCGAGGCGGAGTTGCTGGTGGGGTTGTAGCGCGAGGCGTTAGGAGCCTGTCGGACTATTGATGGGCGGAAAGTTCTTGATGACGAATACACACATGATTTCAGGCCTCCGACAGGCTCCTAGCTTATCGCGTTTTTCAACTCGTTGAGAACTTGCCAAAGTGAATTTGTCCAGTTTCAACGAGTTGACGCCGCCGGTCCCGGCGGCGCTAG
>SXRM01000360.1 GCA_005792545.1 Pseudomonadota bacterium | reverse complement strand
CGCCCAGACTGCCTTCAAAGTGTCTGTAAATCAGCGGCCTTACATGACGACCACACATAACCGAACAGGCATGTCGCCAACCAGTTGATTCTGCTAGCTATGCCTTCGTGGTCAAGCGCACTCTCTGCGATCTGCGCCCATCTACATCCGTGCCGTGCTGTTGTATGCGAGCAATGCTACGATTCGCATTCGCGGACGCAGTTCGATCGACGGCGCAACCTGGTTGGATTCGAATCCGACCGGCGCCGCGGCGACCAACGGGTACATCGACGGCGTCTGGATCTCACCTACAGCCGCCAACGCAGTCGCCATCGGTGTCCAGTCTACCGAGAATCCGTTCGCTAGTTGGGACAATTGTGCTGCCGGTGGACCGCTGATGGTCGCAACCGTTGCGAAGGCGCTGGCTGGCTACCCGTGAACGCCTACAAGCCACAATCACATTCGACCTCCGTCGCAGCAGTTGTCGAATTCAGTGTTTGCATGATAGTTGCCGGTTGTGGGTGCCCGACAATTGGTTGCCTTGACAATGCGCATGTTGCCGTTGCCAGTTCGACCGCGACGTTTGCAAATGGTGATCGCGTCGGCGTTGCTGGGGTTGATCTATCGATGGATTGCTCACTTGTGACGACAACTGGGCGACTTGGCTGCTTTGCCCTTGGAAATCCGAGGCCCAACTCGGCGGCTCCGTCGCTTGTGGTCTCTGAACCGCTTCCCGGACGGTTGGACATCGCCCTGAGCGGTGCTACGCCATCGTGTCTCGAAGTGACCGTGTCGTCGCCTAGTATCGGTGGCGCCTCATTATTTCGCGCATTCCAGCTGACTTACAAGGAGTTCAACTTGGGCGGGGAGTTCGTGTGCGAAAACCGCTGCCTTGAGACCGACGTCGCGAAACCCGTCGCATCGTGCAAGTAGCGCCTCGTTTCGCCCCAAGGAACCCCATGCCCGACCCAACGCCAGCAACCCCCGAAGAACACCCGGTTCACCCACCCGAACCCGCACCCGCCGCCCCCGCCGCACCCGCCGCAACCGCCCCAGCCACCGCCGAACCGCCACCAGACACCCTGGCCGCACACTACGCCCAGCACCTCGCCGCGGCCCAAAACCTCGCTGCCGACGAAGTCCTGCACTTCACCGCTGAACCGGCGCTGATGACCGCCAACGTCCGCCGCGGTGCCGCCGCCGTCGTCGCCCTACAACCTGCGCTGCAAGCCGACTTGCCCAACGCCGACTGGTCGGCCCCCGGCCGCGCCGAGTCCCTCGCCTACGCCGTCTGGCACGCCTGGAAGCAAGCTGCCATTGCCAGCAACGGCACCGGCGACCTGGCGGAGCAGGTGCAGCGCATCCACCCGGTGCGGCGGCTACTATTCGCGGCGGCCGAAGTGCTGGTCGCGGCTAGCCTGTTGCCAAGTGCCGAAGTGGACGCACTGCGCAAGGGCCGTGGCGCCGTCGATGCGGCCACCGATGTGGATGCGTTGGCGACGCTCTTGTTGGTGAATTGGACCACAGTGCAAGGCAAGGTGCCACTCGATGTCGCGGCCGTGACCCAGGCCCAGGCCGATGCCAAGGCGCTGCTGCTGCGACTGCGCCCGGCCCAGCGGCTGGGCGATACCGGCAAGCGCGGCGAGGCTGCCGTTACGGCCGATGTGCGCGACCGCCTGTTCACGCTTTTGGTGCGGACCTATGACGAGGTGCGGCGCGTCGCCGCGTACAAGTGGCTCGATGACGCCAGCAGCCATGTGCCGCGGCTAAACCAGCGGCGGGTCTGACGGACAGGCCAACACCGGCTCGATGCCGGTATCGCGCCTGTGGCCTGAAACGAAAGGCCGGCAGAGCGCCGGTCTCTGAGGGTTTGATTCTGGCGGCCTACCGGCATCGGGCCGGTCGTGGGCCATTTCGCAAGCGGCAACAGGCCGGCAAGAGGCCGGTGCCGGCGCGTGGGTCAGGCCGAGCCCCCTCAACAAGGCACTGACCCACAGCCAAAGTTGACAGCCCCCACTGGCAACCCCACGATGGCCAAGCCCCTGCCGCGCCGACAGTGGGCCGCGGTTGGCGAGTTGGTGGCGCGGTCGAATCAGAGGCACGGCGTGGCGGCGATAGACCAGGGCCTGGATTGGGGCGCAGGCTGGCGAACGCCCGATCGCGTTGCGGTCGCTGAACAGAGCCTGGACTACTGTTGGCGGTTCTTCATGGGCCAAACTGAACTGCAGCGCTGCATCGAAAAGCTGGTCGGCATCCTGGAAGCCGAGGGCCTGCCCTACGCTATCATCGGCGCATTGGCGCTCAACGAGTATGGCCACCGGCGCGTGACCGTCGACGTGGATCTGGTCATGCGCGAAGCGGACCTGCAAACCTTCAAGCAGCGACACCTGGGCCGGGGCTACGCCGAGCGCGTGCCTGGTACTGGCAAGCTGCTGGATACCGAGAATAATGTGCACGTCGACGTTTTGAGCACCGGTCGCTTCCCCGGCGACGACAAGCCCAAGCCCATCGCGTTTCCTGACCCGGCGTTGACGGCCATCCGCGGCAAGCCGTTCGCCATGCTGCCGTTGACCCAGTGGTTGGAGCTCAAGCTGGCGTCGGGCATGGTGGCGGCACACCGCGGCAAGGACCTCGTCGATGTACAGGAGTTGATAGCGAGCGCCAAGCTGCCGCGCGACACGGCCGAGCAACTGCATCCGTGGGTGCGCGAAAAATTCTTGGCATTGTGGGAGTTGGCGCAGGTCGAAGGCGTATTCTGAGGCACCTTGCATTCGCCAAGAGGCCGTGCGCTGCAAATGGGCACCAGAGCGACCAACCCCATGATTCCGCTACCGCATTTTCCCGCCCACCCCTGGCTGCCCGAGCGCACCGTGCTCTACGTCGTGCACGGCAGCCGCGCCTACGGCACCAACCGGCCCGACAGCGACTACGACTACCGCGGCATCTGCGTGCCGCCGCGGCACTATCGCGACGGCTTCGCGCACGTGTTCGAGCAGGCGCACACCGATGTGCCCGACGCCACGGTGTTCGAGCTGCGCAAGTTCATGGGGCTGTGCGCCGACTGCAACCCCAACGTCATTGAGATGCTGTGGGTCGCACCCGAGGACCGGCTGTTGTGTACCCCGGCGGGCCAGTTGCTGGTGCAGGCCCGGGCGCTGTTTCTGTCGCGCAAGGCCCGCTACACCTTCAGTGGCTACGCGCTGGCACAGCTCAAGCGCATCCAAAACCACCACCGCTGGCTGCGCGACCCGCCCAAGGCGCAGCCCAATCGCGCCGACTTCGGGCTGCCCGAGCGCACGGCCCTGCCGCCGGATCAGTTGCTCGCCGCCGAGGCCGCCATCCGCAAGCAGGTGGACAGCTGGGAGCTCGACCTGTCCGGCTGCGACGACGCCTTGCGCGTGCACATCCACACGCAGTTGGACAAGGCGCTGTTGGAAATGGGGCTGGGCAACCACCAACGCTACCGCGCGGCGGGGCGGCTCATCGGCATGGACGACAACTTTCTGGACCTGCTCGACCGCGAGCGCCAGTACAAGCAGGCGCGCGACAACTGGCGCGCGTATCAGGTGTGGCAAAACGAGCGCAACCCGGCCAGAGCGGCATTGGAAGCCCGCCACGGCTACGACACCAAGCACGCGATGCACCTGGTGCGGCTCTTGCGCATGTGCCGTGAGATCCTGGTCGAAGGCGAAGTGCGGGTGCGCCGGGCAGATGCCGCGGAGCTGCTGGCGATTCGGGACGGCGCTTGGGAATACGAGCGCCTGCTGGCTTGGGCAGCGGAGCAGGATGCGGAACTGGGCGCGTTGGAGAGAGGCAGCGCGCTGCCCAAAGCGCCGGACCGGGAGCGCTTGGACCAACTGTGCCTGGCGGTGACGGATGCGGTAGGTCAGTAGATTGGGCCTGACGCGTCGCCTACTCTGTCTCGTTATCGCGAAAGAACGCCGCGGCCGCCGACACCGCGTCGCAGTCGGCCTCGGTGGCCTCGGTGTCGCCGTTCATGCCCAGCTCGAATGTGGACTGCAGCCCATCGCAGTCCAGGTCGGCGTGCGAACTGGCGATAAAGCGGGCAGCGGCGAGCGTGCCTGCCGAGTCGAACGAATACTGAAAGTAGTGCGCGTCGGACATGCCAAAGCGCACCGCCGACCAGGTCGGGTTGTCCCAGTGGACTGGGTTGGCGTCGCAGCGCTCGTCGTTGTCGGTGTCCAGCGCATCGACGCAGCAGCTGGCGCCTTTGGGGGTGATCGTTGCGTTGCTCGGAAACTGACAGGGCTTGCGCTTGCCGGTGGCTGCGTCGGTGTGCGGAATGGCATAGTAGGCCGCGGCACCTTTGCGAATCATGTCGAGCGACATATTGGCCTCGGCCGCCTTGGCCCCGCGCAGGTACTTGGTGAACTGGGGCACGGCGGTGACCGCGAGCACCGCGATGATGGCCACCGATATCATCAATTCGATGAGGGTGAAGGCAGGCCGACCGGGCGGCGGCAGGCGGGGCGCGGGCGCGGGCAGCATCGGCGGGCAAGCGGGCGACCGGGCGTCCATACCCGCATCGTCGGTCGCGACGGTGCATGTGTCAAGATGCAGACGGGCGGCATGCAGGGCGATCGCTAGATCGCTAACCTCCGAAACAGTTGACAGATAATGCCTACCGCGATCAACTGGTTTGCCGCAGACCTGTGATCTGCGGCGGCCCGCCGTGACACCTGGCGAACTAATCAGTGAACTATACAAGGTT
>SXRM01000359.1 GCA_005792545.1 Pseudomonadota bacterium | reverse complement strand
GGGCACTGCTAGCTGACCCACGGGTGCTGATCTTGGACGAAGCGACTTCGAACCTCGACGCCGAAAGCGAGGCCCAAGTGCAGCAAGCCCTGGCGCGGCTGATGCAGGGGCGCACTGCGTTGGTCATCGCTCACCGGCTGAGCACGGTCCGCAGCGCCCACGCCATCGCCGTGCTGGACGGGGGAAAGCTGGTCGAGCTGGGCGATCACGACACGCTCATGGCCCAAGCCGGCGTGTACAAGCGCCTCGTCGAGCACCAACTTTTTGCGAGCAACGGAGCCTGACCATGCGCGTCGCGGTGCCCCTCGACAAGGCCTATAGGCTCATCAATCATGGCCCGGTGACGCTGGTTTCGGCGGCGGCGGGCGACGACCGCAACGTGATGGCGGCCGCGTGGGCCATGCCGCTCGACTTCGACCCGCCGCGCATCGCAGTGGTGGTCGGTGGCCGCGAGCACACAAGACGGCTTATCGACGCTAGTCGCGAGTTGGTGGTGCAGGTGCCGCCGCGGTCGCTCGCCGCGCAAACGGACGGCGTCGGCAGCAGCAGCGGACGGGATACCGACAAGTGGTCGAAATTCGGGCTGACCTGGACCCCTGCGAGCCTGGTCCAAGCGCCCTTGGTTGACGGATGCGTCGCCTGGCTCGAGTGCCGTCTGCTTGATGAACCGCGTATGGAGGCCGATTACGACCTGCTGATGGCCGAAGTTGTTGCAGCGTGGGCCGATGACGCCGTGTTTGCGGTCGAAGGTCGTTCGGTGCGGCTAAGGGACGACGTTCCGACCGACCTGCGCGCCATCCACCACGTAGCCGGCGGGGTGTATGTGGCGGATGGCGAAGTGTTCTCAGTGCGCTGAAACTGGTTTGCCAACCCGGCCGCGCTGGTGTCCAATCCGCCACCATGCGCGACCCCGACCTGACCCGGTATGCCATGACCGAGCCTGCGCAAGACCGATATCTGGCGTGTTTGCGCGGTCGCTTCGGCTTGCAGGCGTTTCGGCCGCACCAGCGCGAAGTCATTGAGCATGTGACCGAAGGCAAGAACGCCCTGTTGGTGATGCCGACCGGTGGTGGCAAGTCGCTGTGCTACCAGCTGCCCGGCCTTTTGCGCGGGCCGACGCTGGTGGTGTCGCCGCTTATCGCCCTGATGGAGGACCAGCACCACAAGCTGACGACTGCAGGGTTGCGCTGCGATCGTATCCACAGCGGCCGGCATCGCGGCGATTCGCAATTTGCCTTGCGGCGGTGGCTGGATGGCGAATTGGACTACTTGCTGGTGGCGCCTGAGCGCCTGCGCATCTCGGGCTTCGTGCCGCGGCTGATGCAGCGGCCGCCCAAGCTCATCGCGGTCGACGAGGCGCACTGCATCAGCTTGTGGGGCCACGATTTTCGGCCGGACTACCGGTTGCTGGGCGACCGTCTGCCCGAATTGCGCGCCAACGGCGACTGCCCGGTGGTGGCACTGACGGCTACGGCCACGATTCGCGTCCAGCAGGACATCGTCGACCAGCTCAAGATCGGCGAGTGCACGCGCTTCATCCGCGGATTCGCGCGCGAAAACCTGGCCTTGGAGATCGTCGAGGCCAATCCCGGCGAACGCCCGGAGCTGGCGCTGCAAACCTTGCGCGATCCAGCGCGGCGACCAGCCATTGCTTATTGCCTGAGCCGCCAAGGTGTCGAAGACGTGGCCAAGGCCTGGCAGAGCGAGTTCAAGGTCGCCTACTACCACGCCGGGATGGATGCCGACGCGCGCGCGCGCGTGCAAGACCAATTCACCCGCGGCCAGGCCGACGTCGTCATCGCGACCGTTGCGTTTGGCATGGGCATTGACAAGGCCGACATCCGCACCGTGGTGCACTTGGGTATGCCCGGCAGCGTCGAGAGCTATTACCAAGAGGTCGGCCGCGCTGGTCGCGACGGCATGCCGTCGCTGGGGTTGGGGCTGTTTTCGTACGCCGATCTCAAGCTGCACCAGAACTTCTTTGAGCGCGCCTACCCGCTGCTGCGCAATTTGTCGCAGCTGCATGCCGCGGTACCGGCGCACGGCGTCGTTCGCGAAGAGCTGTTGCGGGCATCGCCGCTGGGTCTGGAGATGGCGGAGGCTTGCGTCGGCAAGCTATGGGGCCTGGGCGCCATCGTCGTCGACGGCGAGGACGTGGTGCGTCCCGGCGCAGCGACGGACTGGCAGGTTGAGTACGCCCGCCAGCGCGCCCACCGCGAGGGCCAGTGTGAGATCCTGTTCGACCTGTCGCGCGCTGCCGGGTGCCGGATGGAGGCGCTGGTCTCGTATTTCGGCGACCATACCCACAATGGCCGCTGCGGCATGTGTGACCGCTGCAATCCGGGTGGAGCGCGGCTGCGCACGCTCAGACCGGCCAGTCCGTTGGAGCGCCGGCAAATGCTCAAGATCGTCGAGGTCATGCCGGCGGCGCGCTCGGTCAGCTTGGGAAAGATCCACCGCGACGACTTCGCGATGGCGCTGGAACGCAAGGTCTTTGACCGCCTCATCGACGGCATGGAGCGCGCCGGCGTCGTCGACACCACCTACGAGACCTTCGACAAAGACGGCCAGACCATTCGCTACCGCAGCGCGCGCCTGGCGATGCCGATGGGCCGGTTGCCGATGGACTGGGTCGACACGGTGCAGGTCGAGCAGGAGCGTGTCCCGGTCAAGGCCGCGACGGTCAAGGCTACCGCGAAGGCCAAGGCCAAGGCGGCGCTCGCGGCGGAGCCCGTCAATCAAGCGCTGCTGGGCGAGCTCAAGGCCTGGCGCAAGGCGCGGGCGCAGCTGGAGGGCGTGCCGGCGTTTCTCGTGCTGTCCGACGCCGTGCTGACTGAATTGGCGCGGGCGCGACCGACCACGCGCGACAAGCTGGCGGCGATTCACGGCATCGGCCCCAAGAACCTGGCCAAATACGGCGCCGAGTTGCTGGCCGAACTGACCAAGGGCTAGACGTGGCTGCTTCCGTATTGCCAAGCGAAGTGCGCTCCGACCTGAGCGCAGCTGCGCTGACGAGCATAGGCGTGGGCGGTCCCATCGCGCACCTGTGGCCGGTTCAGCATCCGCAAGACGCGCGCAATGCCCTGGCCTATGCCCGTGACCGCGACCTGCCGTGGTGGGTGCTGGGTGGCGGAAGCAACGTGGTCGCAGCCGATGCGGGACTGCTGGGTGTGGTGGTGCAGCCGGCCAAGCCCGCCGGTCTGGGGGTCGAAATCCTCGACGTGAGCGACAAATGCGTGCTGGTACGCGTGCGCGCGGGCGTCGCATGGGACGAGCTGGTGGCCCATTCGGTCGCTCAGGGCTGGCAAGGCATCGAGTGCCTGTCCGGGATTCCCGGTCAGGTGGGAGCGGCGCCGATCCAGAACATCGGGGCCTACGGCCAGGAATTCTCCGAAGTTGCGGTGGCAGTCCACGCGCTCGATACGCGCACGCTGGCCAGTGTGCGACTGGAAAGCGCAGCGTGCCAGTTTGGTTACCGCAGCAGCGTTTTCAAGACCAACCCGGACCAATTCATTGTGCTGGGTGTCGATGTGGCGCTGCAGCGCGATCGTCCGCCGTGTCTGGCCTACGCCCAGGTGCGCGATGCGCTTGCGGAGACTGCGCAGCCGTCGCTGACTCAGGTTCGGCAGACCGTACTGGCGCTGCGCCGTGCCAAGGGCATGGTGCTCGATCCCAACGACCCGGACAGTCGGTCGTGTGGATCGTTCTTCGTCAATCCAGTGGTCCCTGCGGAGACGGCGGCGGCAGTCCTGGCCGATCTGGTCCGTCCGGGCGAAACAGCACCGCGCTGGCCGCAGCCAGCCGGCACGGTCAAGCTCTCCGCCGCGTGGCTGCTAGAGCGCTGCGGTCTGGGCCGCGGCCATGGCCAGGGCCGGGTCGGCCTGTCGACCAAGCACACCCTAGCCGTGGTCAACCGCGGCGGAGCGACGGCTGCCGAGGTGCTGGCGTTTGCGGATGAGGTCGCGCAGGCCGTTCAAGCGCGCTGCGGCGTCACCCTGCTGCGCGAGCCGGTGCTGCTGGGAACGCCATCGCTCGGAGATTCGGCACCAACCGCCGCTACTTGAGCGCCGCCTGGATGAGCCCGATCGCCTTCTCGTCGGCGGTGCGGCCATCGGAACCCGCGTCGAACAGCCAGTCATCGAGCTTATTGCGCAATTCCGAGAGCTTGCCCGGGTCGGCGGTTAACGCCTCTTGTGCTGCGCGATCGACTGGACCGCGCACGGCCTCCGGCAGCTCGGCGTACTTGCCCATGGCATCGGCCAGACCAGTGCCCAGCTCAAAAGTGCGGCCGCGATAGGCCAGCGACCACGCGCCGTAGCTTTCGCTGACAAACCCGGCGGCCAGGCTGCGCCCCAGCTGACCGGCTGACGCCGCGGACTGACGCAGCTTGGCGTCTTCCTCAGCTTTACGCTTGCGGGCCTGCTCCTCTTCCCAGGCCTTCTTTGCCGCTTCCCACTTGCGGCGCTGCCCCAGCGACAGCCCGGGGATGCCGAGCGTCTCGTTGCCGTGAAAGCCCTTGTTCTCCCAGCGGCAGTCGATCTGCATCGGGTGACCGCGGCCGGACTCCTCCGCTTCGTGCTCGTAGGCGACACCCAGGTCTTCTTGGACGTCGCGCCACGCGTACAGCGGCACGCCGATGGTCGCCTGGTAAAAGGTCAGGATGTCATGCGAATTCCAGTCCTCCAACATCGAAAAGCCGCTGGTCGCGCTTTTGAGCGCCCGCGCCACCAGCGTCGAACGCTCCAGCAGTTTCTCGTCGATGCCGTAGAAGCGCGGCCGATACGGCTTCTTGCCTGCGCCGGCGAGCACCGCCTCGTCAAAGCGCGCCAGCGGCACCGACATGCCAGCCACGAAGGCCAGCTTGTCCTTGATGTAGGGCTCGAGCGCAATCGGATCCACCCGTTCGATGTCCTTAGGCGTCACATCGGCGCGGTTGTTCAGCAGCGTGAGCTTGGCTTCCATCTCCAAGCCCGTGAACAGGTTGATCTCGCGGTCGACGTCGACGAAACGCTGCATCTTGTCGCGCATCTGCTTGTCGATGCGGTCCATAATGCTGTTCAGCACGTCGTCGCTGCCGGCCGTTCCCGCCTGCGCCTGACCGCTGCCGGCCGCGGCCTGGTCAAGCACGGTGTTGACCTCAGCGAGCACCGCGCCGGTGTCGATGACCAGATCCTGTTCGACCAGCAACCGGTAGACCAGGTGCCACTGGCGCACCTTGTTGCGGGCGTCGTGGAACACCTCGTTGCCCAGGTGGAATTCGGCCGCCTCCTCGTCGGTGCGACCGATGTCGGGCACCACGCCACCGCGCTCGCGGGCATTCTCGGCCTGCGCGCGCAGGTGCTCCACCGCCGACAGGCCCTTCTTGGCAATGACCCGGAACAGGTCCAGGCGCTTCTCGACGTGCTGCCGCAGCGCCCGGTTGATCTGGTGCCAGAAGTCGATGGTCAGCGCGTCGCCGCACGCCTGCTCCAGTCGCTGGAACTCACGCACGGCGCTGATGCGGGCCTCGTCGAACTTCTTTTCTTTGCCGATGAGCGCCTTGGCCGCAACCGCCAGCCGCTCTTCGGCGGCTGCGATGCGTTTGCGCACTTCGGGCAGTTCGACGTCGTACTCGACCGCGTCCGGCGGCTTGCGGGCCAGGTACCCGACCGAGTCGATGTCGGCCGACGGCAGAAAGCACCAGTCGAGCAGGCTGGCGTCCTCTTCTTCGACGCCCGTGCGCAGATCGCCGTTGAGCGCCAACTGGTTGACCTGCACCAGGAAGTAGCGCTGCTGCAAGGGGCTCGCCTTGAAGTCGCGGAAGAACTTGCTCAGGAACCCGCCGCCGGTGATGTCGCGGGCGAGCAGCAGCGCCTTCTTGTCGACCGTCTGCTTGCCGGTCTTGTAGTCGCGGGCCAGGTTGACGCGGGCGTGGTTGAGCGTCGGGTTCTCTGGCGTGATTGCCGGCGCGTTGATGGTGGCAATCACCACTTCGCTGCGCAGGGCCTCGATCTCGGCGTTGAGCCGCGCGCGGAACTCGTCCATCAAGTTGCTCTGGCCCACCCGCAGTTCGGCGATGTCGGTGAACATGCCGCGCTTTTCAACCTCGGCTTCCTGCTTGGCTTCGTACTGCACGAAACGCTTGAAGGCCTCGTCGATGCGGCGGTTCTGCTCGCTTTCGGCGAGGTCCAGGAATTCGCGGCCCGACAGCACCAGATCGTCGGCGATACCGGAGTTGCTCGGGGGCTTGCCGACCACCAGCCGCTCGACCATCTCGACGGTCTTGCGCCGCGCGAAGTAGCGCACCAACCGCTCGCGCGGAAACTCCAGCACCGACGAGCCCATCGACCCGTACTGCACCGCAAAGAAGCCGTCGCTGGGTTCGGACTGCAGTTGCGCGAAGTTGTCGCCTTCGCGATCCTGAAACGCCATGATCGGACTGAACAACTGCAGGTACGCCGACTCGCCGGCCGCCTGATAGATCTGATCGATCGCCATCTTCTCGGGCTTGTCGACGATGTAGACCCAATCAAACGGCGCCCGCTCCGCCCGGTCGTGCTTGGTCACCTTGGTGCCGGGCGCTCGGCGCGGATCGAACACGAATTCCAGGCCGCCCACCGGTCCGCATTTGTCGTACCGCATCTCCATGCACCACTCGATCTCTTTGAGCGCCGCATAGCCGTTGGCGTTGATCTTGGCGACCAGCGCGGACTCGATGCGGTCGCGAAACACGCTCGGCAAGAAGAACATGCCGAACACTTCGGACGGAATCCCGGCGTCGTTGGCGAGCGCGCGGCACAGGTAGGCCATGGTCAGCGACGCGCCCGATCCGGTGCCGCCGGCCAGCGATCCATAGATGAAGAAGCGGGCGTTGGCACCCTTTTGCGCATTGATGTTGAGCGCGTCCATCGACTCGCGCAGCTTGCGGACGATGAGGTCGCGAATGTTGCCAGGTAGCGCGTCGGCGATCTGACAGTGCAGGCTGAAGCGTGACTCCAGCCGGATCTGCCCGGCGCCTTTGCCGGCGACGTCGCGAAAGCCGTACCACGGGTGCACCCACGAGGCCACGCGCTGATTGGCCTCGTGGTCGAGGTTACCGCGAAGCAGTTCGATGCGTCGGCGCTTGTCGCTCTGCGAGATGTTGCTGGTCTCGACGCGCCGCGCCAGGCGCGCCAGGTCGTTGGCGTCCGTATCGACGCAAACAAAGTGCACGAGCTTACTAATCTTGGGCCAGAACGGCTCGGCTTTGAGGCGCTTGGCCAGCACGTCGACCACCCGGCCGCCGGATCCGCCCATGCCCAGAAAGAACGTGGGCGGCACGCCCTTGAGGTCGTCCATGCCCAGGGTCACGTTCTTTTGCGGCGGCGCTTGTTCAGCCATGGTTTGCTCCTGCGAATGCGAAGTTGGGTCGTCTAGAAATCGACAGTGAAGAAATATTGGCCGTTGACGCGGTATTGGCCGCCCGAGACCAGCGTGCGTTCGTTCAAGATGTCTTTGCCGGTGGCGGTCGCGTCTACCTGCTTCCAGGCGTTGCGCTCCCAGCGGTCCAGGCTGCCGCCCTTCTTGACCAGCAGAATCTGCCGGTCAGGACCGGCCTTGAGTTGCAAGGCGTGACCTTGCGACTTCTTGACCGTGGTACCGATGTCGGTGAAGCACACGGTGGCGCCGCGGTAGAAGCCGCGCTTGCCGCCGGGCTCGCGGCGCAGCGGACGGCCCTGTTCGCGCGCAAGCTGTCGCTGGTGGTTGGCCACGCGCAACATGGCAGAACTGCTGAACTGTGCCGGCGTCACAATGCCGGCGATGACGATGACCGCGAACACGATGCCAGCGACGATGAGGATCCACCACAGATTGCAGTCGAGCCACGTGTTTTCGACGATTTGCGGCACCACCAACGTCGCGCCGACGCGCGGCTTGTCGCAGGCAAAGGCGCGCGGGTTCTTCTTGCACTCGTCGTCCTGGTCGGCGAGGCAGAAGTGCACAGGCCTGATTTCGATGAGTTCCTGCGGATTGGCCGGCGGCGCGGTGCAGCGCGGGGCGGCGTAGCACACTTGCACGGTCTGGGTCGGCTCGTGGGACAGCTCGATGACCTTGTCGCGCGGCAGCTCAATTAGTTCGGCGCCGCGCTTGAGGTGCATCGGCGCGTCTGCCCAGCCTTCGCCGGTCGTCGGCTTCTTGCGCACGAGTTCCAGCTTGAGGCCTGGCCACAAGCCCATCGACTTGCCGAGGTCCAGCGGCACGCAGCGCGCGTCCTTGGCACAGCCGCCGGCAATGTCGGCGATAGCAGTCTGGCTTTGCAGCGCCACGCGGGCATCGTTGGCGACGAAGATGTCCTGCTCCGGACCGTCGACGTTGCCCTTCTGGGTGACCAGGCGCACGGCAATCTTGTGGGCTCCGGGCGCTTCTGGTGTGCGCCACTTCATTTGAAAGGCGTTGCCTTCGCGGGGCGCTTCGGACGGCTTGCCATCGACAAGCAGCTGCACCTGCAGCTTTTCGGCGACGACTTCGTCTTCGGTCAAGGTGCGGCCGGTAGTGCGGTCGATGAGCGTCAGCGACACCGCCCAGTTGAGCGACGTGGTCTGGCAGCGGCTGAGCGAGCTGAGCTTGACCGGATCAAACGTGCGACCACCGGCGGCGGCGCCTTTGGGCTTGTCAGCCCAGGCCGACGCGGCGCACAGCGCCAACAGCGCTGCCACCAGGTAGGCACGCGATCGCTTGTCAGGAAAAAGCTTGGCCATCGCAGCGTACCCGCAGCCTATGGGCCGTCGACCGTCAATGGCCAGCCGGTTCAAGGGTCAATACGATGGCCCAAGGGTTGGAGATGCGCAACTGCTCCCATGGCTGCAGCGCAACCGCAGCGTGGGCCGGCAAGCGCAGCTCGACGCCGTCGGCTTTGCGATGCCAGGTGCCGTTGCCGCTTTGCAAGTCGGTGACGTGCACGGCGGAGCGGGTCACGCTGAAGACGAGATGGGTTCGGCTGACTTCGTCGGAGACGACGACCACGTCGCTCTCTGAGTGGCGGCCGAGCTTGACCTGAGCGCCCATCGGCAGCGGAACCGCGCCAGTTCGGCCGTCGCGCAACTCCCAGTGCAGTTGCCAGGCCGGAAACGCCGGATCGGCGTGCGGCCCCAAGTACACCGCGTCCGGACCGGCGGTCGTCGGCGTTGGCCCACCCATCGACACGTGCGGCGTGGTTGGCGGCAGCGTCGCCGGTCGCTGGGGCACTGCATGGGCCTGGATCGGCGCGGCCGGAGCAGGCGCGAACGGCATCGGCAAGCTGGCGACGGGCTGTGCTTGAAACTGGGCCACTGGCGCTGCACCCGTGGGAACGGCAGCCGTGCGCTGAACGGGATCTTGGGGCACGAAGCGGGCTTGGACCGCGGCGAGACGCGTGCGTCCTGCCGTCGCCGTGAGCCACGCACCGACCAGTGTCAGCAACACCGCCGCCATCGCTTTGGCGGTATCTGGCATGCCGGGCACGGCCAACACCGCCGCCCCACACAGCGCAGGCACCAGGCCGCGCAGCACGCCATTGATGGGGTCGACGGGCTCGCTCATCGCTTGATCTCCGTGGTTGGCGATACGTAGCGGGTGGACAAGCCGTCCGTGTTTGCAGGCGGCATGGCAGGCGGCGCGACGGGGGAAGCCACCGGTGCAGCGCGCGCCGAATCGACCCAGCGCGTCTGCAGCGCATCGCCGCCCTGAGTTGGCGCAGCGGCCGGCGGGCGATACGGCGCGGTCGCTGGGGCCGGGGCCGGGACCGCTGCGACATGGCGCGTGGCCAGGGCGTCGTTCGCGTTTGCGACTGGCGCGGATGGGGCGACTGCGCGGGTGGCGTCGGCGTTGCTGCTCACCGGCGCGGGCGCAGCTGAGCCCGCCCCCAGGCGGACCGGACAGTGGCGGTAGCCGCACTGCGACGACGGCACATCCAGGCACTGCGGGCAAAGGTGCGCAAAGGCGCTCATTTTGCAGCCTCTTTGGCCGCTGGACTTTCTGCCTTCTTGTCCGCGGGCTTGTCGTCTTTGGGCTTGTCGTCCTTGGGTTTGTCCGCCGCGGGCGGCGCGACTGTTTTTTCTGCTGGCTTGTCGTCCTTGGGCTTATCGGCCGGCTTGGCGGCGGTGGGCGGCGCCGCCTTGTCCGCCGTAGCTGAGTCGGCTTTTGCGCCGTCTGCGGGCGCCGGGCGCTCGCCGTGCGGTTTCTCGCCCGCTGGCGGCACTTTCAAGCCCGGTTCGTCTTTGGATCCGCTCGGCTCTATACCCACTGGCGGTTCGGTCTTGGCCTCACCGGGCTTGGGGTCCACGCGCGGCTTGACTGGGCCTGGGGCGGGCCGCGGTGCGACGGGCGCCAGCACGGGCGCGGCCATGCAGGTGACATCGCCCAGCTTAGCCGCCTGCCGCAAAAACGCCTGCTTCTTGTCCTCGTTGAGCGCGCCGCTGGCCGCCGCCTGGACGTGACCGCAGCGGTCCACCAGCAGGTTGATCGGCAGCGACACCGAGTCGCCGCCCAACAAGCCCAGCTTGCCTACGGCCTGCCCCCAGTTGGACTCAATGTCCGCGCGAAACTCGACCCACGCCGGAATCTCGATGGCCTGCCTGAGCTTCTTGGCGGCCTTGTGCTTGGCGACGAATTCGTTGCGCACCTCGGCTAGCGGCCACTCGTCCGGGACGCCCTGCAGCGCGAACAGCAGACCCGGCGCGTCGTCGGGCGCATCCCCGCGCACCTTGCGCGCCAGATCGACCACATCGCCCAACTCTTCGCTGCACGGCTTGCACCACTGCGCCCCGATCGACAACAGCATGGGCCGGTCACCAACCAATCGTGGCGGCCCTTTGCGCGCGGCTGTCGGCTTGTCCAAACCGCGCAACGCCACGCCTCCGTCCAGAATCGGCAGCGGCACACGACTACTTGCTTTGCGCGAGTAGAGGACCGCGCCTTGCTGGCCACGGTCGGTGGTAAAGCCGCGGTACCAGGCGAGCGGCTGAGCCGGGTCGTCGGCCACGCGGACTTCGACGGCAGGGCCGCTCGGCGCGGACTCGTCTTCCTCGACAACCTGCCCGACGGGTGTCGGCGCAGTCCGCGCGGGTTCGGCCGCATCCGCTGCCACCACTGGTGCCGGATCGGCGGCGGCAGGCTGCATCTCGCCGTCTTTGCGGCAACTGGCAGCCCAGCCCAGCACAACCAGCAACCACAACGAGGAAGGACGACAACGCATCACGGTTGGCTACTTCAATGGGTTTTGGCCGGACTGTCAACGCGGTCTGTCGGTCGGGCCGGCGTTGACAACCCCGGCCTGAGACTTACCTTTTCGCGCGGCGATTGCTGCGGTGCGGTCGGTGGGGGTTGCAATGGCCATGGACTCGAGTGCCCGTGCGGCCGATTTTTGGCGGGTCCTGACGCACAACATACTGGTATTATTTGGTTTCACCGCCGTAGTGCTGGGCACGGCGTGCACGAACAGCGGGCCCACTCCCTCTGTGGGCGCGATCGCCGTAGATGCAGGGCGCACCGGCGCGGATGTGGCCACCGCAGACGGTGACAATCCGGCGGACCAGGCTGCCGCAGAGGACGCAACGCCTACCAGCGAAGAGGTTGCGCCGATCGACGCCGCGGCAGACGCCACGACAACACTGGATGCCGCGGGCGACGCGGACCCGTCGGATGCAGCTGATGTGCAGCCAGACGCGCAAGTCGCTGAAACAATGGACGCCTTGATCGACGTCGCCGCGGATGGCGGCTCAGATGCGGCGGCAGAAATCGGGCCGGACACGCAGCCAGACGTCAGCGCGTGCCCTGTGGGCAAGTGTGACGACAAGAACGGCTGCACCCAGGACACCTGCAACCCGGCAACGGGAAGCTGCACCAACGCGGCGATCGCCGGCTGCGGCGGTCCAAGCGCGCCGTGCACCAGCAGCACCGAATGCAAAGGCGGGGTCTGCGATCCCAACGCGCTCGCTTGCGTCGGCTGCCTCAAAGACCTCGACTGCGGGGCCAAGGCGCTGTGTGTGGCCAAGACCTGCGCACCCGCGCCGGCCTGTACCTCAGACGCCCAGTGCAAGGCCACCAACCAGGTCTGCGACAAGGTAGTTGGCGTGTGCGCCGACTGCGTAGGCAACGTGGACTGTGCGGCCACCCAGCAATGCGTCGGCCACAAGTGCGTCGCGTTGCCCAAGCCCTGCCAAACGTCGAAGGATTGCCCGGCGATCTGCGACAAGGTCAAGCTCGTCTGCGTCGGCTGCACCGCCGACACCGACTGCGCTGCCAACCAGTATTGCGGCGCCGATCAGCAGTGCGCGGCAGACGTTTGCAGCGGCTTCAAGTGCCAGGGCGCGGGCGCGGCATACGCCTGCAAGCCCAACGGCTCAGGTTTTGTGGCGGCGCAGCTGTGCAGCGACGGCAATCCGTGCACCGACGACGGCTGCAGCGCGGCGACAGGCTGCACATTTATCAATAACACGCTGACATGCAATGACAACGACGCGTGTACGTCCGGCGATGGCTGCAAAGACGGCAAGTGCGGCGGGCCCACCAAACTGGTCTGCGACGACAAGGTGACGTGCACCCACGACGCCTGTGATCCGGTCAAGGGTTGCGTGTTCACGCCGCAGGCGGTCAGCTGCAACGACAACAACCCCTGCACTAGCGACGGCTGCGACGTGGTCAAGGGCTGCACCGCGGCGGCCAATACTGCGGGTTGCGAGGACGGCAACCTGTGCACCACCGGCGATGCCTGCAAAGACAGCAAATGCCAGGCCGGCGCCGCCAAGACCTGCCAAGACGGCAACGAGTGCACCACGGACGCCTGCGAGACCAAGAGCGGCGGCTGCGTGTTCACGCCCAAGCCCGGGTGCCAGCCGGCGTTCTTGTCGGCGTGCTTGTCCAAAGCAGACTGCCCGACCGGAGTCTGCAACAACACGCTCCATGCTTGCGTCGCGTGCAACACGTCGACTGATTGCGCCAAGGGTTCCGTATGCCAGGGCAACCAGTGCAAGCCGGCGACGGGCTGCACCTCGGACACCCAGTGCAAGGCTCTGGGCCTGATCTGCCACCCGCAATTGCAGGTGTGCGTCGACTGCAACACGGCGAATGCCTGTCCGGCCGACCACAGCTGCGTCGAGTTCAAGTGCGTGGCCACGCCTTCGTGCAAGTCGTCGAAAGACTGCCCCAAGGTCTGCGACCTCGGCGCGGGCAAGTGCGCGGAGTGCAACATTGCCGCCGACTGCCCGGCGGGCAACTATTGCAACGCCCTGCATCAGTGCGCGGTCGTCGTGTGTAAAGGCCCGGCCTGCGCGGGTTCCAAGAACTTTGCCTGTAAGACGGACGGCAGCGGCTACGACGGCGGCAGCGCCTGCGGCGACGGCAACGGCTGCACCAGCGACTCCTGCGAGGCGGGCAAGGGCTGTGTCTTCACGCCGGCGGCGGGGTCGTGCGAATTGGCGGGGTCGTGCGAGGCGAGTTGCAAGGCGGGCAGCTGCGTTGCGACACCCGGGCCTACGCTGTTCGACAAGACCTACGGCGATGGCGCCGACGAAGTGTCGGAAGCGGCAGCGTGGCTGAGCGACGGCACGCTGCTCGTCGCCGGCACCCGCAAACCGGCAGACAGCTCGGATCAATCCGGGTGGCTGCTGCGCATCGACGGCAAAGGGACCAAGCTCAGTGACAAGACGCTCGCGGGCATCGATGGCGTGTACGGCCTTGACGGGACCGGCAACGACGACCTCGTCGCCTGCGGCGCCTCCGACAATGCCGGCGTCGTGGACCCGTGGGTGGCGCGGATCAAGATCGACGGCAGCATCGTGTGGCAGGCCACGCCGCAAAAGACCAAGAACTCAGACCTTTTTCGCCAGTGCCGTTGGATCGGCGGTGGGATCGTTGCGGTGGGCCGCGTCGATAATGCCGGCGACGACGATCTGCTGGTCGGCCGCTGGAACGCCAGCGGCGCACAACAGTGGGTCAAGAACTACGGCACCGCCGCCAAGCACGATCGGGGCAACGCGATTGCGCCGCTTGGCGATGGTTACCTTGTCGCCGGACGTACCAACGCCAAGGGCGCCGGCGACGCCGATGCGTGGCTCCTCAAGCTCGACAAGAACGGCGAACTGGTGTGGGACAAGACCATCGGCGGCAAGGATTTCGACTACATCGGCGATCTGCGCGAGCTGGCAGGAGGCACTTTCGTTGCGGTTGGCCAGCGCAACACCGATTCCGGGTCCGCGTCGCAGCTATGGGTGATGCGACTGGATGGCGAAGCCAAGCCGATCTGGAACACTTACGAGTCGATGCCCGACAATAGCTACCTGTGGCGCGTCGCGCCGACAGCGGACGGCGGGCATGTCGCGGTTGGTCAGGCCACCCAACAGGGCGAAGCGGAGGAACAGCTGGTGGCGCTGCGCGTCGACGGCAGCGGCGAGTTGCTGTGGTCCAGGATGTACGGCGGCGACCAGGAAGAGTCGCCGGGCGCGGTGTTTGCGCATCCGGACGGCACGTTGACGCTGGTCGGCGACAACCGCAGCAAGTCTGCCGGCGCCGCCGACGCGTGGGTCATGCGCACCGACGGCTGGGGCAATCCGACTTGCGCCAGCTCGGGCTTGTGCGGGGCCATTGCGCCGGCGGCATGCGACGACGGCAACGCTTGTACGCTCGACAGCTGCGACGCCAAAAAAGGCTGCGTGCACCAGGCGATGCCGGGTTGCTGCACCAAGAACAGCGATTGCTATGACGGCGAGGCCAAGTGCACGCTCGATGTCTGCGAGAACTTGCTGTGCAAGCACAAGTTCACCGGTGCCGTGGGGTGCTGCAACCCGAACCTGGTCGACACCAACTTTGACGACGGCAGCATTGCGCCGTTCACCGCGAGCGGCAGCGGCCTCGCTAAGTGGCAGGTTTCTAAGGTCGGCGGCGCCTACTCAGAACCGTTCGCGCTGTGGTTCGGCAACCCGGCAACCGGCGATTTCGGCAACGGCAACGCGCCGTCCGTGGGTTCTGTCTCCACCACCGTCAAAGTGGGTGCAGGCAAGACCAAGCTGCTGTTCTGGCTGTACCAGGACACCGAGATCTCCGACAAGTACGACCTGTTCAGTGTACGCGTCAACGGCAAGTCCCAGTTCAAGCCCTCGACCGAGGCCATTTTCAAAGCGGGGCAGTGGGGCTACTGGACAGCAGACTTGTCGATGTACGCCAACACCACCATCACGCTGGAATTCCACTTCGACAGCGTAGACTCCGTCAACAACAACGGCGGTGGCATCGCCATCGATGACATCACCGTGGTCGGTACTTGCCCCTGATCGGTAAGCCAGCCCCAGCTACGCTGTTCGCGGTTGATCCCGGCATCGGCAACGCCTACCCTGCCCCAGCGCCGCGCGGCGCACAAGGACTGCTCATGCGCCCCATGCAACGCACAGCGGCGACGCTCGCCGGGATTGTGTTGGGCCTCGCAGCGCAAGCGTGTATCGCCTCGGGCGGCGGCGGCTCTGGCGGCGGCGGTGGCAACGGCTTGCCGGGCGGCGTCACCCCAACCGATGCCACCGGCGATGCGGCCTCTGCGACGGACTCCGGCACGCCGCTCGACACGACGGGCGGCGGCGACGGGGCGACGACGGGCGACAGCGCGACCGGCGGCGATTCGGCCACCGCCGGCGGCGATGCTGCGCAACCCGCCGACGCACAGGCTGGCGACGGGACCGTCCAGCCAGAAGTGACGCTCGTGGATTCCGTTGTCAACGACACGGTGCAGGACAGCGGCAGCGACAGCGGCAAGACCGACAGCGGCGGCGGCGAGATCGGCCCACCCAAAGACACCAAGGACGCGGACGTGTTCTTTCCAGACAGCAGCGAGGTGGGCCCGGGCGACGTCAACACCGACGCGTTTGGCTCGCAATCGTGCTGCACGACCAGCAACAAGCCGGGCTGCATCGACCCCAACGTCGCAATGTGCGTGTGCGCCCAAGACAGCTATTGTTGCTCCACCAAGTGGGATAGCCAGTGCGCCGGCGAGGTCAGCCAGTTTGGCTGCGGCTTCTGCCCGGGTGGCCCGGATGGTGGCTCGAGTGATGGTGGCACCAGTGATGTGTTCGTGGACAGCGGCAAGACCGACGCTTTCGACGGCGGCAAGACCGACGCGAGCGACGGCGGCATGAGCGACGTCGGCGATGGTGGCTCGACCGACGTGTTCAACCCCGGCAGCAATTCGTGCTGCGAGGCCAGCAGCAGCCCGGGCTGCGTCGATCCGGCCGTCATGCAATGTGTCTGTGCCTTCGATCCGTTCTGCTGCCAGACGGCGTGGGACAGCATTTGCGTCGCCGGAGTGACGAAAAAAGGCTGCGGCATCTGCGCGGGTAGCGGCGCAGACGGCGGCGGCTCGGGGCCGGACGCGGGCTTCTAAATGCACTGACCGGGCTACGGCGGCAAGCACACCTTGGCCGTCAGACCAGACACGCCCTTGCACGCCATCTGCGCCGGGCAGTCAAAGTCGCCGGTGCACATCTTCATGCACTGGGCGAGTCCGCTGTCATCGCAAACCGACCCAAACGTGCAGAACTTCGCCGCTCCGCAGTCTGGGGCGCAGTAGCCGGCGGTCTGCTCGCTGTTGGTCAGACACAGCGCGTTGTTGCAGTCTTTGGTCTGACTGCACGAGGCGCCAGCGCCGCCGGTCGGGATGGGCGCGCACGCGTAGCCCGGGGCGCTGTTGACGCCGATGATGGCTAGCGGCTGGCCAAACACGCATTGCAGGCCGGGGACACCGCCGCAACTGGCGTCGTCGCCTGGTCCCTTGCACACCGGCTGACAGATGCCGGCGGTCTTGTCTTTGGTCGGCACGCAGATGGCGTTCACCGGGCACTTCTTGTCGGGCGCGCAGGGCGCGGTGCAGACGCCTTTCTCTTTGCCAGCCTCGATCTTGCAGGGTCCTGCAGCGCCACACTGCTCGTCGCCGAGGCAAGGTTGGCCGCCTACGGTGCACGTGCCCTTGGCAAAGATGGTGCACAGCTTGGTGTCGCAATCCAGGTCGGTCAGGCATGCAGCGCCGACTGGCGCGGACTTGCTGCTGTCGAGGCAGACCTTGACCGCCTGCTTGCCGAGATCGGTCTTGTCGACGCACTTGCGCGGGTTGCCGCCGCCGATCTGGCACTCGACATCGGCAGTGCAGAGCTTGAGGCAGATGGGCTTGCCGTTGCGCAGCACGCACGCGGAGCCGGCGTCGCAGGGGTCGGCCGACCCGCAGCCGATGCGCGCGCAGTAGCCGCCGGCCATGTCGGTCAAACACGTGGCCGAGCCTTTGCAGTCGCTGGCCTTGGTGCAGCCCAGACCGGCCGGATTCTTGCCAGAGGGCGCGCACAGCCGCGCATCGATGCCCCCAAAATCGGCGGTCAGGCGCTTGCAGGCGTAGCCGTCGGCGACGCGGCAGTCTGGATCGAGGTCGCAGGCAAAGTGGCAGAGTTTGTTGGTCTTGGTCTCGCCGTAGCACACCGATGAACCGGGGCAGTTGGCGCCGGGCGCGTCGCAGTTGGTGACGGTGCAGTAGCCTTTGGGCCAACTGAAGCACTGCAGGCCGCTCAGACAGTCGAGGTCGTCCCCACACGCTGAGCCAATCACCGCCTTGCCGCCGGGCTTGACGTCAGGCTTGGTGGTGTCGAGCTTGGCGTCGCCGCCAGCGCTATCGCCGGCTACTTCGCCGGCGGTTTCGGCGGCCGCGTCTAGCTTGGCGCCGGTGTCGGTCGCAACGCCGTCGGTGCTTGCGGCGGCGTCCAAGCCAGGCAACGTCGCGTCGAAGCCGCCGCCACCGCCGCCCGCAGTATCCTCGGCAGGCGCCTCGTTCTCGTAGCAGTAGGTGCCGACCGCGTGGTAGTTCGGCGGACAGACGACCTTGGTTTCGCCGCATGCACCGGCGGCTAGGGCGACGACAACGGCGGGGACCAGGACAAGCAGGCGCATCCAGCAAACCACGGCGCGAGCGGTCGCGCGGCGAAAGGATGGCTGTTTTGCGGCAGGCAAGCAAACCACCGGGCAGGTCCGCGGCAGGGCGATCGCTAGATCGCTAACCTCCGAAACAGTTGACAGATAATGCCTACCGCGATCAACTGGTTTGCCGCAGACCTGTGATCTGCGGCGGCCCGCCGTGACACCTGGCGAACTAATCAGTGAACTATACAAGGTT
>SXRM01000358.1 GCA_005792545.1 Pseudomonadota bacterium | reverse complement strand
AGAAAATAAAATTTAAAAACAGGAATCGTTTAATTCCCACGCCGGTCGGGTTGATGTGGTACTTGGTGCCCTCGTGCAGAAGGTGCGCGGGGATCACCGGTTCGATGACCATGCGCCGCACTTCGCTGACCAGATCGGCGTGGCTGATGTCTTCGCGGTGCATGGTGCTAACCACCACGGCGTCGACGGCCACAGGCTTACCGCCCGCGTAACGCACCGACACCTGCGACTTGCCGTCGGGGCGCAGCCAGCGGGCCTCGCCCGAGCGCAGCAGATACTCGAGCCTCCGCGTCAGCTTGTGCGCCAGCGTAATCGGCATCGGCATCAGTTCTTCGGTCTGGTCGCACGCAAAGCCGAACATCAAGCCCTGATCGCCAGCGCCCTGCTCTTTGTGCAAGCCCTGACCCTCGGTCACGCCGACCGAAATGTCGGCCGACTGCTGGCCGAGCGACACCATCACGCCGCACGACTCCGCCTCAAAGCGGTCCTTGGGATCGTCGTAGCCGATGCGCTTGATGGTCTCGCGCGCGATCTTGCGATAGTCGATCGGGGCGTCAGTGGTGATCTCGCCGGCTAGGACCACTAGTCCAGTGGTGGCCAGGGTCTCGCAAGCGACGCGCCCTCTGGGATCTGCGGTCAGGACGGCGTCGAGTACTGCGTCGGAAATCTGGTCGCAGATCTTGTCGGGGTGTCCAGCGGTGACGGATTCGCTGGTAAAGGTGAAGTCGTGCATGTCTCGCTGGAGGCCCCGGGGGTGTCGCTCGGGGGCGCGGAGCATGGGTAAGGCGCAACGCGATGTCAAGGGGCGCGGCGACCCCAGCCGCGACGTCGCATGGAGCAAAGGTGTACAGCAATGCTACACTACTGGCCCGCGGCCGAACGCGCAGGCGCCTAAACGCCATGAATGTACACGGGAAAATTGAATTGCCGTTCCGGTTCGGCGCGTCTGCGTTGGGATTGGCTTGCGCACTGGCTGCGCTGACCAGCGCGTGCGTGGGCGGCGGCAGCGGCGAATCGACCGCTTCGCCTTCGGTGTCCAGCGTGGATGGCGGGGCAACGCCGCGATTCAGCGTCGACGGCGCCAGTGGCGCAAACAAGGACGCCAAGGCAGACACCGGCTCTAAGGCAGATGGCAGTCAGGACCCGCACACGGGCACCGCTGATAGTGCGCCGACGGTCGACTTTCAGGCCGGTGATGATTTAGAGCCGACGAGCCACAGCGACGACACCGGCCAGGACGCGGCAACACCCGTGGGCGCGCCGGACGCGGCCAATCAGCCCAAGTGCACCAAGGATAAGTTTTGCACCGAAGACAGCGAGTGCCCACTGACGCCGTGCGCGGCGGGTCAGTGCAAGGGCGGCTGCTGCATCGTGGCGCCGGTTGCCGACGGCAAGTCGTGCAGCGACGGCGACGCCTGCACGCTGACGGACGCGTGCAAGACTGGCGCCTGCGCCGGCACGCCCAAGAACTGCGACGACGGCAAAGACTGTACCGCCGACAGCTGCAACAAGGTCAACGGCAAATGCGTAAGCGTGGTAGCCGACGGCTACTGCCTGATTGCGGGCACTTGCGTGGCCGCTGGCCAGACCAGCTTGTCCAGCGTCTGCAAGTCGTGCGACCCGACCCAGGCCAGTGACGGCTGGACGACCGCGCCGAACTGCTGCGCCAACGACACGGAGTGCCCCGTGGCCGGCGTTTGCGACAAGCCGGTCTGCGACCCGGCCAGCCACACGTGTGGTTTTGAGAAAAAGGCCGGCTGCTGCACTGCCGACTTGGACTGCAACGACGGCAACGCGTGCACGCAAGACAGCTGCGACGTCGCCACCGGGGCGTGCGCCTACGCCAACGTCGCGTGCGTGGACCCCAATCCGTGCCAGGCCGCGACCTGTGACCCTGCCACGGGCCAGTGCAAGCCAGCGACCAAGGCCGGCTGGTGCCTCGTCGACGGCAGTTGCATCACCGAAGGCACGGCCAGCCCCGCCAATGCGTGCCACGTCTGCAATTCGGTCAAGTCCAATAGCACATGGACAACGGCGGTCGGTAGTAGCTGCAACGACAGCAACCCGTGCACCTATGACGACACCTGCAAAGCGGGCGGCGCGTGCAGCGGCACGCCCAAGAAGGGATGCTGCCAGAGCGACGCCGACTGCGCGCCGAGCGGCGATCCTTGCGCTGCCAACGTCTGCGACGCCCAACTCGGAGTGTGCCTACCCAAATCGCTGCCCGGCTGCTGCAACAGTGGAACCTGCTGCGACGCCGCCACCAACACGGTCAAGGCGGCCAAGTCCGAGTGTGGCGGCGGTGCGATCTCGATTGAGTACCAGTGCAGCGGCCAGGCCATCCAGACCCGCGAGATCTCACCCGGCTGCGACGGCAAGAGCGCGACGGGATGCTCCACGCAGGCAGCCTTTTTGCTGTACGGCCCCTGGCAGAACGTGCAGACCTGCCCGGCCAACACGGCGTGCAAGCCGGCCGGCAGCGGGCAGAAGCCCACTTGCGAGACGACGCAACCCGCCGGGTCCTGTGCGAACTCGTGCGGCGGGCAGAGCGCGACCGGGGCCTGCTACTGTGACGCGATCTGCACCGCTGCGGGTGACTGCTGCAAAGACTACATGACGACTTGCGGCTGCAGCGCCGGCGAGTGCTGCGACGTGGCCACCAAGTATCCCAAGGCCAAAGGCACCGTGTGCGGCACGGCCAAGACGGCGTGGCAGTGCAGCGCCAAGGCAGTGCAAAAGCGCACCGGCAACCCCACGTGCACGGGCAAGAACGTGTGCTCGTCCGCGACCGCCGACATCAAGTGGGGCGCCTGGACCACGACGCAGACCTGCAGCTCGACCCAAAACTGCGTGGCAGCCAGCGACGGCACGTCCGCAAGCTGCAAGGCCGTGCCGACAGGCACTTGCATGGGGCACTGCGGCACCAAGAGCGCCGGCGGCTGCTACTGTGACTCGGCGTGCAAGAGCCTGGGCGACTGCTGCGCCGACTTCGACAGCGTCGGCTGCGGCCCCGTACAGACCTGCGGCGCCGTAGCCACCACATCGTGCAAAGGCAAGTGCGGCGGTCAGGGCACCGGCCTGTGCTGGTGCGACACGCTGTGCGAAGACATCGGCGACTGCTGCAAAGACAAGGCCATTTGTGCGTGCAACTGACGCCCCTTTTTGACAGCCACGCCCACCTCGACGACCCCGACTGGCCGCCCGCGCGCCTGGCCGCCGACTTGGCCTGTGCACCGGGATGGCTCGGCTCGCTTTCGGCGGGCTATGGCCCAGAGCGGTTCGCGGCTTGTCGCGCGGTGTGCGCCAACTTGCCGACCGTGCGGCGCGCGGTGGGCCTGCATCCCTGGTGGCTGGCCGCGCACAGCGAAGCGGAACGTGTCGCAGGCTGGCATCAAGTGGAAGCGGAACTGGAAACTGCGGGCAATGCGATCGCGGCGATCGGCGAGCTCGGCGTGGACAAGAACCGCAAGGCGCAAATGCCGGCAGGCGATCAAGTGCGCTGGATGGTCAAGGGCTTGGAACTGGCGCGCCGTCGCGGTCTTGCGGTGGTGCTGCACGTCGTTGGCTGGCACGGTCACGCGCTGCAGGCCTTGCGAGAGTACGGTCGCCCTTGCCGAGGTGTGGTGCACCGGTTTTCCGGGTCGTCGCAAGTCGCAGAGCACTACCAGGCGCTCGGCTTGCACCTCTCGTTGGCGCTCGAACCGCGGTTTGACGTGTCACGGCGGGCGGCCGTCGCCCGTGCGATCGCGCCCGAGCGACTGATGGTCGAGAGCGACTGGCCTTTTCTGGATTTGGACTACCCTGCGGCCCTGGACGCGGTCAGAGCGTTAGCGGCAGACATCGCGATTGCGCGCGGCGAGTCCAGTGCCACCCTCATCGCGCGCAGCAACGCCAATTGCGCCGCCCTATTCGGATTTTGAACATGCACGTGCAGCTACCCACGCAACACCAACAACCAAGCGCTCCGGCGCGCAAGTTTGGCAAGTCGCGGCCGGCAGAGCGCCGCTTCGACCGTTTGGTCCGGCTGGTCAGCGTGCGCGGTTTTCGGCGCCTGCAAGACGCCCACGTGGTGGTATTCGGCGTCGGTGGCGTAGGCGGCTACGCGGCCGAAGGGCTGGCGCGGTCGGGTGTGGGCCGGCTGACGCTGGTCGACTACGACGTGGTTTGCGCCACCAACCTGAACCGCCAGATTCAGGCTCTGGCGGGGAACGTCGGCAAGCCCAAGGCCCAGGTGCTCGCCGACCGTCTGGTCGCGATCAACCCACAGTGCGTCGTGCAAGTTGAAAATGCCTTCTACAGCGCCGAGACGGCCGACCGGCTGCTGCCGCGCGACCCGGCCCCGGACTTCGTGGTCGACGCGATCGACAACGTCACGGCCAAGCTGCACCTGCTAGACCGGTGTCGCAACTTTGGGGTTGCGGTGGTGTCGTCGATGGGCGCCGCCGGCAAGCTCGACCCGACTCAGGTGCGTGTCGCCGATCTGTACCAGACCCACACCGACCCGTTGGCGCGGGCGGTCCGCAAGGCGTTGCGTCGCAACTACGGCTGGCCCGCGGCTGGCACCAAAGGCAGTCCGAGCGAGGCTGGCGTGCCCGTCGTGTACTCGCTGGAGTCGCGGCGCATGCCGATCCCGCCCGCTTGGGACGCCGAGCATGGGTTTCAGTGCATCTGCCCGCCCAACGAGGCGGACGTGCACCAGTGCGAGCACCGCAACCTGGTCGAGGGATCCGCGGTGTTCGTGACCAGCGTGTTCGGCATGACGCTGGCGGCCGTAGTGGTGCGCGCGATCGTGGGCGATCTGGTGGCACCAACGCTGGCCGAAGTGGGTGGCGGCCACAGCGTCGAAGTCGCCGATCAGTAGTCTGAGAGACCTTTTTTGCCGTCGCCGCCTGGGCCGACGCCGCCCGGTGTACCGGTGCCGGCAAAGGCCATCATGACGTAAAAGGTGGTCCAGCTGGCCGCCTGGCGCGCGGCGCCGCGGACTTTGTCGGGCACGGCTTCGCCCGGCTGGCTGCCACCCTGCCGCCACGCGGCAAGGTGATCGCGTACGGCTTCAATGGCAAAGGTCATCTCGCTCTTGCGCACTGCGGCAAGCTTATCGTGGCGCTGCAGCCAGTGATCGGCCAGCAAGTTGTCGTTTGCGGCAAGACACAGATACGCGCACAGCTCGGCAAAGCCGGCGTCAAGAGGCGCCTCCATCGGCACCTCCATGGCGGCCGCCTGCGCGCGGTCGAGCAGGCGCGCGGACAGCAGTGCTGCGGCCAGAAAAGCCAGTGCGTGCCCATGACCCAGGGCCTGCGCCAACAGCGCGCCGCCGCGGGCCGCCATCGCGGCATTGCCGATTTCGGCCCACTCGGCCATCGCTTCGAGGACCTTTGGCGGCCATGCCGCGGCCGGGATTTCGCCCATCGCCGCCAGTTCGTCCATCGCTGCGCGCGGGTCGGCTGCTGCGACCAGGTACGCGTGCAGCGCATCGAGCACCTGGGCAATCGTCGGCGCGTGGTGTGCATCGGCCCACTGCACCGAAAAATCGGCGTCGATGAGATATAGCAGCATCCGCGCCAGCCGGTCCTTGGGCCAGCCGGGCAACTGCCAGCGCTCCCACAGCTCGCGCACGGCCATCCAGGCCAATACCCGCTGCCCTTCGTCGGTGCTGGTGCACTGCTCAATCCACTGGTCTTCGAGGTCGGACTGCAGGCTCGCGCCCGCGGCAAGCTCAGTGAAGCGTTGGCGATCGGTGTCGATGCCGAGCTGCCTCAGCGCGCCCAGCAGTTGATCGTCAGCCAGATCGCGCAGTGCCGGTTCATTGGCGTCCCAAGCCGGCTGCTGCGGGGCCGCCTGCTTGTGGGTGGAATCGTCGCGCGGTTCGTTGGACATGCAGTTCCTTGGGGCGCGCTCAACGCGGCAGTTGGCGCACGGCGGCCATGACCTCGTCGGCGTGGCCCTTGATAGACACCTTGGGCCATGCGCGCGCCAGGACGCCTTGCGCATCGACCAGGAACGTGGAACGGAGAATGCCGTCGTACTCCCTGCCGTACAGGACTTTGCGGCCAAACGCGCCATAGGCGCGCATGACGTCCTTGGATTCGTCGGTTAACAGCGTGAAGTTAAGCTCGTATTTCTTCCGAAATCGCTGGTGAGCGCTAGCACCGTCGGCAGAGATGCCCAACACGACCGCGTCGAGGTCGCGCGTGAAGACTTCGTTGCGATCGCGAAAGTCGCAGGCCTGGACGGTGCAGCCCGGCGTGTCGTCACGCGGATAGAAGTACACCACCACCGGCCGGCCGCGCAGCGCGCTCAGCGTCACGTTGGTGCCGTCGTCGGCGGGCAGCGTGAAGTCGGGCGCCAATTGGCCTAGGGTCAGCTTGGGGCTCTGCGGCGTCGGCATTGCATTCCTGGGCGTGGCACGGACCCGCCGCCTGGGAGAACGGCCGGTCGAGCGCGTGCGCGGCGCAAGCATGGGCAAGGTCGCCGGGTTGCGCAAGCCCGCTTGCCCAAGCCCCGATTGTGCCGTAGGGTTGCCAGTGGAGGGCCCGATGCGCATCGCCATCATCAGTGACATCCACGCCAACATTCAGGCGTTGACCAAGGTGCTCGACCGCTGCGACCGCGAAGACGTCGACGAGGTCATTTGCCTGGGTGACGTGGTCGGCTATGGCGGCAACCCCAACGAGTGCTGCGAACTGCTGCGCGAGTGGTGCAACGTGGTGCTCATGGGTAACCACGACGCGGCGACCGTCGGCGTCATGGACGCGGACTACTACTACGATTCCGCGCGGCGCGTGCTGTACTGGTCGCGGCAAGAACTGAGCGACGAAAACTTTCGCTGGCTGTACTCGCTGCCCTATACGCACCAACGGCCCGACCTGGAGGTGGGCTTTTACCACGCGGCGCCGATCATGCCGTCCGGGTTCTTCTACGTCGTGCGCGGCGAGGAGGCCGAGGCGCTCACGCGGATGAAGGAGGGCTTTTTTACCCACAATTTCATCGGCCACTCGCACCTGACTACGGCCTACGAGTACACCGGCAAGAAGGTCAAGGAAGTCACGGGGCACTATCAGTACCACGAGGGCTCGAAGTACCTCGTCAATGTCGGATCGGTCGGTCAGCCGCGCGACCGCAACCCGCAGGCCTGCTTTGTGATTTTCGATTCCGAGACCAAAGGCCTGCAGCATGTGCGCGTCGCCTACGACATCGCCGGTGCCCAAGCGCGCATCCGCGAAGTTGGCCACGACGACAAGTTCGCCAAGCGTCTGCAAGTCGGGCAATAGGCGGATTGCAGAGTTTTCAAAACATCTAGCCTAGTTATCAACCAACGTCGGCAGCTTTCGTGTTGGGCTTGCGCCATCTTGCGCGCACGGCACGCCATCCTAAACTGCCGCGTCCGCAAGCGCCCCATGTGGCGCATGGAGCCACAGTTCGGCCATGAAGCGAGAGCAAGTCTTCCTCATCCTCATCCTGGTGTTCGTCGGCGGCTACGTCGTGGGTCGCGCGTCGCACAAGCCGGCGACATCGACGGGTCCTGCGGCCGCGGCGGCCGCGCCTGCCAGCGTCAGCTCAGCGACACCGACCCCGTCCGCGGCGCCAACGCCCAGCCCGGCGCCGAGTCCGACGCCCAGCCCGGCGCCGAGCCCCAGCCCGACGCCCAGCCCAAGCACACCGCCGAGCGCGCCCGCGGACCCCAACCAGATCTGGCGGGCGGTCATCCACGACGATGACGCCAAGAAGGGCCCCGACGCCGTCAACGTCAAGGTGGTCATCTTTGGCGCCTTCGGCAACCAGGAAACCGTCGACTTCGCCCCGGCGATCGACAACATCGTCAAGGACTTCGGCGACAAGGTCCAGATTCGTTTCAAGCACAAAGTCGTGCCGATGCCGCACCCGGACTCGATCTACGCCAGCGAAGTCGCCGCAGCCGCCAATGCGCAGGGCAAGTTCTGGCCCCTGTTTGACAAGCTCATCAAGAGCGCGTCGATCTCGCCGAGTTCCATTGAGTCGGCGGCCAAGGAGTCGGGCGTCAACTGGGACAAGGTCAAGAAAGAGGTCGAGACCGGCAAGTGGCGCATGCAAGTGTTGCGCGACAGCCTGGAAGCGAGCGAGATCGCGGCCAATACCTACCCGAACATCATGGTCAACGGCGTGCGCCTCGCTGCGCCCAAGACCTATGATCGCTTGAAGCCGATTATCGAAGACCAGCTCAAGAAGTCCGAAGAGCAGGCCAAGTCGATGGGCAAGAAGGGCGTCGAGCTGTACCAGGAGATCGTCAAAAGCGGAAAGAATTTCGAGCAGATGGCCGGCCCCAAGCAGACTTTTGACACGGCTGGCAGCCCGATCCTGGGCAAGGCGACGGCCAAGATCCAAGTGGCGGTGTTTGAGGATTTCCAGTGCCCGTTCTGCGCCAAGGTCGGACCGAGCCTCAAGGAATTCCAGAAAAAATACCCGAACGACGTCGCCATTGTGTACAAGCACATGCCGCTCGACATCCACGACAAGGCGCAGGCAGCCGCAGAGGCGTCGATGGCAGCGCTCGAACAGGGCCCAGACAAGTTCTGGGCCTACCACGACGTGCTCTACAACAACCAGAACGCGTTGGACCAGGACAATCTGGTCAAGTACGCCGAGCAAGCCGGCCTGGACGGCGCGCGCTTCAAGAAAGCGCTGGAGAGCGGCGCCGGCAAAAGCGTCATCGGTCGCGACGTCGGCGAGGGCCAGCGCGCGGGCGTGTCCGGCACGCCGTCGGTGTACATCAACGGCATGAAGTACCAGGGTCCGCGCGGCTACCCGCCAGAGGGCTTGGAAGCTGTGGCGCGAACCTATTTCGGCCTGTAGTTCGGCCTCAAGGCAAGCGATCCAGCGCCGCCAGCACCACTTCGGCGGCGCGCCCAGCCGCGCTGTCGTCGGTCATCCAGTCCTGCCCATCAAAGTGAGCAAGGTTGTAGCTGCGCAATGGCATCACGGCCACAACGCCGTCGACGGCCAAACTGTGTGCCAGCACAGCCACTTGTGCCGGCGCCACTCGGCGGAAGCGCAGGCGCGCGTCAGGGTGCCATCCGACCACGCCGAGCTTGCTGCCTTGCCGAAACAGGGCCGCCAGCCACACATCGTCGCCGCGCCGGATCGGCAAGACGCTTGGCCTTAGACCCAGGCGGCGCAATGCGGCAGCGGCGAACAGGCCAGCGTCGAGCGGGTTGCAGCGGCGATCGCGAACGACCGACAGCGGGCTGCGCAGTTGACTCCAGTCGGCGCTGACGATGCCGTTCAGCCACTCTTGAATCTGGTCAGGATCATCCAGGCGCTGCAGGACTGCCACGGCCGCGTCGGGCCACTGGGCGACAAGCGCCGTAAACCCGAGGTCAGGGGCGGCATGACCGCGAGCGATGCGTTTGGTGGCCATGGTCTTTGCTGCGCGGGCGCTGGCCCACCGAGCAAGCCTGCCGCGGCCGACCGTGACAAGCAAACGCGGCCCGCGCTAGACTGCCAACCGTGCCGGCGGGCACCCGGAGGCATTTGTGGCAACCGCAGTAATTCCAGGCAATTCGCCCGACGTGCGCGTGTGGCTCAACGGCCGCATCGTCGACGCCGATGGCGCACGGCTGCCGCACCTGACCCACTCGTTTCACTATGGGTTGGCGGCCTTTGAGGGCATCCGCGCCTATGAGATCGCGCCGGGCAGAGGCGCCGTGTTCCGCCTGCGCGACCACGCCAGGCGGCTGGTCGACAGCGCCCATATCGCCACGCTCGATCTGGGTCTGCAGTACGGTCTAGACGACATCGCGGCCGGCTGTATCGCTGCGCTGCAAGCCAATCGCCTCGCAGCAGGCTACCTGCGGCCGGTCATTTACATCGGCGATGGCGCCATGGGCATCGGCGCCGCCGCCAATCCGATCCATGTGCTCATCGCGGCGTGGAAGTGGGGCGCGTACCTGGGCGAAGAAGGCCTGCGCAACGGCATTCGCGCTAAGATCTCGGCGTTTCAGCGACCGGGACACGCGACGGTGATGTCCAAGGCCAAAATTACCGGGCATTACGTCAACTCAATCCTGGCCAAGCGCGAAGCGTTGGCGTGCGGTGCCGATGAGGCGATCCTGCTCAACGAGCAGGGCTACGTCACCGAAGCGTCGGGCGAGAACATCTTCATGGTGCAACACGGCACGCTGATTACGCCGCCACTCGGCTTGAACATCCTGGGCGGCATCACCCGCGCGACAATTCTGCAGATGGCCCGTGACCTGGGAGTCCGCACCGAAGAACGGCTGTTTGCGCGCGACGAACTGTACTGCGCCGACGAGGTGTTCTTGACCGGCACCGCGGCGGAGGTCACGCCGGTGCGCGAGGTCGACGGCCGCAAGATCGGCATCGGCAGCCGTGGACCGCTGACCACGCAGCTGCAGGCGGCCTACTTTGACGTGGTCCAGGGCCGCAACCCCGCCTACGCGCAATGGCTGACGCCGTTCGACGTGGTGGGCTAGCCAACGCAGCGCAGGGACTCGCGCCATGGCGCTTTTCGAACGCTTTGACGGCTGGATGGCCGACGACTTCGCCGCGTGGGCGCCGGCCAAGCGGGCCTCCAACCGCTTTACGCCTGAACGGAGCCGCGTCCGCGAGCGCCTGCGTTCGCTGGTCGAGGTCGCGTTAGAGCGACAGGGCCTCGATCGCGCAGGCCTTGAGCTGTGGTCCGCCAAGGCTGAGCCGCACTTCTTCAATGATCACAGTGTCGACCATGCCGCGGCCCTGCTGACGCGCCCGAGCGCTGACCGCGACCGCATTGAAGCGGGCCACTCCGCCGTTTCCGCCGCCAACCCAGAGCGCTATCACGCCCACATCGCCGTGCGCGCCGATGGCGACGGGGTTGTCATTGAGCTGGGTGCGCCCGAACTCGCCGCGTTCGACCTGCAAGGCGCGCGGCAGGCGGCTGCCGGCTGGGCCGACTGGGTCGAGTTGCTTGGCTGGTCACTGCCACCTGTGGAGGCTGCGGGCGTGGTTGTCGCGCGCCGCTGGTCCGTCGACGAGGCGCTGGCGTGGACCGACCCGATCGGCGACCTGGGTATGTGGCTGAGTCAGGCCTTGCCGGCACTGCGGACACTGCTCGCTGCCAGTGGCGCAGCCGCGCCTGCAGTCGAAGCACCCGCGACCAGCGCGGAGGGCACCGACCGTCAGCCGCCGCCGGCGCGCGTCCAAGCAGCGGCGCGGCCCTGGCAGCCCTACCGACCACAAGCGCCGGCGCCACCGCGCAAGCTGCCGACCGAGCCGCGGCCGAGTCTTGTCGATCGCATCGTGCCGTTCCTGCAGCCCCCGCCCGAGCCACCTCCTCCGCCGCGGCAGCAGTGGCACGGTGATCGCGACCGACCGGGCTGGCGCGAGGATCGCGGTGGCCCCCCCCAACAGCAAGGACACCCCAGCGACCGCAGACAACAGCAGCCCCCAGGTCGCAACGACCGCAGGCCCGAAGATGCGCGCTGGGGGCCTCCTCGCGAGCCGCAACCTCCGACGCGCGAGCCGCCCAAGCCGCCGCCGCCCCACGGGCCGAGTGCTGGTGACAAAGTCGTGTTGACCGGTGGGCTTCTGGCCGGCAAGGAAGGCGAAGTCGTCGCCAACCTAGGCCGTACTGTCAAAGTCCGCGTCGGCAAGCTGGAATTTGAGCTGCCGCTGCATCAGCTGCAACCGGCGTAGCGGCCCGTTTGCCTGTTCCGTGGGTCGCAAGCACGCGTCTTTGCAAGCCGAGTCGCCGCTCCGCCGGCTGGCAGGGCGATCGAGTTGGTCTTGCACAGCTCCCAAGCAGCGTCAGATCGTGCCCATACGCACCAGCGTAGCGATCGTGCTCCAGCCGAGCGCAAACACCAGCGCCACGGCGCCCACCCACAAGAACTGGCGGACAACGCGACGCGACGGCCACCACGCTGGGGCGACCGGCGGCGTCCACACCGGCAGCGTCGGCTGGGCCGGCTCCTGGTCGGTAGACTGCGCAGACAGCTCTAATTCCGCGCGCTGATCAGGCAACAGATAGGCGCGCGGGTACATCATCGACGGCTGCCGCGGACCGCCAGCCGCGTACGTCTCGGGCGCGGTCAGCGCGTGATGCGGCCGCCGTGGCGGCGCGCGACCGGGGTCGATCGGGCTTTGCGCCACCACGGACAGTTGCGACGGCTGGTACTCGTCGAGCGCCATTTTGGCGAGCGGCGGCGTGGCGATGGCGTTCTGCGGCACCGACCCAGGCGGGGCGGCTTGCACCTGCTTGCGCACGTCATCTGCAAGGCGGCGAGCGTCGTAGCCCGGGGCCGTCTTGCGCAGCCAGCCTTCCAACTCGTCCGCCAGCGCGGCCATGCTTTGGAAGCGGTGCGCCTTGTCGCGCTCCAGTGCCTTGTGGATGATCGCCGACAGCTCTGCCGACAAGCCCTGCGCGATGTTGTGCGCCTTGGCGATCGGGTCTTCGCGCACCGCACGCAGCACCGCAAACGGCGAACTGCTGCCGAGCGCGCGGAACAGGGGCTTGCCGGTCACCAGCTCCCACATGCACACGCCCAGGCTGAACACGTCACTGCGCGGGTCCACCGGCTCGGCGCTGGCCTGCTCCGGGCTCATGTAGGCGTACTTGCCCTTGATGATGCCAGCCATGGTCTGCTGGATGCGGGCGGCGACCTTGGCCACGCCGAAGTCGATGATCTTGACCTCGCCCATGCGGCTGATGAGCACGTTCTGCGGGCTGACGTCGCGGTGGACGATGCCGAGCCGACTGCCGTTCTCGTCGCACAGGTCGTGGGCGTGCGACAGACCGCGGGCAATACCGGCGCAGACATAGGCGACCAACTGGGCAGGCAGGCGGGCGCCGCGGTTCTCGCAGCTCTGGGCCAGCGTACCCAGGTCGACGCCGTCCACGTACTCCATGATGAAAAAGTAGGTGCCGTCGTGGCAGCCGAGTTCAAAGGTCTGCGCGATGTTGGTGTGATCAAAGCGCATCGCCAAACGCGCCTCTTGCACCAGCATGTCCACCGCGCTCTGGTCTTCGGTCAACTGAGCGTGCATGCGCTTGAGCGCGACCAGCCGACTGTCGCCGTGGTTGGTCGGCGCCTTGGCCAGGTACACTTCGGCCATGCCGCCGCGACCGAGCCGGCGCAGCAGTTCGTAGGGGCCAAACGGTTGCGGAAATTCGTTGCGCACGCGGTCGCCAGGGCAAGGGCGGTTACTCTATCACCGGGGCGGCGGGCCGCCAACGCAACGTGGGTGGGCGGGTGTGGTTCACGGACTGGGGTCCACCGCCCGGAGCGCACCACTCACGTAACTACATGACGTTCGTCTTGAACCCGGCGGCTGAAGCCGCAGGCTCAGGATGCCAAGCCCGGCCTACGCCGGGCTGCGATTTTGTTTT
>SXRM01000357.1 GCA_005792545.1 Pseudomonadota bacterium | reverse complement strand
CTGCGTTGTGCATGGGCGTCGGATACCTGGGATGAAAGTTTCCGCCAGGCGGTCGATGCGCCGCCAAGGCCGCTAGCCAATGGCTTGAAATTACAAACCTAAAAAAGAATGGGCGCTCGGGTTTGGATTTGCGCCCCTGCGCAGACGTCGGCAACCGTGCACAGATTGTCGTCGCTGCACGGCGCGAGATTGGGCGCGAACACGCAGCCGGTCTTGGGGTCGCAACTGTCGGCGGTGCAGCCGTTCTGGTCGTCGCAGACGGTGACCGCGCCGGGCAGGCATACGCCGGCCTTGCAGCTGTCGCCTACGCTGCAGGCGTTGCTATCGGTGCAGGATGCACTGTCGTCGCCGGTTGCCGTGCAGCCGACGGCAGGGTTGCAAGCATCGACGGTGCATGGGTTCTTGTCGTCGCAGGCGATTTTGTCGCCGATGCACTTGCCATTGGCGCACTGCTCATTGGCGGTGCAGGCGTCGCTGTCTTTGCACGCTCCGGTCGTAGGCGGGTGCTGGCATTGCGCGCCGATGCAGTTGTCGTAGGTGCACGATTCGCCGTCGTCGCACATGCCCGCGCTCGGTTCGTCGGTCTGGCCGTCGCAGTCGTCGTCCTTGAGGTTGCACGCTTCCGCCTCGGCCGCTTTGGCATCGCACGCCGACAGGCCGCCTGCCGAACAGCCACGCTGCCCCTGACACGATCCGGCCGCATTGACCTGCGTGCACGCGGTCTTTAGCTCGAGCTTGACTGCCCGTTCGTCGCAGGCGCATTGCAGCTTTTCGGCCACGCACTGCTTGCTTTTGGCGCCGCCCGCGCTCTGCGCTTCGCTGCACGCATAGCCGCCCGGGCAGTCGCCGGCGGTCGCGCACGGCGTCGCGCAGAAGTTGCCGACCAACGCGCCTTTGTCGTCTTTGTACGGCACGCAGCGGTTGTCGGCGCCGCCCACCACGTTGCTGCACTCGCTGTCGGCGTTGCACGGCTCGCACAGCCGCGGATAGGCCGGCACGCACACGTTGACGATGTCGCCGCCGGGCGCAGCGACTTGCGCGCACTTGGTGCCGGTCTCGCAGGTCCCGGCGCACAGCTTGGCGCACTTCTTGGCGGCGCCGTTCTCGATGCACTGGCCGCTGTCACACTGGGTGTTTTCGGTGCAGACGCAGCCTGGCTGGGTGCAGCCCGCGTCGGTGGGCGCGTCTGTGGTTTCCTGCGCAACCTCACTGGCGACTTCGAGCACCGCGATTTCGGGCGCCGTGGCTTCCTCAGAGCCGGCGTCGAGGCCGGCGCCACCAAACAGCGAATCGGCGACCTCGGACTCCACATCCAGCAGCGCGCCGCCAACTTCAAGGCCACCGCCGCCTGCGCCGTCGTCGCATGCGGCAGTCAGGGCGGCAGCGAAGGCAGCCAGGGTCAAAAAGCGGCGGGCATCGAGCATGAGCAACCTCGTCAGCGCCTTGCGTACAACCGGGGAACATCGCGGACGCAGGACTGTGAAGTTTGGAGAAGGCCGGACGGTTGCGCAAGTCGCTGGCGCGGATGACCCGGCGCCACCGTGGTGCTACCCTGCCGGCCTGGCGGCGCCTTGCGCGGTGGCCTGGTCATGGCCGAGTCTTTGTGGATCTCACGCTTGCGACCCGTGCTGTCGCGGTGCTTGAGCGGCGCCATGGCCCAAACTTCGGTGCTGCGCCTGTCCCGAGCCTGAACCTGTGCCTGAACCTGTGCCTGAACCTGTGCCTGAACCTGTGCCTGAACCTGTGCCTGAACCTGTGCCTGAACCTGTGCCAGTGCCTGATCCTGACGCTGGCGAGGTGTTCAACGGCAAGCCGGTTGTCGAGCGCAAGGGCGTGCTGCTACTGAACATCTCCCAGAATCAGTCCAGCGACGCCGGACTACCGCTGCCCAAGCCGCCCAAGCTAGTGCCATTGGGCGAGCTTTGGGTGCTCGGCCGCCAAGACGCGCGTCCTACTCGCCTCACCGCGAAAATGTTGCAGCGCCTGGCCGCCCGGCCCAAGCTCAAGCATCCACCGCGCAATCCGTCTGGGGCACCGCGACACACGAGAGCACCCAGCCTTGCGCCTTTTCCGCGGAGCTAAGCCCGCCGGCATCGCCCGCACAGTGTACGGCGCCGCCCAGCAACCGCACCTTGCACTCGCCGCAGCTGCCCGCACGGCAGCTGTACGGCAGTTCGATGCCGCCGTCTTCGGCCAGCTCAAGCAACGGCGCGTTGGCACGCATCGGCACGCGCTTGGCGCTTTTGGCAAACTGGATAGAAAACGCCAGCTCCAGCTGTCCCGACGCTTGACCCGCGTGTGCCCGCGGGCCGCCAAAGCTCTCCTGGTGAATGTCCGTGCCGGCCATCCCGAGCGACTCCAACAGCGTGCGCGCGCTGGACATAAAGCCCGCCGGTCCGCACATGTAGACGACGCGGTCGGCAAAGTCGGGCACGGTGTCGCGCAGGATCTCCTCGTTCAAGCGCCCGACCCAACCTGGCCACGGCGTATCGGCGATGCTGGGAATGTGGGTCACGCGCAGCCCCGGCTGACGGCTCTGCAGCAGCGCAAGCTCCTGGGCAAACAGCAGATCCTGGGTCGTCCGCACACAGTTGAGAACGCGGACATCGGTGGCGGCGGCGACATCGCCCAGGTAGCGCGCCATCGACATCACCGGGGTGGCGCCGCTACCGGCACCAATGAGCAAAAGCTTCGCCGCAATCTTGCCTGGCTGCAGACAGAAGTGGCCTTTGGGGCCAGTGACGACCAGCTGTGTGCCGGGCCGCACGTTGTCGGCCAACCAGTTGGAGACCAGGCCGCCTTCGACGCGCTTGACCGTGATCTCGAGCGCATACGGGCGCGTCGGCGTGCTCGAAATCGAATACGACCGCAACACGCGCTTGCCGTTGATGTTCAACACCAGGGTGCAGAACTGGCCGGGCCAGTAAGCAAACCGGCACAGCGGGTCGCCCTGCATGCGGTAGGTGTAGACATCGTGGGTCTCTTGAATCACCGCTGTCACGGTCAGCGGCATGGCTTCGCCATTCCAGATTGGCAACTCAACACACGGGTCAATGCGAGTGGTGTCGGGCAACAGCGCCGCGACGCGCCGCAGCTGCACCGTGGCGACCTTGACCTTGGTCTGGGCGCTGTACGCGCAGCGCGGCAGGTGCGAGACGGCGTCGTTGATACTGACGCCGCGGTCCATCTGCGCCCGCGACTTGTGAAAGCTGGCATAGACGCTTTGGCCCTTGACCCGCGAGCTGACCACGACGGGCAATTCGACCTGGCCGTCGTCGCCGATGACGCGGACACGGTCGCCAGTCTGCAGCTTGTGCCGCGCGGCCAGCGCCGGCGCGATGTGCAGCGGATGCTCATCGGGCATGCCAGCCACGGGCGTACCCTTGCCCGAGTTGAAAGTCGCCGTCGCCCAGGCAATGCGGCCGCGGTCATCGCTCAGCGACGATCGACCGCTGTTGAGCACGATGCCAGTCGGCAGCTCGAGATCGGCGGCGGTCGGCACGAAGAACTTGAAGCGCGTCGGCTGCCGATAGACGTCGGCAAACGGTTGCGCCAGGTCCAGTCGAAACCGGGTCGTGCCCACGCCGCCGTAGTAGGCGTGCCCATCGGCCAACAGATTCTGCCAGGTAATCGGCGTGCCGTCGTCGCGCTCTGGCCGGCAATAGAGCGGTCCGCGACCACCAGCCATATACGCCTGCACGCGGGCCCACAGGTGCGCCCGGTTGACCTCACCGCCTTGGCGCGGCAAGCCCGCTGCAAAGCGCTCGCCGATGTAGGCCAGATGTGCAGCCAGGTCCGCGTGCCGGGCGCAAAGCTGGGGATCGGCCGCCAGCTTGTCGCCGATTCGCGCCATGACGTCGTACAGGATCGTCGGATCGGAGCGGCTCTGCGCCGGCGCCTGCTTTTGCGGCAGCGACAGCGTCAGCTTCCACTCGCCGTTTTGGTACAGCTTTGGGGTTGCCGGATGCGGCGGAGACGGAATGATGAGCTCTGCCTGCTCCAGCGCAAAGGTATCGGGCGTCGGGTCGATGACGACCAGGCTGACCGTCGGGTCGCGCAGTTTGGCCAGCCACCGTTGCCGGCCCATCATGTTGGCTTCGAACTGGGTGCCGATGCACACGAAAAGCTCGCGCTCACCGGGCGTTGGATCGCTGTAGTCGAGCGCCGCGCGAGCGGTCTCTTGAGTCACACGACGATAGGCGTCGGCCGGCAAGCCCATGCGCAGGGCAGCGTCGGCGGCGTCGTCCATCTTGATGCGGCCCATGAAATACTTACGCGACAAGCCTTGCACTTCCGATTCGGCGTTAATCTGCCCTGGCAGGCGCAGCGTGCCGCCGGCCGGCTGACCGTGGCCGCGCAGGCCATACTTGCCCACCAGCGCCAGTGCGCTACCCCACAGGCAGTGGGCGACGACGCCAGATGACTGCGACAGGCCGACCGACGGCAGGTTGACGGGCACCCGGTCCGGCGCCGCCATGCGCTGGGCAATCAGGGCGATGCCGTCGACCAGTCGCTGCACGAGGTCCGGCTCCGGCGCGATGCGCTCGGCCACGCGTTGCGGCGCCCAGGTGTCGCTCGCGGCCAGTGCCATGTAGCGCTGCAAGCTCTCGGCATCGGCGTGGTTGGCGGCAAATCCGGCATCCAGCGCGTCCGCGTGGCGATGGATCAGCTGATGGGCCACCGCCAGCGCCAACTGCGGGTCGCTGCCTGGTCGAATCAGCAATACGCGCTCTGGTCCCAGCTTCTTTTCGATGAATTTTGCGGTCTCGCTCTCCATGACTTCGATGAGCACGGCGTCGAAGTCGGGTCGCCTGCTCAGTTGGGCAAAGGCCGGAGGGTGGGTGATAAGGCCATTCCAGCCGTTGAAGATAAAGAAGCGGTCGCTGCCTTCGACGCACTGTTTGAGCGTCAAAAACGGCCCTTCCTGGCCGGTCAGGATCTCGTTGTGGACGGCACCGGCGTTCAAGCAATGCTCGGCGTTGCCGGTCAGGTTGCGCACGCCCAGCAGGCGAAAGACCTCTTGGGTCGCGAACACGGTGAAGTAGTCGACCTGACCGCTGGCATAGATCAGCGTCCGGGTAGCAGGCTCACGGTGCTGCAACAGCAAGTCGGCAAAGCGGTCGATGGCTTCGGCGTAGCTGACCGTCTGGCGTTCGCCGTTGGCGGTGCGCACGCTCGGCGCGAGGTGAATCGGGTACGGCGTCGCCTGGCGCACCAGCGAATGGGTGAACTTGATGCAGCCGCTGGTCGGCATCGGCGCCTGTACGCGTTCGCGCTGCACTGGCGGCGGCGCCGCCAGCACGAACTGGTTGGGTGCTGTGCACAGCAATTCGAGCGCGCGGGCCTCAGCCGCACCCACTTGCAGGTCGCAGGCCAGCACCTGGCCGACACCGACCGTGTTGACTGCAGTCGGGTCGTCCAGGGTCAGCACCGCATCGGTGATGGTGACGGCAAGCTGCCAATTGCGGCCGTCGCGACGCAGCCGGAGCTGCGCGGGCCCAGGCGGTAGCGGCGCAGTGCTCGGTCCGTCCTCCGTCTCGCAGACGATGGACGCACCGTCGCCCACGCCACAAAACGAGCAAGAAATGTGCCGCGGCGGCTCAGTCTGGCTGTCCGGGTCGAGCATGCACGGGTGGGTGTGGTGCAGATCCGGCAGCATGCCCGCGTGGGCGATGGTAGGCAGGGTCATGGCAATGGGCTCCGCAGCTTGCCTGGCACGGTGGCGGCATGGCGCTGGTCATGGTCTACGCTGCGGGCGCCACAACAGCTGCGTTCGCCGCCGGTCACTCGCGCCTGGCGTGGCACGCTGGGCAGGTCAAGAGACAGTGTGCCCCCCAAGCGCATCTGGAACGACGTCCGGCAACTCGATGGTAAAGGCAGTGCCCGCAGCAACTTGGGACTGCACGGCGATCTTGCCGCCCAGACCGGCCGTCACGGTCTCGTGTACGATGGCGAGGCCCAGGCCGACACCGTCCTTGTCGCGGCCGGTGGTAAAGAACGGCTCGAAAATGCGCGATAAAGTCTTGGCGGCCATGCCGGCGCCCTCGTCGCGGACAACCAGCACAAAGCCGCCGAGCGGTGGTCGCTCAACGGTCACGTGGACCGGTCCGCCGTTGCCATCCGGGTAGGCGTAGCGGCCCACGTTGGTCAGCAGATTGAGCAAGACTTGGGTCAAGTGACCGGGGATGCCGTCCCACAGCGGCGCGTCTTGCGGCACCTGCGCAGCAAATTGCACATCGAGTTTGAGGGTGCGCGCTTCAAGCGCGAACAGGCCCAGCACTTCTTGCACCAGCGCCGGCATGGCCACACGCTCGCGGGCGTGGGTGATTTGCCGGACCGACAGGCTGCGAAAGGTCTGGACCAGGTTGGCGGCGTGGCGGGCATTCTTGAGCACGAGCGAACTCGCACCGGCCAGATCCTCAAACGCCTCGTCGTCGGCACCGCTTTTGGCGAGCGGCAGCAGCTCGCCCATCAGGCTGGCCGCGTTGACGATGATACCGAGCGGTGTGTTGACCTCGTGCGCCACGCCCGCGACCATCTGCGAGACGCTACGCAGGCGCGCAACCTCTGCTTCTGTCTGCACAATTTGTTGCTGCAGCAGCAGGTTGACACGGTGGTCGTTGCTGCCGCGCAGGTTGCCGGCCATGCGCGCCAGTACCATCGCCAGCATCTGCTGGTTGTGCGCCAACAGCGCCAAGAACACGTCGCGGCCCAATACGAACAGCCAGCTGTCTTGCAGCACCGATGCGGTCGCCGAGCGCGGGCTGCCGTCAAACAGCGCCAGCTCGCCGAAAAAGCCGCCAGTCTCGACTTGCGCGAGCTCGAGGTCCTGTTCACCACGCTGGCGATGCAGCCGCACTCGCCCCTCCAGCAGCACCAGACAGGCGTCGCCCGCATCGCCTTCGCGAAACAGCACACTGCCCGCCTCGGCCGTCTGCTCTTCGCCGGCCGCGAGGACGGCCGCCAGTGCCTTTGCATCGAGGCCCGCAAACAGTGGCACCTTCTCGAGCAACTGCAGCGTCTCTGCACCGCGGTGACCGTGGTAGTTGCTGGCCGTCACCGACCGTTCGGACAAGCGTGCCAGGTCGGGGGCTTGCTCTTGCACGATGTGGCGCCGCACCGTGTTCAGGCCCCAAAAACACAGGCCAGCGACCAACGCTAAAGCCCACCAACAACTGGCCCACAAGCCAGTGCCGTGTAACAGCGCGCCAAACAGCACCGGCAGCACAAAGCCACCGACCGCGCCCAACATGCCGACCAGACCGCTGACCGCGCCGACGCGGTCGGGAAAGCGCTCTGGGATAAAGCGGAGAACGCCGGCCATGCCGATGCCACAGGCCAGCGCAAACAGCGCTATCAACGGCAGCACCAACCCCAACGGCTGCGGATACACCACCCGCGTGGAGCCGCTGGCAATCAGTTGTTTGGTCGCGACCTTGTCCCCAATGTGCACCAGCGGCGTATGCCAGCGCTGGGCGCCGCTTTGAGTCGGCATCTCTGGCTGCAAGGCATAGCGGGTGCCGCCGATGACGACCGCGTCTGGGCCGACCCGCTCGACGACCCCGGCTGCCTTGGCGGCGATGCCCTCACCCGGCGACACCACTTCCATCCGCGGTACCGAAAGCAGCAGCGCGACCGCGAGGCAGGTGCCGAATGACGCAGAAAGCAGCGGGCCTGGGCCGAGGCGGTCCGCCAGCCAGCCGCCCACCGGCTTGACCAGACCGGAAGGCAGGGCGATGAGCGTCGCCAGCAGACCTGCGCCCTGCAACGTCATGCCGTGCACGTTCATGCCGTAGGGGACCAGCCATTGCGTCAGCGCAACCGTCGCGCCAAACACCAATGCGTAGTACCCGCCAAACCGCCACACCACCGGGTCGGCCAGCGGAGCCAACTGCGCCCGCAGGCTGTTACTCTGCCGATCGGCGCGGCGTGGTGCGACGGGGCCAGCGAGCCAGACGGCCGCCGCCGTTGCGACCAGCACCGCCGCGTACAGGTACGGCAATTGCCGCCAGGTGTCCGGCTTGGCGGGGTCGCTCAGCGCCATCAGCAGAGTCGGCGCCAGCGCTGTGGTCAACGCCGCGCCCGCGGTACCCAGGCCAAAGACGCCGAGCGCAAAACCCTGACGGCGCCGCTCGACAAACAGCGACACGTAGGCGATGCCGACCGAAAAGCTGCCGCCGGCTAGACCCAGCGCCAGGCTTGCTGCGAGGTAGCTCGCGAAACCCTGAGCTTGCGCAAGCGCCGCCAATGCGCCGGCGACGGCCAAAAGCAAGCCAATCATCATCGGCCGCGCGCCGAGCCGGTCGCACAGCAGGCCCAGCGGAATCCGGCAAAGGGCGCCCGTAAAAAACGGCGCGGCCAGTAGCAGCGTGGTCTGCAATTCGTCGAACGCGAACACGCCGCTTCTGGTCAGGTGACTGACCAGCACGGCATTGAGCACCCAGGCCGCAAAGCTCAGGGCAAAGGCTGCCGTTGCCAGCGCTGTCGCAGCGGTGGCGATTCGCGTTGCGTTGGGCGTGGGCGTCGCTTCCATCGCGCCTAGACGATCCACTGCGCATGCGGGTCGCTGCCCTGCTGCGCGCGCAATAGCTGCTCGGACAGCGTCGAGTACACCAAGTTGCCGGCATGCTCCAACAACACCGCCAGCGCTTGTCGGGCAAATTCGTCTGGCGAGGGCTCGCGCACGAACAGCCAGCCGTCCGCCAAGGCGCGCGGCACCGTCAGCGGCACCGCCCACCCGCCGGCCGCCGCTGCTGGCTCATGCAGCTGGCCTTCTGCACGAAAGCGGACCAGCTCCATGCGCACCGCGTCGGCGGTGGCGTAGCTGGCCTCGCTGCCCTGGTGCAAGAAGAAGCGCTGGCGGTCGCCCCCAGCGCTGGCGGCCTCAAGGGCGAGCACGGCCAGCGGGCATGGGCACACCACTTGCGCCGCCGCCAGCACCCGGCCCAAGATCTGCTCAATCGGCTGGAACGAGTGCAACTGCGCCACGCAATCGTGCACGGCGGTCAGTAGCCGCCGCTGGCGCTCCAGCTGCCACAGCTGGTCGTAGGCACGCAGCGCTGTGCGCACGGTCGAGTACAGGCGCGATGAGGTAATTTCGGCCTTGGCCAGGTAGCCGTCGATGTCGTAGGCCTCAATGGTTTCGCGCTCAGGCACGGTGCCAGGCTGACCGGTGCGCACCACCAGCCGCACGAGGCGGTTGCCCAACTGTTCGCGGATGGCGCGACAGGCTTCCAAGCCGGCGTTGCTGGACTCCATGACCACGTCCATGAACACCAGCGCGATATCGGGGTCTGCCGCGACCATACGCACGGCCTCGGCACCGCTCGCCGCCGTCAGCAGGCGCAGCGGTCGACCCGCATGGCTGACGGTGCGCAGCGACATCCGGGTCACGGTGAGGACGTCCGGCTCATCGTCGACGATGAGGACGCGATACTCGGGGCGGACGGGGGCGGACTGCATGGCGCGGACCTTTTGGCGCGAAGCGACGTTGCGGTGCACGCGGGTGCGACCGGCTTTGCGCTTATTTTGCGAGCGTGGGGAGAGGCACGCCGACCGTCGAAGGCCGACGCGTACGGCGAGCCTACGGCGAAAAAGGGGCTGGGGTCAATGCGCTGAAACGGCATGGGTGAGCCAGTCGCTGCCGATTGCCAGGGGCCAGCGACCTGCGGCGATAACGGTTTGCCGTCACCCGTGCGCGCCCGGCGCCCCCTGAACCAGCTCGATACCGCGCCACACGCCAGCCCGGAACCGCAACACCATCAACAGCGCCAAAAGGCCGATGTAGCCGACAATCCAGAACATCGCTGCATCGACGCCCCAGCCCAGGCGCTGCACCGTGTACCAGCTGCCGGGCACGAAAAACGCCCAGCCGAGCACCGTGCGCGCCCACATCGGCCACGCCGTATCGCCAGCCGCGCGCAAAGCCTCGGCAAACACCGCCACGCCCGAGTCGAACAGCTGCCACAACGACGACAGCAGCAGCATGTGCGCGCCTATCGCCAGCAAGGCTTGCGCTTCGTGTGCCGGCCCTTTGGCAAACGGTGCAAAGATCAGCCCTGGCATCAGCAGGTACAGCAGCCCGACCGTGCCCTGCCAGGTGGCGCAGACCTTGAGCGTCATTTTGGCGATGCCGGGCACCGCATCCTTGAAGCCGGCGCCGATGTGCTGACCGACCAGGATCGCGCCCGCGCTCGCCATGCCAAACGCCGGCATGAACGACACGGAGTTGATTTGGATGACCGCCATCATCGCCGCGAGCGACGTGGTGCCCAGCCCCCCAACGACGACGTTGATGAAGAACATGAAGGCCATGAACTCCAAGAACCAGTTCATGCCGGACGGCAAGCCAAAACGCAGCATGCGGCCGAATTCCGGCCAGCGCCAGGTAACTGGCGACGGCGTGGCCTGCCGCCAGAAACGGCTGAACAGGTACAGAAACGCCAGGCCCGAGCTGATGGCGCTCGCTAGCGCCGCCCCAGCAACGCCCATCGCCGGCACACCGAGGTGACCGTCGATGAGCACCCAGTTCAGGCCGACGTTGCAGACCATTGCCAGCACATTTGCCCGCATTGGCACCCGGGTGTCGCCCAGGCCGCCGTAGTAGTTCGCCAGCGCTTCCAAGCCAATCGCCGCGCCACCGCCCCACAGGCGAATCGCCATGTAGTCGTTCATTTGCGCCAAGACGTCGGGCGCGTAGCCAAGGCCGCCGAGCGCCCAACCCACGACCGGCAGGGTCACCAGGCACAGCAACTGCGTGGCGACGGCGAGGCCGAGGCCGTACCAGCCGTAGCGCCGGGCTCCCGCTGAATCGCCACCGCCGTGCAACTGGGCGGAGAAGCTGGAGACGATAAAGCACACGCCCATCGGCAGGATGAGCAGCGTGAAGGTGTTCATGGCGCCAGTGGTGGTCGCCGCCAGCGACGCCTCGCCCAGGTGCGCGACCATCAGCGCGTCGCTGACACCAATCACGGTCTGGGTCGAGCGCGACACCACGATGGGCCACGCCAGAGTCAGCAGGTCACGAAGCGTGGCAGTCATGTTTCACAAGTCGCGCAGAGGTGCGGAGGCGACGCTGTACCCGCCGCCCAGCGACAAACGCAAAGGACAAGCAGTGTGCGACCAGGGATTGCTGGGTTTTCGGTGCTGTGGTCAGCCAACGCGCCGCAAGGTGACGCTGCCGAGGCGACCGGGCGGATCGCGCAAGGCGACGACCAGCCACAGCCCGGCGCCGGCTTCCACGCACGCGCCGACGGCGACGCGGCGCGTCAACTCGGGCACGGTGTCGCTCCAGGTGGTCAACGAGACCTCGCCGTCCCACAGGTTGGCGGCACCGCACGACACGCCGTCCAGGTCGCCAACCGTGGTTTCTTGAACGGTGACTTCGCGGCCGATGGGGGTCATGGCGGTGCTGTGCGGGCGCGGGCCCGGTGGTGTGACTGTGCGCGCGGGGCGGGTTGGGGTCAAGGGCGACGGCACGCTCAAAAACTCTCGGTCACAAACGCAAACCCCGCCCGCTCACTACTCGCCCGCACGATGTTCGACAGCGGCTTCGGCCCGCAAAAGAACACCGTGGCGCCGAGCCACTGCTCGCGCAGACGCCCGAACTCCTCGTCCCACTGCACTGTCCGCACGCTCACCAGCCGCTTAAGCGGCTCCTGCGCCTGAGCTGCGACGATGAGGTTGGCCGTCAACGCGCCGCCGAGCGATCGCTCGAGCCGCTCGATCAACGGGTAGAAGCCCGCTTGCGAAGCCTGGTCGCGCTCGAACCAGTACAGATGCAAGCGCTCAAAGGCCAACAACTCGCCAGTGCCTTTGTAGTTGCTTTCGATTTCGGCCAGAAACGAAGCAAACGGCGTGATGCCGATGCCGGCGGCGACGATGATGGCGCTGCGGCACTCGTGCAAGTCGCGGCACGGGCTGGCGAATGGCCCATCGACCAGTACCCGGGTGCCGATTGGCAGACCGCCGAGCTTTTCGGTCCAGTTACCGCAGCGGCGAATGCGAAAGGCCAGACTGCCGCCGGCGTCGGGCGAGTTGATGAGCGAAAACGGGTGCCACTGCATCCGCGACAGGCCGGGCACGCACAGAAAGGCGAAGTCGCCGGCCTGGTACGTGAACTGCGCGGGCCGATGGATGACCAGGCTGATATCGCGGCCCTGCACGGCGATGTGCTCGATTTTGGCGGCCTGGGTGCTCCACAGCAACCGAAACAGCCGGTCCATCAGGTAGGCAATCGCCGGCACCAGCATGACGGCCAGAAACAGACGGGTGTGGATGATGCACAGCACGAAGACTGGGACGGCGAGGAAGTGGCTGTAGAAAAACACCTCGAACGGCAACCGCGTCCGCAGCCAAGCGCCTGCGGCCAGTAGCACGATGAGCACGGTCAGCGCCAGGCCCGAGACCGGCACGGCAAAGGCGATTTGCTCCAGACGCAAGTTGGCGGCGAGGTAAATCGCGGCATACGCGCCGACGTGGATCGCCGAGAACAGAACGATGGCGTTGCCCACCAGCATGTGGGCCGCCATCGCCTTGCTCAGCGGCAGAATCTGGCGCAGCGCGTCGAAACGCCGCCACGACAGCGTCATCCGCAGCATCGGCAGCAGCAGCAGGCCGAAGTTGAGGTAGATGCAGGCCGCAGAGGCCCGGGCAAGCGGCACCCAGATGAGCGAACTGGTGTCGCTGTATTGATGGTAGCGAAGCGCGAAGGTCAGCAGGTTGACGAGCACATAGGCCCACAGCAGCCGCGTTTGGACGTGGTTGATGGCGATCGCCGGCGTTGGGTTGGCTGTCGGCACGCGGGCTCAACTGGGCGAGGGTTGCAAACGCCGCGGCGGCGGCGGCACGGGTATAGCGCACG
>SXRM01000356.1 GCA_005792545.1 Pseudomonadota bacterium | reverse complement strand
CCGACGTCTGCGGGCTGGATGCCGCGGTGGACTCGGCGGGGGGGCTTGGGGTTGTGGTGGTGGGGCGGACGGCGAGCGGTGACGCTGTACACGTCCTCAATCGCAGCCAGACCGGTACGGTCACAGACGCCAAGTTGTACGCGGAGCCAGCAGTTGGCGACTGCCGCGTTGGGGCAGCAGCGGCGCGCATCTACCCCGGGGCCAGCGGCTTTGACGCATCGATCTACTTCGCTCCAACTGCCAACAATCCCTCTTCAGGTAGCCTCCTGCTCGCCAAAGCTGGCGGTAAGCCCACGGCTGTGCTCGGTGTGACAGCGGCCACGACTGACGGCATCAAGGGTTCGCCGCAGGCGGCCCTGGCATGGCGAGGCCTTGCCGCGGGAGTCTTGCAGGCCGGTGCCACACGCGCGCTGGCAGTGGAGGCCGTGGACGCAAACGACGTGCGCAGCATTCGTCTTGTGGTGCAGAATCAATAATCTCGACGTCGCCACCGGGCGGTTAGCCGCGACCCAACCACCGCCGAGTTCCTGGCACGTCAAGCAGGTAGTTCGCCACCAGTTCCGCTTGCGTTTCTGGCGGCATCAGTGCCTGAAACTTGCTTAGGCGGTACGGCGGCAGGCTTCGCGCAATCCCGCTCCAGAGCTCCACATCCGCCCACACCGCCGGGGCCAGCAATAGGTCGCGCAAAGCAAGAAATGCGGCAGTCGTGAGCCCCGGCGCGGCCACGCGGACGCAGAAGTTGTCGGGTACCACCTTCCAGTCGCCCCTTAGATGCTCGATAGCTTGGCGCAAAGTAGCGTTGACGCGCCCACCCGCAAATGTCCACCAGCAGATTTCGTCCTGGCGCACTTCGACTCCCGCCAGAGGCTCCCGCAGGATGTCGCCCAGTGACTCGCGCTTCTGCCGCAGAGCCTGGGCCGCCGTTGCATCCAGGTAGGCGTAGCTGGTGTCGCCGAGTAAGATTGAGCGCATCTGCTCACAAAGCGGGCGGCTCAGAAACTGCGGCAAGAACCCGCCCCAGGTTGGTTGGCGCCCCGCCCCCGCGCCTTCGACCACAACCCGCCGATCGTCGAATTGCACCCGCACCAGCGCCCAAGCTCGGCCACCCAGCAGAAAACAGCTAACTCCGTCGACGAGTTGATCGACAAAGTCCTGCTGTAGAGTACCAATGGGCGCACCCAGTGCGGTGACGACGGTGAAATTCTGGGGCGAAGTGAAGACCGAGTAGAGGTCCATGAAGTTGCGACGACCAAACTTGCGCACAGTTCGCGGGCCAAGAATCAGCCGACCAGAGGTCAAGAGTAGCGACTCCTCGGAGAGCATGTGGTCGACCAGACGGTCGAATTCGCTGCGTTCAATGCCGCTGAAATCGGGCACCCGCCTCAGGTGCTGCCAGGCCGCGTCTTGGCCAATGCCTGAATCTGCCAGGGCCATGGCAAGGAGCTGATGCACCAAGGCCGGCCAGCACCGCGTTTGGACGGGAACATCTTCCACCCATCCAGCTCGGGCGAGTTCAATCAACGCCGTTGCCTGAAGTACAGCGGCGCCAGATTCGCAGATGAAACTCGCACTGCTTGTCTGACCTACGCGACGCCCGGTCCGACCGATACGCTGCAGAAATGAGCTGACTGTGCTGGGAGCTTCATGCTGCAAGACGCGGTCAAGGTCGCCAACGTCAATGCCGAGCTCGAGCGTCGAGGTGCAAACGATGCAGGCGTCGCTGCCGCGGGCAAACCGCTCCTCGGCAATCTGGCGCTCTTCGCGAGAAACCGCGCTATGGTGGACAAACACCGCCGTGCCGGTGCGGCGCAGTTGCTCGGCAACCAGTTCCGATGCCGCACGGGTCTCGCAGAAAAACAAACACTTCTGGCCCTTGGCCAGCCGGGCTGCGTGCAGAGCAACCTGGTGGGCGTCTGCGCAATGCGACACCGAAAGCTGCCTGCGACCAGGCTGGCGCGGCGGGTTGACGACCTGCTTGCCACGACGGGAACTGCCGCACAACCAAGCGAGGATCGCGTTCGGGTTGCCCACCGTTGCGCTCAGGCCAATGCGCTGAATGTCGCGCCCCGTCAGCGCGGTAATGCGCTCCAGTACGCTCATCAAGTGCGCGCCGCGGTCGCTCCCCGCCAGAGCGTGAACTTCGTCGATGACGACAGCTTGCAGTCCGCCAAAGAGGACCGCCACATCGACGCGGGGCGACATCAACAGGACTTCGAGCGACTCCGGCGTGGTCAGCAGCAGTTCTGTGGGTTCCTTGAGGAAGCGTCGACGCGGGCCGTCATCGACATCGCCGTGCCACACAAAGCGCCGCAGGCCTACCATTTCTGCATATTGCTCCAGGCGCTCCGCTTGATTGTTCAGCAGGGCCTTGATTGGGGCAACGTACAACACGCCGACAGCCGCAGGTTGGTGGTCGATGAGGCCTGAAAGCACTGGAAACATCGCGGCTTCGGTCTTGCCGCCAGCGGTGGGCGCGAGGATGACCGCATTGTCGCCCGCGAGCAGCGCCTCGCCGGCCAGCTCCTGCACCGGCCGCAAGCTGGACCAACCTAGCCGGTGGACAATGGCCTGTTGCAGGCGCGGGGCAAAACGACCAAAAACGCTCACCACACGTCCTCGACGGTGGCCGGAGAGGCTTCGTCGTCTCGCATGCTCAGGGCCAGACCGCTTGCCGCGTGCTGCTCTTCTGGCGTCAATTCGCCAGGCTTGAAGCCGTAGTCGCGTTCGGGCTGGTAGTCCGGGTGCTCGTCGACGAGATCCATCTGGGTAACGAACTCGCGGAGGAACTGGCGCGGCACCACGCCAACATCGCCCCGAAAGCCTTTGGTGATTTCAGCCACCAAGCGGTCGATGAACTGCGTGGAAACCTGTGTCTCCAACCGGACCGGATCCACGGCGGGGTACGATTCGCGAAGCTTGAGTGCCACCGATCGCAGGCGCGTCGCGTCAAACGGCGTCAACTCCAATTGCGCCTGGCGCAGGCTGGCAAAGCGACCCTGCTTCAAGAATTGGATGCGGTCGTGCAGCGGTGCCAGGCCGGCAACGCCGTGTCGCGTATCGTAAAAGTCGGGGGTGCCAGTGACGAGCCACAGCAGCCCCGGATACGACCCCGCCGCATCCGCAATTTGGCGAATGCCATTGAGCGATTTGTGGCGCGAATCCGTGCGCATGCGCAGGATGGTCTCTGCCTCGTCGATCACGATGACCAGGCCTTTGTAGCCCGCAGCCTTGACGATTTCGAGCGCGCCGCGCAGGTAGTCCAACGCATCGCGGCTGCCGATGTCGCCTTTGATGCCGGCGATCTTCTTGGCACCGGCGCTGACATTGCCACTGCCAGTCAGCCAGGAAATGAGGCTACCAGCCTCGCCGCTCTCGCCCCGCTGCTTGCAGTCAAAGATGGTCTGGATCACGCGAACGAAGTCCTGCGGGGCCTGGCCGCCGGTCAATGCCACGAGGTCATCGTCCAGGCGCCTGCGGACCTTGCTGTCAAAAGTCGCCGCGTCGGCATCCTCGCCGCCAGCGATGAGCGTCCGCTCCACCTCGCCAATCCAGCGGTCCAAGATGTCGCCCAAAGCACCGCGCGGGCAAGCAGCCGTGCCCAGTTCGCCCATCACCTTGCGGTAGACGTCGTCGAACCGGTGAAATTTGAGGTCGTTGTCCGAGACGACCACAAAGCTTGTCGCAAAACCCTGAGCCTGCGCATCCAGCAGGGCCAGCCGCGCCATGAAAGTCTTGCCGCAGCCGTAGCCACCGCGCAGGAACTTGATGGTGCCTTCGCCTGCCGCCGCCAGATCGAGTTGGCGCTGCACCTCGGCGCGCTGTTTCTCAATGCCTTCGGCAAACGCTTCGATGCCGCGCTCCGGGACGAGGCCCTTGCGCAAGGCCTCAAAGACGTGTTGGCGGTCGCGGTGGGTCAGCGACGTCATGACCGGGCTCCTTGCCGCACGTAGCGCTTGACGCCGGCGACCACGTCGATGCGCACCACAAACGGCGCTTCTTGCGCATGACGCTCAAAATCCAGCGAGAACATCCGCACAGCGCGGGCACTGCCGAGCATGGTTTGCGCCTCCGGTTCGGTGACTACGCCGCGGGCGTGCAGATGGGCGAACAACTCGCGCACACCACCGGCGGGCAGTCGTTCAAGCCACGCGATGCCGGGGACCGGCGAAGCTGGCGCGTCGGCCACGCGCGCCCGTGCCGCAGCAACCTCAAAGCGGACTGGGGCGGTCGTTGGCTTGATTTGGTGCACGGCGCTCGGATGATAGATCTCGACCGCGATCCGGCAGTCCTCTGGACCGGTAAGTCGAAAAAACACCTCAAATCCCGGGCCAGGACCGGCAATGACGGTTGCGCCAGACAGTTGCCCGTTGCCGCGAACCTGGCACAGGTCCAATTGGACGCCCGGCGCTTGCAGGGCGCGCAAGGCAAGGACCACTTCGGCCGGCCGGCCGAACTCAAGTCCCGATTGTCCAGTCGCGGTCAGGGCGATGTGCAGGCAATGCATGCCTGCGACGGCTTCCCGCGCCTGGACGATGACCTCAAACGTCGCGTTGGCTCCACCCGCCTTGGCGCGGTGAACCACGGTGATGACCGGAATCACTCGTTCTTGCAGGCTATTGCCGCCGTGGACAAAGCTCTGGCACCGTTTGCCGGTCGCAAAGACTGCCGTACTCTCGGGCATCATGAGCTGCAAATCGCTGCCCTGGTAGCCTAGATCGCGCAACGCGACGCGCACCTCGCCGGGATGGTCCGCGGCCTGCGCGGACAGGACGTGCCGGCGTTGCGGATCGATTTTGCGGCCATGGGTTTGCACGTCGGGCTGGCCGTCGGGATGCAGCAGAAAACCATGGTCGGCGGTGAACACAAAGCGCTGCACGCCAGCCTCACGCAAAAGGTGCCAGGCCGCGCGCAGCTGGGCAAGGGCGTGGTCCAGGTCGGCCGGACGCAAGCCCGACTCGCCGGCCGTATCGATTTCGCTACTGTGGACGATGACCAGCCGCGCGCGCGCAACAGTCCGCCGCAGCGATGCCGTATCGCGATTCAGCACCTCGGCCAACGCAAGCAATGGACAGGTTTCGCCGCCGACGCGGTCGTGGGCTGCGCGGCGGCGCGATTCTGGATCGGTAACGCGAAGCTCTGCAGTGCGAAAGCCGTCGAAGGTCCAGCCATTGTGGGCGGCTGGCACCAGCGGGTCGAGCCGCCCACCGGTCGCCACCGGCGCGAGCACGTTCATGCCGACCGACGTCAGCGTGGGCAATTCGGCCAAGCGGGGCTTGAGCGTGATGGTGGTCGCCGGGCTTTCGCCGAGCAGTTCGCGCAATTCATCAGCCATTTCATAACGAAGGGCGTCGACCATGAAGTAGGCGGTCAGCCCCGGCTCTTGGGTCAGGGGCCGTACGACATCGTCAAAAAGCTGGCGCTGTTGCAGGCTCGCTGGCGGCAGAAACCCGTCGCGCCGACAAATCGCCGAAAAGCGCAGTGCCCAAGCGTCGGCCCAAGTTCGCCACAGGGTTCGCAGCCCGTCCAGCAGGGCCCGCAGGCGCTCAAAATGCGGGACCTGTGGCAGCAACTGCGCAGACCGCGCCTGTTCCAGGTGGCGGTGCGCGCGATCGACGGCTGCACCGCCCGCCACGTACGCATGGGCGGCCCCATGCAGCCCGTCGGCCAGCCCAGGTAGTTCTGTGGCCGCAACAAGCCGCTGCCCCAACGCCGCCCCGAGGCCAATCAAGCGCCACGCCGCCGCCCGCTCGGGGTGTCGCAACAGCCAAAAGGACTGGCCGCCCAAGCGGTCGCGCGACCATTCGCCCGCATGGGCCCACTGCTGACCAGCCAGCGCATCAAAGGCTGCGAGCAAGACCTTGTCTTCTTCAAAGCGAAAAGTATCGATCTTGCCCAGGTCTTCGGCACGGGCGATGTCGACTTCTTCCGCCAAAAGGGCCTCGGTTTCGTCTGCCGTGCGCTGGTAGAAGTCGGCGTGGCGGCTGCGCAGGTGATCACAGAGGCCACGCGCAAGGTCGCGCAACGGCTTGGGTAGCGCGCAGATTGCCTGCAGTTGACTGTGCTGCGGCGGTCGGCGCAGGTCATCCACGTATTCGACCGCCAGCGCCCAGCCGCCAACGCAAAAGGCGATGTCTCTGGCGCTCGCCGACCCCTTGGGCAGCAGCAGCGTGCGCCAGGCCATCGGCAGACCCAGCCAGACCAGCCACTGCGACCACAGCGCATCCTCGGTGTCTGGCCTGCCAAGCTGTGCGGAGACCGGACCGCCACCGGCCGTCAGCAAGTCGTCGAGCACGGCCGCCGGTTGCATCGCCTGCAGCACGGCCAGAGGGCCACGTTGCCCGCCGGTCAGTCGCGCAGCCAACCAGGCATCCGCCTCCGCAAGAGTCAGCTTGCTGCGCTCGCGCAAAAAGGCGGCGATATCGTCGGGCGGCACCATGCCCGCCGCGGCCTCGGTGACGGCCGTGGGCAGCGCCTTGCGGAACCGCGTGCCGGCCTCGTACAGCTCCAGCAGCGGCGTCGCCCGCACGGATTCCTCGGTGTGGCCGGGCAGGTGCAGGAGCAAGGGTACTTTCGCCGCGCCGTTCGCCACGCCGTCCAGCTGCAGCATCAACGCCAAATAGCTGCCGCGGAGCAAGCGGATGTCGTAGGGCAACTCGCCCAAAAGCCGGGCCAGTTCGAGCTGATCCGTCAACTCGAGGTACATGCCATCTGTGTCCAGCCAAACCACGACGCCGTGGCGGCGGACGAACTCGCGCACCTCGGCGGCGATGTGGGCCGAGACGGGCTGGAGGTCTAGGGCCATGACTCACCCGCCAGTTGTCGGACGCCACTGTAGAACGCCTGGAACGACGGCGACCGGTTCACGCCAGGGCCGCTGGTCGCAGTCGACAGGTGTGGCGCGATGGTGCGCGCCCATTTCACTTTGGCCTCGTACGGCCAGGCCACTACGGCCTGAAAAACCTCCCAGGTGCCGCAGACGCTGTCTTGCACGTATCGGTTGTAAGGACCGCGCTTGACTGTGCGAAATGCACGCTTGATGGCCGCGACGTCGCCCAGGTAAAACGCCTCTGTCTCTTCGACGGCGACGCGAATGGCCGTGGGAGGTCGCGGCGCGCAAGCGGCCAGCACGGTCTCCAGGCTGGCGCGGAGGTGCGCGGGGTCGTCGTTGTCGGCGTCGACCAAGACCACTACACAATCGGTCTTCGGATCCAGCGCTTGGCCATAGGCCCGCAGTTTGGCCGGCAGCTGGGCGAGCAAGCCGCGTTGCGCGGGGTCCGGTAGCGCCAGCGGGTCGATGGGCAACTTGCCCTTGCCTTCATGGGGATAGACGATGTGGCGGTGCTGCGGCAACGCGCGCGGCAGCCAGGCCGACAGCAGCACTTCTTCACTTGGCCCCTCGACCAGGTAGTGAATCCGCATCAGGCGCCCTCGAAGCCGCGCTCTTGCAGGTGGCGGCTGAACCACAGGCTGCCGAGCGGAATGCCTTGGGCGTGCAGGGCCTTGACGGTCGGGATGTCCGCGGTGCGGTCGACACTGACGCCGCCGCCGGGCTTTTTTTGCATCAACCACACCTGGTCAGGTGCCAGCGCGTCGACAAACGCCGGTGCGTGGGTGGTGACAAACAACTGCGTTTCGCGCTCGCCACGGGCGTGGTCCAAGAACTCGTCGGCCAGCGTGCGCAGCAGCCGATGGTACAGGCCGTTTTCGGGCTCCTCGATGCCGACCAGCGGATACGGATCGGGGTCTTGCAGCAGCAGCAGATAGGCAAACAGCTTGAGCGTGCCGTCGGACATGTTGGCCTGGAAGAACGGGTCGGCATAGCCGGCTTCGTTGAACTGGATCAACAGCCGCCGGTCGGGCGAGTCCTCGCACGACACCGACTGGATGCCGGGGATCTTGGCGGCGACCGCGTTGAGCACAGCCTGGAAGCGGTCCGGGTGGGTGCGCCGCAGAAACTGTAGGTAGTTTCCGAGGTTGGCGCCGGTGCGGTCGAGGTGGCGTTGGGCGCCCGATGGCGGCAGCGTGCGGGCTGCGTCGGGTACGAAGTAGGACAGATACCAGCCCTCGATGTAGGCGCGCAGCCCCACGATGCGCGGATGGTCCTTGAGTTGCCCGAGCGTGGTGATGCCAAGCCGGGTCGGATCGTCGAGTGCAACGGCGATGCTGGTGGCGGCTTCCTCGCCCTCGGTCGATTCGCCGGACCAGGCCTGGCCACTGCCATTGGCGAGCTTGAGAAACGGATATGGACGGCCGTGCTTTTCACTGCGGCGGCGCTGGCGCAAGACTTCGCTCGCGGCAATAGGACGACCGTCTTGCAGGTCGATTTGGAGTTCGTAGGTGATCGGCAAGGCGGTGGGGCTCTCGCGAAAGTAGAGCCGAAAGGCAATTGGCCCGTGGCGGCCCTGCGTCCGCAGGCGCTCGAAGCCGCCGCGGTGGGGCTTGTCGCAGGCGGCCTCGACGCCTTCGCGCAGGCAGTCGGCAAGAAAGCCAAAGGCATCGAGCAAGGTGGATTTGCCCGCACCGTTCGGGCCGATGAGACACACCGCCTTGGGCAGGTCCGTACCCTTGTTCCACGCGACTTTGCCGATTTCGATGTCGCGGAGCGCACGGTAGTTTTCGATGCGAATGCCAAGTAGTTGCGCCATGGTCTAGTCCTCGTCGTTGTCGGTGCCGTCTGCGTCCTGGTCGTCGCCGCTGTCGTCGCCATCCTGCGGCAGCAGCTGCGGCGGCTGCAACCCGGCGACAATGGACTCGCGTTCTTTGGCGAGCTGCGGTTTAGCCGCCAGCAGGGCCGCTCGCGCCCGCGGCTCGTCCGGGGCGCGCAGATGAAACTCAGCGCCTTGGGCCCGGGCCACGCGCAGTTCCAAGGCCCAGGCTTGCTCGGGCAGCGCCGACCACATGCCCGGCTCCAAGATGCGCATCTCGGGTACCTGTTGGCGTTTGGCACCGCGGCCGAGCCGACGCACCGCCTCTTTTTCCACGGCGTCGAGCGCCTCTTGCGGGTGGTCGCGCAGCCAGGTGTCGCGGTGGGTGGCGTCGCCGGGATCGCCGACATCGCGACCGCCGGGGCGGTAGGGCACCTCACAGATGCGGAATTCGCCGGCAATCTCCTGCTGCAAGCGCAGCTCCCAAGCCCATGCGCGCGCCGGGTGGTAGCGCCAGAAGCAGCCATGGGCGACGCCGAGCGACGGGTCGAGGCGGCACTTGTGGTCGACGCGGCTGGGCCAGTAGCGCATCGCCAAATGCGACCAGTCGTAGTCTTTCTTGTTGGCGGCCTGGGCCAGTTCGCTCCACCACTTTTTCGGGTCGCGCCAGTGGGGCAAGAGCAAGGGCCATAGCGCCGCGCTGTTGATCATGACCCCGTCGTCGAGGTCGGGGTCGTAGCGCGCGTCTTGCTCGCGGGCCGGTTCGCGGTGGTCCGTGCCAGGTGGGCCGCGGTCGGCGCACTGGCTGACCAGATTGATGAAATCTTGGAGTTCTTCGCGGTGGCGTTGGGCAGTGGCCAGGGCCTGTTCGGCAAAGCGGGCGTTGCGCTTGTCGGGGGCTACCTGGGCTGGCGTGTCGCGGGCCTGGCGGAGATCGGCCAGTTCGCCGTCCAGGCGCGCAAGCGCCGGGAACAGGTGGTCTGCGAGGAGAATGCGCAGCGTCTGCGCAGTCATGCGGTGGATTTGCACCCAGGCGACGAAGGTCTTGTTGGCGCTGGAGAGCGGCCAGTGGATCGGCCGGTTTTCGTAGGTGGATCTGTGGACGGCGAAGACGTCGAGTCGCAGGTAGTCGCGCAGGGCGGCGCGGTTGGGCGTGAGCGCGTCGCGGTGGGCGGCCCAGGCGGTGTGCAAGGGTGCGCAGGCCGGGTGGCCGAGGCTGTCGCGGTCGTCGTTGGGGGGTAAGCTGCCGTCGAGAAAGAGGATGCCGGCGGGGAGGGCGTGCGAGAGATCAGCGGTGGTGGGGTCGAGGGTGCCGGTGGCGTGAGGGCTGAAGCGGCCGAGAGCGATGCCGAGGGCGTAGGTGAGGTGGTCAGTGGCGGGTTCGGGGTCGTGGATGGCGGTGTAGGGTGGCAAGGGGGTGGAATCAGGGCGGTCGACGGCGAGCTGGGCCCAGGCTTGGGCGTGCCGCCAGGGGGAGGGGCCGGGGGACAGGAACTCGACCGAGGGTTCGCGGTGGGATTCGTGGGTGGTGAAGGCGGATTCGAGGGTGGCGAAGATGTCGGAGGCGTTGGGGATTTGGAAGAGGGGGAGGCGGTTGACGTCGCCGACTTCGAAGCCGATGCCGGGATTGAGGGATTGGAGGATGTCGCGGGCGCGGCTCGAGTTCATGGCGCACACGGCGTTGGCGATGTCGGTCGGGAAAACGGATCGACCCTTGCCGCCGAATGGCCCCGGGAACCTGTGCAAGCGAGCGGTGAAGCCCGCCCCTATCATCGAGAAGGCAATGCCAATTTGAAAGAAGCTCGCTTCGTTGGCGTAACTGGCCGGCATTGATGCGGTCTTGTGCCCCATGAGACACTTTGGTTCTAGCCCAAAGTGCCCCCACCTCACCGCTAGTCGTTGCGGTTCGATCCATGCGACGCCTGCAGCGCCGTTTGTGAACGGAACCCAAGGCCCCGATGTCACACGCTGGGGACGCAATGCAAACCTAAACAGTGCAACTTCGAACCACTGCCTGATGAACCTAGTGTTGTCATACACGCCTTGCGTCGCCCGCGCCGGCGCCACCACCCCAATCAACGGCGCACTCCCATAAACCCGCAACATTTCCGCATCCCACCAATACACCACCGGCCATTCCGGCACTACTTTCAGGGCAAGGGGATCGAAGTCGTGGCGGTTGACGTGGGCGAGCAGCGCCGCCTCCTTTCGGTCGGTTTCACCGACCTGCAGCACGGTCCGGTCGTCAAACGGCCGCACGGCCACCGACGAACTCGCTCGACTGCCACCCTTCTCGAACACAGCCATTGCCACGCTCACGACAACTTGGGCCGGCGCAATCTCTCGAAACGCTCCGGAACTCAGATCGGCTAGGCCTCGCAGCCGAAACCCCTCCAACAACCACTGCCGCAACTCCGAAAACTGCTTGATAAACATCCAACCGCGCATCGTCAGCATCGCCGACACGCCCCCCACCCGCACCAACTGCAACCCGCGCTCCAGAAACGCGGCATACAAATCCGCCTT
>SXRM01000355.1 GCA_005792545.1 Pseudomonadota bacterium | reverse complement strand
GGCTGCGTTGTGCATGGGCGTCGGATACCTGGGATGAAAGTTTCCGCCAGGCGGTCGATGCGCCGCCAAGGCCGCTAGCCAATGGCTTGAAATTACAAACCTAAAAAAGAATGGGCGCTCGGGTTTGGATTTGCGCCCATGTAGATCGCGGCTTCGGTGTAAGGCACGACCGGGCCCCAGTAAGTCTTGGCCGACCCGTCCTGTGCGGACCGAAGTTCTTGATTTCGCGAAAGCAAAGTGGACGACGGGCTACCGCACGACATGGAGACCTCCAAAAGGTGTCGCCGGCAGTTGGTGTCGCCGGCAGTTGGTGTCGCCGGCAGTTGGTGTCGCCGGCAGTTGGTGTCGCCGGCAGTTGGTGTCGCCGGCAGAATGTGCGCCCGCGCGGGGCTCAAGAAGGATGGACGTTACGCAAGCACTGCGGGCCCGTCAAATCCTTGCCATTACCACGAAAATCTTACGCACAAAGGTTTGAGCGCCCCAGTCATCTCGATCCACCAAGCATGAACCTCCAGCTGCCTGCACCCCCAACGCGCTACCATCGAAGCCCTCACCTCGCCCACCAAGCGCCCTGCCCGGATGCTTGCCTGCCGTCCGCGACCACGGCGACGGCAGTGCCACTCAGGCTACGGCTTGCCGGAGCTCGGCCTTGGTCCCAACTACCCTCGCCTCGACGCCTGCAGCGCACCAAGCACACCCATTTCAGCTCTGTGAGTGCCCCATTCGTGCACATCTGCCGGTCCCAGCCTGTCCTACCATCAACAACCCCGACCCCACCCCGGCGTCCGCCCGAAAACCGCCCCGAAACCACCGGCACGGTGCCGGTCCCAGCCTCAAAGCCAGGCCCACAGGCCGCCCCTATGCCGGTCGTCCGCCACTGCGCTACTGGTCACTACCGACTCATCGCCGGTCAGCCGCAGCCGTCATCAACTCGCCAGCCACCCTTGACGCCTCCTCGGCCTGCCGATACCGTGCGCTTGGGCACGTGGCCCGCGGTATTGCCGATGCTCGCCGCCAAGAAGCCAGTCTTGTCTGAAGCCGATTACCTGCTTGGTGAGCGCCTGGCCGCCACCCGCCACGAGTACCTCGACGGCGCCGCCCGCGCCATGGACGGCGAGTCCAAGCTGCACAACAAAATCGCCTTCCAGTCGCGGTTGCTGGTCCACACTGCGCTGCAGGGTCGTCCTTGCGACGCCTACATGGAGAACGTCAAGACCCGCGTCGCTGCGACCAAGGCGTACTACTACCCCGATGTCGTCGTGACCTGCGATCCGCGCGACACGGGTCCCGAAGGCGACGACTACTTCATCGAACATCCCAGCCTGATCATCGAAGTGTTGTCGCCGACCACCGAATCCATCGACCGGGGCGAGAAGTTGGCTGCGTACAAGATGCTGCCATCGCTGCACGCTTATCTGCTCGTGAGCCAGCAAAGCTGTCACGTCGAGCTCTATCGCCGCGGCGAGGGCAAGCTTTGGCTGTATCAAGACTTTGGCGAAGGCGAGACAGTCGAGATTCCCGGGCTCAATTTGGTTTTTTCGGTGGACGGCTTCTACGCCGGCACTGGTGTGACCTCGGCGAGCGCGGCGCTCGAACTTGGGCGTGGCTGAGCGGCATGCATTGCACCTGTCCGCCATCTGTGCCCGCTGTCTGATTTAGCCATCTCACATTCGGTTGTCCGCTGGCGCCGCTCGCATGCGCCACCGGGTGCGGTTCCTAAAATGGGGGCAACCGGCGCGATGGTGTTCAGGCACACCTCGCAAAAACGGCCGGCGGCTGAAGCCGCGGCCTAGGCGTGCAAAGCCTTGCCTGCGCAAGGCTAAGTAATCAAAAACAAAATCGCAGCCCGGCGTGGGCCGGGCTTGGCATCCTGAGCCTGCGGCTTCAGCCGCCGGGTTCAAGACGAACGTCATGTAGTGACGCGAGTTGTGCGCTCCGGGCGGTGGACCCCAATCCGTGAACCACACCCTGCGCCACCCCACCCAATTGGCAAACCCCCGCCACCCGGGGCACCATGCACCCCGGCGCCGGGCGACGCTTCGCCCACGGAGGCGCATGCCAGCGACAGCGGGCAACCTGAGAATCCGGGCATGGCAGAGTGCAGTCGCGCTCGCGCTGCCGGTGCTGTTCGCAGCCTGCATCGACGAGCGGTCGGCGCTGGTGCTTTTCGACCGCCCCGACGACCACGGGTCGGCTGGCGAAGTCGCAGACGTCAGTCAGGCCGCCGACGCCCCTGGTCCAGAAATCGCCCTACCCGACACCCAGCGTGTCCCAGAAGCCGACGACGACCTCGTCGACACAGCGTCTGCGGACGCCAATCCCGACGCCACCGAAACCGCGATCCCCACCGATGCGGACTCCGAGACTTTGGACCTCGCCGACACGCCAGCCCTCGACGTTGCTACCGACGCCACCGCTTCGGAGCTACCCCCGGCAGACGTCGAACCAGCCACCGACGCCACGGCCGTCGACGTTGGACCAACTCTGGACACCGCCGCTGACGTCACCGCCATCGACCTGTGCGCCGCCATCACCAGCTGCGACGACGGCAATCCCTGCACGTTCGGCGAGGCGTGCGCGGGCGGCGTATGCTTGCCCGGTGCACCGACCAACTGTGACGACGCCAACGACTGCACGATCGACGCCTGCGAACTGCCCGGCGGCTGTACCGCAACCGCGCTGCCCGATGGCGCGATGTGTACTGTCGGTGTTTGCGCCAAGGGCGTCTGCAAAGCCCCGCCGGCCGGCATGGCGTGGATCGGCGCCGGCTCGTTCGTGCTCGGCTGCGCGGCGGGAGACAAGGCCTGCCAGCTCTCCGAGTCACCGACCGCAACGGTGACGCTTGCGGGCCATTACCTGGACCTACACGAGGCCACGGCTGCCGAATACACCGTGTGCGTGTCCGGCGGGGGCTGCAGTGCTCCGGCAGCCTGCGGTGCCGCGGTCACCGTCGTCAACCCCGCCAAAGCCAGCCATCCAGTCAACTGCGTCACCTGGGACCAGGCGGCGGCTTATTGCGCCTGGCAGGGCGGCCGGCTGCCGACTGAGGCGGAATGGGAGCGCGCCGCGCGCGGCGGCAAGACTGGGCAGATCTTTGGCTGGGGCAACCAGCCGCCCGGGTGCGACCCCGGTTTGCCTTCGTTTGCCGTGTGGGCGGCAGGAGGCCTCGGTTGCGGGCTCGACGGCACCTGGCCGGCGCAGAGCGGGCTGCCGCTCGGCTTTGGCATGCAAGGCATGGCCGGCAACGTCCGCGAGTGGGTGGCCGACTGGTTCGCCGCCGATGCCTATGCCAGCGTCGCCCTGTTCAATCCCAGCGGGCCAGCACTCGGTTCGCATCGCGTGGTGCGCGGCGGCAGCTTCGAGTCCGGTTCGCCGATCGCCTTGCGCAGTTCGGCGCGCGCCGCCGAGAAGCCGACGACGGCCTCAGTATCGCTCGGGTTTCGCTGTGCCAAAGATGGGCCGTAGGCGCCCAATTTGATGGCCATCGCTTGCGGCGGTGCTGCCGACCGGCCCGCAGCCGCAGCCCCTTGCCTCTTACCAACGTCAGGCGAGGCGTGGCAATTTCACCAAACCCCAGCCCGGCGCAGACCGGGCTTCGTACGTGCAGCCGGCTTTAGCCGCCGGTTCCAACTCATCGCCCTGCGCAACGCAGCCCGCGCTATCAGTTGCCTTTCGCCCCGCCGACGCACCCCACCCAATCCACCGCCATCTCCAGCCACGGATCGGGCTTGCGCCGCGGCGCCACCTCGGCCGCCAAGCGCTTGGGTGCAGTCCCTTTTTCACTAACGCACTTCGATGCTTGCCGCCACTGTTCGGGCGCGGACGCAAACACCAGCGTCGCATCGGCCGGCAATGACACGTCGGGCAGGGTGCCGACGTGGTCGAGATCGCGGTGGTTGGGCGTCAGGTACCGGCCGATCGTGGTCTTGACGTAGAACTCGGCCATCAGGTTGGGCCGCTTGACCTCCTGCATCGACGCCTTGCCGTAGGTTTTGGCGCCGAGCACCGGGCCGCGCTTGTGGTCCTGCAGCGCCCCCGTCAGCACTTCACACGCCGAGGCGCAGCGCTTGTCGACCAGCACCACCAAGGGACCCAGCAAGTCGTCCATCGTCGCCGTCGCTTGCCGGTCGACCGTACGCGTGCGCCACTTGGTACGCACGATGACGCCCTGGCCGAGCAGACTGTCGGCCACCGCCACCGCTTCGTCGAGAATGCCACCCGGGTGGCCGCGCATGTCGAGCACGATGCCGCGCAGCGCTGTCGGCTTCTTTTGCTTCTTGGGCTTGAGCGCCAGCAGCACGGCCTCGCGCAAACGGCCACTGGTGCCTTTGACGAAATCCTTGAGCCGCACATGCAGCACGCCGCCGCCCAGGTCGCGGGCCGTCACGTCGTAGTCCACGGCCTGGTCGCGCACGAGCTTGACGTCGCGCAATTTGCCGCCCAAAGCTGGTTGCAGCGTCACCGTGATCTTGGATTTGGGCGGCCCGCCCAGCGCCTTGTTCACGGCATCCTTGTCCAGCCCCTGGGTGTCCTTGCCGTCGATCTTGACGAGCTGATCGTGGACGCGAACATCGGCATTGTAGCCCGGGCCGTCCAGGCGGACATCGGAGACGCACCACGCGCCCTCGACCTTGGAACACGGCGCGACCGCAAGACCCGGGTCCGCCGTCTCCGCCACGTGCTCGGATTCGCTCGCGCGCTCCCAGAACTTGCGGGCGATGACATCGCCGTTCTTGTCCAACGCCTTGATCCACCCCGAGTAGGCATTGATCCACGCCAGGTCCAGCTGCGCCTGGCGCTCACCAAGCTTGGGCGCTGGCAGTTGCTTGGACAACCAATCGAGCGCGCACTTGAGCTCGGTCGCTTTGAAGGGCAGGGTGGCGGCGCGCGCCGTCCATGCAACGTCAAGGATCTCTTGGCGCTTCTTGTCGCGCGCCACCCGCACCTGCTGCGAGTCCTCGCCTTCCAGCTGCTCCGCCGTCGCGGCAATCCGGTAGATCTTCAAGCCTGCCAGCGGCTTGCCGTCACAGGGCAACGGCACGGCTTCGCCGGTGTAGTGGCCGTGACGATCGTCGGGGCCGCGCAGCGCGCCTATCGCTGCGTCTGGAACCAACTCGGCCGTCGGCTCCAGGCTCCACAGCGCCTGCTCCGCCGCGCGTCGCCACGCCAGTTGCTCTTGCGCCGATCCTTCAGACGGCGGCTCCAGCGTGCGGTCCAGCATGGCCGTGCGCGCCAACTCGAACTGCGGCCAGCGGAACTCGACACTCGCCCAGTCGTCCGCGGTGCCGAGCACGGCCACCACGGTGGCCACCACGATGGGCAGCATGTTCGCTAGGCTGCTGCGTTCGGATCGTCGACGATGTTGACCAGGGTCTCTTCGAGCAGCTGGTCCACCACCGCTTCCAAGCTGCCAGTGCGCTCGAAACAGGCAATCTGCCGGTCGGCCGACGTGCCCTCGCGGACGATGCGCATGGCGTCTTCGACTTCTTTGCGCGAGCCCAAATCGCCGGCCAGATCCCAAACGAACTCGACCAGTTCTTCGGCAAGCTGGGCAAACGGCGCCTCTTTTTTCTTGCCCCAGTCGATGAGCTTGCCGTGCACGCCGTAGCGCGCAGCCCGCCACTTGTTCTCGTCGACCATGGCCGAACGGTAGATGTTGAACGACAGGTTGCGACGCCGCAGCCACACCAGCTTGGCCACCAGCGCCTGCACCAGCGCCGCAATGGCGATGGTGTCGTTGACGAGCGGCGGCAGGTCGCAGATGCGAAACTCCAGCGTCGAGTAGGTCGGATGCGGCCGCAGATCCCACCAAACGCGCCGACCGTTGTCGATGCAGCCGGTGGCGACCAGCGTGTTCAGGAACGACTCGAACTCGCCGTAGGAAAAGAAGCGCTCCGGGATGCCGGTCCGCGGCAGCCGCTTGAAGATGAGCGTGCGCGCCGAGTGCAGGCCAGTCTTGCGGCCGTTGAAGAACGGCGAGCTGCACGACAGCGCCAGCAGGTGCGGAAGAAAGTAGCGCGCCTGGTTGTACACATCGATCGCCAACTCGCGGTCTTCGATGCCGACGTGCACATGCAGGCCGAAAATCAGGTTGCCGCGCGCGGCGTCTTGCATCTCTTCGACCGACTGCACGTAGCGCTCTTTCTTGCTGATCTCCTGCTCTTCCCAGTGCGAGAATGGATGCGTGCTTGCAGCTGCGATGCGCACGCCCACGCGCTGGGCGATCTTATGGGCTGCGCGCCGGTTTTTGATGACGTCGCGCCGGACGGCCTCGATGTCGTCGCAGATGCCGGTCGCGACCTCGACCACGCTTTGATGCAACTCGGGCATCAAGTTGACTTCGTCCATCGGCGTGTGCGCTTCGATGAGCTGCGAAATCAGGCTCTTGAGTTCGCGGGTTTTGGGGTCGATGATCTGAAACTCTTCTTCGACACCCAGCGTGAACTCTTTGGACATGCGCGCCTCCAACCCGAACGGGAGGCGCGAGGGTAGCGCGTGTCGGCGCAGGCGGCAAGAATCCTAGTTTTCAGCGGGTTGGGGCGACGGCAAGCGTTGCGACCGTCAAAACCACGGGTCCACGATTTCGTCGGTTTCGGGCGGCGGCGCCTCCAGGCCCAACTCGCGCTCAAGTAGGAACTCAAGCAATTGACCTTCCGGCCAGCGGATGGCCTTGCGTTTGCCGGTGCGTAGGGGCCGGGGTCGCCGGTGCGGGCGCTCGATGCGCGGCTCCTCGATGCCAATCGGGCGAATTTCGGGCATAGATCCTCACAGGCCTGGGTGGAAGATTCCCAGCGGACTTGCGAGGTTGGTTGGCACCACCGTCAAAAAGGTTTTTCGGCGCTCACGGCCCTTCGCGGGCAGCCGTCAGCCAGCGTGCGCACCAGGCCGTCAGATCCTCGCCAAACGAATACGGGGCCTCGATATGCGGCAATCCAAGCAGCACCAGCAGCCCGCGTTTGTGCGCCGCAACCTTTAAATTGTGCACCGGATCCTGATTGCGACCGACCGCATACTCGACCTCGTCGCGGTACGGCAGAAAGACCAGCAAGTCGTAGCGCTTGGCGCCCTCCTTGCACTGCTCCAAGAAGGCGTCGTTGACGTGGCGTTGCTCCAGTTCACTCTGGTTCTGCAGCCAGTAGGCCAGGTAGTCGACCGCGCATTTGTCGGAGACGAACGCGTCTGCTTCCGCCTCCAGCCGCAGCTTGCGCTGCAGCGCCTCCTCACGGATCTTGCGGCGGTCGCCTGCTTCCACACCACGCCACGAGTCGCGACCGCGCTCGCGCAGCACCTGCTGAACCGTGTCGGGGATAAAGGGGCACGCCAGATGTCCGGCCAGCGCCTTGGCCAGCGTTGTTTTGCCGGTTCCGGCCGATCCGACGACAGCGATGCGCATCACCCGCCTCCCGCCGACTGGCGACTGGCGATCCAGTTGCCCATCGCGGACATGTCCTTGGCGATCGCCGATTTGAACATGCCGATGAACACGCCACCAAGCAGCCGCGCCACCAGGCCCGGAACGTCGACGGTGCCGCGCAGGGTCAGCTGCGACCCGGTGCCCTGCGCCTCGATCAGGTGCTCGAACGTGAAAAGTCCCTTTCCGGTCGTGCCTTTGCTGCCATCGACCCGCAGCACCAGCCGCACCGGCGCCTCGACCTCCACGACGTCGAAGTGTTCCGTGGAGTCGGCGCCAAACATGCGCCGAGTCTCACGGAATGACTCGCCAACTTGCAGCGGGCCTGAGCCGGTGCGCTCAATGCGGACAAAGTTCGGCATCCATTGGCCGTACGCATCGGCGTTCACCAGCGCCGCGAAAACCGCCTCGGGCGGCGCTGCGATCGCCGTCTTGCACTCAAATGTTCGCGCCATTGTCGGGTCCTCCTACCCGCCGCGGATTGTCCGCGCGGCGCGGCCGGGGCGTCAACCACCGCCCCCATGCGGCGCGTCCGCGATTGAAAACCGCCGCTCGTTCGCCGCGTTGACACAGCCGTGACAAAACTCTGCGCTTGCACGGGCCGGTCACCTGGTGTACGCTCGCAGCCCCTGCGCCCGCGCGCATCGCGCTGCCCGAGGAAGGCGAACCATGAACACGCTCCGGTTTTTTGTGCCCTTTTTGCGTCCAGTCGCGCTGTTGTCGGCGCTCGCGCTGGCTGTCAGCGCCTGCGAGCAGACCCCGCCGACCGAGGCTGGCGACGACCAGAACCTCATCGCCGGTACCTGCAAGGTCAAAAGCGAGCTGACCAAAAAGGACCTGACCGCGACGCAGCTCAAGGCGCTCAAGGATCCGGTGGCAGAACTGGTGCTCAAGGCGGCCGGTGGCTGCCCGGTCGGCTTGGATGAAATCACCACCAAGCTCCGTACCACCGACGCCGTCAACTGCAAGGACGATCCCAAGCTGCCACCGGCGGGCGTCGCCACCCGGTTCGTCAGCGAGCGCTCGCAGGCACTTAAGAAAGCGGATTCGTTTCGGCTGGTGATCTCGCGCACGTGCAACAACCGCAGCAATCACGAGTTAATGTCGAGCGTGTTCGGCGTCGGTGGCGCTGCGACCAAGCTGCCGCAAGACTTGGAGATGATTGGCTTTGACAAGACTGCCGGCGTGTTTAACTACTACGCGCGCGAAAACAATGCGTGGCACTTCTTTGGTTCCTCCAAGGACCTCATCGCCGACGGCTACAACTGCAACAGCGTCGGTGCTTGCGTGCCAAAGGCCGCCAGCAAGACCCGCTGCGCCGGCTGCCACTTGGGCGGCGGTCTCATCATCAAAGAGTTCGACTCGCCATGGGTGCACTGGGAGCACTTCACCGACACCCCTGGCGCCAAAGAGCTGATGGAGCGCTTCAAGATGACGCTCGGCAGCCAGAAAGACGACGGTGCCGGTTTGGAGAGCACCGTCCGCAATGGCAACCGCCTATGGAACGAAAAGCGCGTCGACTTCCTCAAGACCAAGGGCACGCAGGAACTGCTGCGGCCGCTATTCTGCACCGTCGACCTGAACTTGCAGTCGATGACCAGCTCGACCAACAGCGTGCCATCGTCGGTTCGCAACGACTTCTTCTTTGAGCCGCGGCTCGGTGGCTTCGACTCGGTGTCGATCGATGCGGCGGACTACACGGCCCAGACCACTGCCAACGGCCAGGCCGTCAAGGACAGCAGCGGCAGCCCGCTCAAGGACAAGGATGGCAAGGTTGTCACCGATACCATCTTTGCTTGGACCTACCCCGAGCGCGGCCAAGCCGATCGCGACTATGTCGACCAGCTGGTCAACAAGAAGCTCGTGGACGACGACTTCGTCGGCGACGTCCTGCGCATCGACATGGGTCGGCCGATCTTTTCGGGTCAGCGCTGCAACCTGCTCAAGTTTGCCCCGGTGTTGACCGCCGCGCAGATGACGCCACAGGCCATTCGCGACGGCTTCAAGAAGAACCTCGCGGGCAAGACGGACGCCGGTGCTGCGCAGTTGCTGGCCGCGCTCGGCGACACTGCCGACCTGAGCAAGCACAAAGAAGTTGCGACCAAGTTCCTGGCGGCGTGCAAGGCGCGGCCCAAGAAGGAATTCCTGGCCGATGCGCTGGCCTGGTCGGGCACGCTGCGCAACACTATCCGGTCCAGCGTCGGCCTCATCGAGTTTGCCGAGGCGATGGCCAGCGACAAATTCGACGGCAAGACCGACAATCGCAACTGGGACCTGGCGACCTGCACGCTCAAGTAGCGATTGCGCCAAGCTCAGTTGTCTATGGCATTGGTCAAGTCTTGCGCCGCGTTGGCGCTGGTTCTGGCATGCGCTTGCAAGCGCGGCCCAGCCCCAGTTCCAACACCGCCGCCCGCCGCCACGCCGCCGGCAGGTGCCGCTGCTGCGCTTGCCGGCCCGGCCGACGCCTCGCCCACTGCCGGCCTGGTTGGCGTTGCTGAGCGCCTGCAAGCCGCAATTACCAAGCTCGAAACCACCAAAGACGTCACCTGCTGGACCACGTTCCGGCAGCTCGACAGCTACATCAGCTCCAAGGAGTATTCGGCGTTCGCGACCCATGCACGCGTGCTGGCCAGCAAGGCATTGGCGCGTGCGGCTTGGCAAAAGGCCTCGCTGGCTGCCCGCGGCTCGGTATTGACCGCCCCTGAAATTGCGGCGGCTGCGCCGATCCCAGCGAGTGGCTGGGACGACGACCAGCGCAGCAAGTTGGCTGCGTTTGGCAAGGACCACGGTCTCAAGGCCTTCGCCGACTATCGCACAACCAGCGAGCATTACCGCGTGCTGCTGAGCGTCGTGTTTGACGAGCTGCGGCTGCATGGAAATTCGCCGCTGATGCCGCCGGCGGACGACGCGGCCTACGACGCGCTGGCCGACGTGACGACCCGCTTGGGTCTGGCGCTGCTGCAGCGCTCCGGCACGCTCGCGCAGCAAGAGCGTACGCCGCTCATTGAAGCGACGGCGGTGCAGCGCGCCCATGCCGAGTTGGCCGAGCGCTGGAGTCTGCGCAACCAACCGCGCACCGACTCGCCGCGACCGGATGCCGAAGTCATCGCCGCATTGGCGCCGCTGACCGAGGCAATGATTGTGGGCAAAATCAAAGCGCTGAACGCCTACAACCGCAACAGTCAGGACCTGGTGGCGGACCTCAATCGGCTCGCGCAGGTGCCTGTCACTGCCGAAGCGCTGGGGGTGTGGCTGGCAGACCTGCAGTCGTTCGCGCACTTTCTGTCCGCGGGTTTTGACCCGATGCAGGCGGACAACTTCCTAAGCGACGGGCAGTTTGAAGAGACGGCGCTCAAGCGCCTCGCCGTCGTCGACTATGCGCACGCCGAGTCTGCGTCGTTGCAGCTTTTTCCGCACGTGCTCATGCCCAATGGCGACCTCAAGCTGCGCTTTGAGCCGGCTCCGGGGTTTCCGGGCGCAGTGCCGCCCAAGGGCTTTGACGCCTCGATCCTGGACCACGAGCAGAACGGTGTGCGCGACACCGCCATCCACTGGCTGGCGCTGGCCTCGGTATGGCGCGAAAAATCGTACGCCATGGACCCGTTTGCGGCGGAGTACGTGAGCGAGCTGCTGTCGATGATGGCGACCTGGTATCTGCGCCGCGGTGAGGCCCTGGCCCGCGAAAAAGGCCTTGCGACCATTGACGCCGACCTGGCGCGGCAGGTGCGCGACCGCCGCTACGTGATGGTGATGCCCCAGGTGCGCGAGGCGGCGCAAGCGTGGCCCCAGGCCCGCTGGGACCACAAAGCGCAGGTGCTGGCCGACCACGCGACGCGCACGACGGCTGGAGCGCTGTTTGCCGACGCGACCGCGCCTTCTGGTCTGCCGGTGACGCTGCCGGCCGCGGCGACCAATCCGAGCTTTGACATCCACAAGGTCATGGGCGCTGGCGTGGCGGTCGGCGACCTCGATGGGGATGGCTTCTCGGACTTGTTCGTGGCAGGCGAGGGCTTGGGTCGCTTGTATTTGAACGGCGGCAAGCCCGCTCCCGGCGTGTTTCGCGATGCGACGCAAGCCTGGGGGTTGCCGCAGCCGCTCGACGACGCGCGCCACCCGTTGTTCTTTGACGCCGATGGCGATGGCGACCTCGACCTTTTGATCGTCCGCAGCGAAAACCCGATGCTTTTGCTCGACAACCAGGGAGGCCGTTTCGTCGACGTCGCACCCGGACTGGGCCTGACTACCTGGCGCGGCGCCCACGTCGCCACCGCATTCGATGTCGAGGGCGATGGCGACCTCGACTTGTACGTCGGCTACTACGGCAGCGATGCCGCCAACCGGAGCCGCACCGCCACCCGCAACCTGCCGGCACTGGACGGCAAGAACGGCACACCCCACCAGCTATTTCGTCGCGGAGCGGACGGCAAGTACCAAGACGTGGCTGCGCAGGCGGGCGTCGCCAACACCGCTTGGACGCTGGCGATGGGCGCTTGGGACTACGACGGCGATGGCGACCAGGATCTGCTGTTGGCCAACGACTTTGGCAGCGACTACCTCTACCGCAACCGCGGCGATGGCACCTTTGACGACGTGGCCGCCCGCACCCGCACCGACGACCGCGGCAGCGGCATGAACGTGAGCTTTACCGACGCCGACGGCGACGGCCGCCTTGACGCCTACGTCTCGAACATCGACATGTTCAGCAAGAACATCAAGGTCATCTACCCCAAGGACGCCAGCACCATCCACAACCTCGACGCCACGCTGGCGAGCGTCTTTCAGTACCTGTCCGGCAACAAGCTCTACCTCAATCCGGGCGACCCCAAGGGCGAAACCCCGTTCATCCATGCCGAGATCGCGCGGTTTGAGCCCGGCGACCGCGGCTGGGGCTGGGCGAGCGTGTTTTTCGACGCCGACCTCGATGGCGATGAAGACCTGTACCTGGCCAACGGCTGGATCGCCGGGTCGTTCGCGGCCGACCAGAAAAACCAGTTTTTCGTGGCGCAGTCCGGCTACTACTACCTGGCACCCGACGGGCCAGAAGCCTTCCCGAGCAATAGCCGCAGCGTCGTCGTCCTAGACGCGGACGGCGACGGCGATCTAGACCTGTTTGCCAACCAGTTTCGCCAGCCACCGCGCCTGTTGCGCAACGTGCAGGCGACTTCGCACCACTGGCTGCGCCTGGGCCTGCGCCAACCCGGCCGCAACCCGCGCGCAGTGGGGGCGGTCGTCACGGTGCGCGACAACGCCGGGCGAAAACAAGTGCGCACGCTCGGCGCCGGTAGTCTCTACCTTGGCCAGGACGATGGTCACGCGCATTTTGGCCTCGGCAGTGCTGCACAGGTGCAGGTCCAAGTGCGCTGGCCGGACGGCAAGATCCAGGACGCCGGTGCTCAGGCGGCGGACCGCACCGTCGAGATCGTCCGGCGCTGACCGCAGCCAATCGCCTGACAGTGTTGCACAATCGACGCTGGCCACTCGCTTCGCAGGGCGTCGCTCGGCTTGACGAAACAGCAACCAAACGGCATCCTTGCCCGCTGGCCGTCCACCCTGTGCCGTCGGGGCTGCGGCGGCGCTTGGGCCGCCCTGGCGTGCCGAAAAAGGCGAACATGCACACGCGTTTCTGGCTTGGTGTCCTTGGTCGCTGCTGCCTCGCGATGGGCGCCATTGGCGCGGTGGCTTGCGGCGCGGAGCAAGGGCAGACCACGGGGCTGCAGAACCCTACCGATACCGGCGGCGGAGGGCTCGACGCCGCTGGCGCACAGACGTGCAAGCCGGCAGTGGACGAGCAGCGTTGCGTGTTTACAGCGCTATCCAGCCAGCGCGAGCGCTGCGACGCCGCCACCCAGAGTTGGGAACTGCTGGAGACCTGTGGCGCCGAATTCAAGTGCGTGGAGTTGCCGGCGGCGGCGGGCGGCGGGGCGCTGACCACTTCTTGCGAGGCCAAGGCCGTCAAACCGGCCCCCGACACCGGCACGGCCGACAGCCTTGCGGACGCTGGGGGATCGACCGACGCGGCCGGCGACACGGGCACCGCGGACGTAGCAGACGCCGCCGGCGCCGACACCAAGGACAACTGCGGCGACGGCAAGTGCCTCGCCCCCGAAAACAGCGTGACGTGCCCCATCGACTGTCCGGCCCCGCAAGATTGCGGCAATGACCTGTGCGAACCGGGCGAAGACGACAGCAATTGCCCGGAAGATTGCGGCTATACCAGCGAGTTCATGCTGTGCTTGCCGGCCAAATGCAACGGCCCTTACGCTGCCTGCAACCTCGACCCGGGCTGCGCCAGCTTTGCGGAGTGTGCGATTGACTGCGGCGGCACGGTCAAGTGCATCGAACTGTGCGCGGTCGGCCTGTCAGGCAACACCCTGTCCAAGGCCAAGGCGCTGATTGGCTGCGCTTTTGACTACAAGTGCTACCCCATTGACTGCGGCGATGGCGCCTGCCAGAACCCGCCCGAGAACGGCGTCAACTGCAAAGCGGACTGCAAAGCCGGTGGCCCTACCTGCGGCGACAACGCCTGCACCGCGCCCGAGGACCACAAGAACTGCCCCGGCGACTGCAAGACCGGCGCCGCCGAGTGCGGCAACGGCCAGTGCGAACCCGGCGAGTCGCCGAGCAACTGCGCCAAAGATTGCCAGACTGCGCTCAAAAGCGGCTGCAAAGACCTGTGCGGCAAACAGAGTCAGGAAGACGGCAAGACCTGCTTCTGCGACGACCTGTGCGTCAAGCAGGACCCGCCGGATTGCTGCAGCGACAAGGAAGCCCTGTGCCCCGCCGCCGCCTGCACGCCCAAGTGCACGGGCAAGAAGTGCGGCCCGGACGGCTGCGAGGGCGAGTGCGGCACATGCGCAGAAGGTCAGTCGTGCAGTGCCGATGGCACGGCCTGCGTCAGCGCTTCGCAGTGTGGCAACAAGACCTGCGACCCCGGTGAGACCACCGCCAGTTGCCCCGGTGACTGCCCCTGCGTCAAGAAGTGCGAGGGCAAGGTCTGCGGCAGCGACGGCTGCGGTGGCCTGTGCGCCAAGTGCGCGACCGGCAGCAACTGCAACTCGACCGGCACTTTGTGCGTGCCCAAGACCTGCGGCGACGGTAAGTGCGACACCGGCGAGACCGCCACCAACTGCAGCAAAGACTGCCAGTCGGGCTGCACGCCCAACTGCACCAACAAGAAGTGCGGATCGGACGGCTGCGGCGGTGTGTGCGGCACCTGTCAGTCTGGCCAGACCTGCAAGACCGACCAGACCGGCTGCACCTGCACCAAGCAATGCACTGGCAAGGTCTGCGGCGCGGATGGCTGCGGCGGCTCGTGCGGTCCCTGTCCCAGCGGCGAAACCTGCAAGGCCGACGGCAGCGCGTGCTCGGGTGGCACCTGCACCAAGCAGTGCACTGGCAAGGTTTGCGGTCCTGATGGCTGCGGCGGCGTGTGCGGGTCTTGCCCCAGCGGCCAGACCTGCAAGAGCGACGGCAGCGGCTGTGCGACGTCGTGCACCAAGAACTGCTCTGGCAAGGTCTGCGGCTCCGACGGTTGCGGTGGTGTGTGCGGCTCGTGCCCGACGGGCCAGTCGTGCAAGACCGACGGCAGCGGCTGCTCCACCGCGTGCACCAAGAACTGCACCGGCAAGGTCTGCGGTCCCGACGGCTGCGGCGGCACCTGTGGCGGCTGCCTGGCCGGCCAGACCTGCAAGACCGACGGCACGGCCTGCACCGGCACCTGCACCAAGCAGTGCACCGGCAAGCTCTGCGGTTCCGACGGCTGCGGCGGCACCTGCGGCACCTGCGCGTCGCCCAAGGAGTGCAAACCCGACACCGGTAGTTGCCTCAACCCGACCTGCGGCAACGGTGTCTGCGGCGCTGGCGAGACCGTGACCACCTGCAAGCCCGACTGCACGCCCGCCACCGTCGGCTGCAAGAATCTCTGCGACAAGCAGAGCAAAGACGCTGCCGGCAAAGCCTGCTGGTGCGACGCCCTGTGCGTTAAGAACGGCGACTGCTGCCCGGACAAGACCACGTGGTGCCTGTGAGACGAGCGCTGCTCGGTCTTGGTGCGCTGACTGCCCTGGTGACGGCCAGCGATGGCGCGGCGTTCTGCCGGTCGTCGACGTGCAAGGGCGAGGCGTGCACGACCGATAGCGACGGCTGCCCAGCGAGCGGCGCCAAGCTGTTCTGGAAAGGGCACTGCATCGGCTACAGCATGCAAATGCACGGCACCCAGAACCTGCCGATGGACAAGGTGCGCGACGCGGTTCGCAAGGCGTTCGCAGCGTGGAGCGACGTCGACTGCGGCGACGACAAGACCGCCAGCCTGACATTTGGCGAGCTCAAGGACACCAACTGCATCGAAGTGGCCTACGACCCCAAGGGTCCCAACGTCAATGTGGTGCTGTTTCGCGATAACGACTGGAAATACAAGAACACCGACAACACGTTGGCCAAGGCTATCGCTCATTTTGACACCAAAACCGGCGAAATCGTCGATGCCGACATCGAGGTCAATTCGGCGTCGAACAACTTCACCATCAGCGCCAAGAATGCGCAGTTCGATTTGCAGACGGTGCTGACGCACGAAGTCGGTCACTTTATTGGCCTGGGCCACAGTTCCGACCCAGACTCCGTGATGTATGCGTCCTACGAGCGCGGCTCGACCAAGGGCCGGACGCTGACGCCCGACGACATCGCGGCCGTGTGTACGGTGTATCCGCCGGGCCGCGCCGGCACCTGTGACCTCGTGCCCAAGAATGGCTTTGACAATTGCCAGCCGGCCCCGGCCGATGGTATGTGCGGCGCCAGCCGGCGCCCGCCTGCCACGACGACCGGCTGGGTGGCGCTGCTGTGGGCCGCGGGCCTGCCACTGCTGGTGCGCATGGCACGCAAGGAAAGGACATGAACCGGATCCCTCAGCCCGTGGCCCGCGCCCTGACTTTGGCGCTGTTGCTCAGTGTGGTCCTCCTCGCGGCGATCGCCAACGGCTGCGAATCGTCCAATCCCGGCCACGCCGGCGCGGCGCGGCTGTGTACGCCCGGCGCAAACGTGTTCTGTAAGTGCGTCGGCGGTCAGGAAGACGGCACGAAGGTTTGCTTGGACAGCGGCCAGGCCTTCGGACCGTGCGAGCCGTGTCTGGGCGTGGGGCAGCAGGACACCGAGCCGCGCGTGGAACCGGACACTTCCACCGGTCAGCCAGATGCCGCGGTAACGCCGGAAATGAGCGACAAGTGCCCCGGTGCCACCGCGCCGCTCAGCGCCGCCCAGCCGCTGGTGCTTTATGGCGACACCGGGCCGCTGAAGTCCAACTACAACGGCACAGGCGCTTGCGGCGCGGCGGGGCAGGGCAAAGATGCCGTGCACGCGTTCACCGCCGACACCCGTGGGCGCGCTACGCTCGAACTCAAGCCCGGCAGTGGGCTGGATGCGAGCCTGTACGTCCGTCGCGGCAACTGCGAAGGCACCGACCAGGGCGGCTGCAGCGAGAGCGCTGGCGCTGGGGGCAGCGAGTCCATCAAGGTGGCGGTCAACGCGGGTGAGACCGTCTTCGTCTTCGTCGACGGCAAGGATGGCAGCTCGGGCACCTACACGCTGACTGCGACCTTCGAAGAAGGCTCCGCTTGCGGCGATGGTCTGGCCGACCCCGACGAGATTTGCGACGACGGCAACGAGGCCGCAGGCGATGGCTGCGATGCCAAGTGCGAGCCAGAGCTCAAGTCGCCCAAAGCCAAGACCTGCCCCGGCCAGCAGGTCCACGTGTGGACCGAGCCCATCGAATTCGCCGGTTCGACCGCTACCTTTGCCAACGGCAGTAAGTCCACCTGCGGCGGCACCAGTGCGCGCGACGCCGTCTATGCCGTAGTGGCGCATCGCGGCGGTACGCTGCACGTCGAAACGCTAAACGCGACCTTCGATATCGTGATGTACGCGCGCGCGACGCCCTGTGCCACCGGCAAGGAACTGGCGTGCTCCAGCATCTACAAGGGCCAGGGCGGCGAAAAGCTCGATATCCCGGTCGCCAACGGCGACACGGTGTACGTCATCGTGGACGGTTTCAAGACCGAGGCGGGTGACTTTGCGCTGTCGATGGCGATTGACTGACGGCCTGCTGCCAAATCCGAATCGTGGGGCCGGCGAGGCCGCGAGCCACCCGGCCAGCAAACGGTGTGGTTTGACACGGGCACAGACGCGCTCGCACCGCTCCGCCACCCAAAAATGGAGCGGTGAGTCGGCCGTCGAGGCCGCGAACGCGCGACCCACTAGGCAAGCAACCGGCGCGCGCCGACGCGCGGCAACCAGCGCGCCGCCACCCGTCCGGAACCCAAAAATGAAGCGGTGAGTCGGCCGTCGAGGCCGCGAACGCGCGACCCACTAGGCAAGCAAACGGCGCGCGCCGACGCGCAGCAACCAGCGCGCCGCCACCCGTCCGGAACCCAAAAATGAATCGGTGAGTCGGCCGTCGAGGC
>SXRM01000354.1 GCA_005792545.1 Pseudomonadota bacterium | reverse complement strand
GCAGGCAGATCGCGAGCGCGCCCGGAGCGACCGACCGAGGCGCACTTGAAGTGCGCCGACCGAGGGAGTGAGGACGTAAGCCGCGAGATGTCCAGGATCTTTGGCCGTAGCTGGGTGGGATTTTGGCCACACCCTCTTAGCGCGCGAGCTTCGCATGCTTGGCCAACGTGGGCGCTCGCAGGCTTGGCGGCGCCCGTTATTGTCGCCTCCGATCGACGCCAACGGCGTTTTGCGATACCTTCGCGCCATCCTCGGGAGGCCGCGATGGACTGGCAGCACGGAGCAGCGCTTTTCGATGTCCAAGAGCTGTGCGCGGCCCCTGCACTTTCGGCAACACCTGCGCGCCCGATCGAGGCATCGCGCCAGGCGCTAAACCCAACGCCTTCCAGAGCTTCAACCGCCGCGCGCGTCCGTCGCTCACCGCCCGGCAGTGGTAAGGCGATCGAAATCACCGATCGTCACGCCGCCGTGCGACCTGACGGCGACAAGGCCCCACGGCAGGCGCGTTTCGTGGCGATCGCGGGCAACATCGGCGCCGGCAAGTCGACGCTGACGGCGTTTCTGGCGTCGCGGTTCGGTATCCAACCGTTCTACGAGCCCAACGACGCCAACCCGTACTTGACCGACTTCTACGCCGACATGCAGCGATACGCGTTTCACAGTCAGATGTACTTTCTTTCCGCGAAGTTTCGAGCGCACTTGGACCTGGCGCATTTGCTCGACGCCCACCCGAACAAGGTCTATGTCCAGGACCGCACGATCTATGAGGACGCGGAGATCTTTGCGCGAACGCTGCACACTCGCGGCACGCTCAGTGCGCGGGACTACACCACCTACGACCTGATGTACCGGGCGATCCGCGACACCCTGCCCAAGCCGGACCTGCTGGTGTACTTGCGGTGCAGCGTCAAGGGCCTGCAGCGGCGGATTCGCAAGCGCGGTCGCCCCGAAGAGCAGGCGATGGATCCGCAGTACCTCAAGGACCTGCAGGTTGCCTACGAGGACTGGATCGACGCCTACGACCTCGGCCCCAAGCTGGTCATCGAGACCGAAAAGCTCGACTACCTGCGCGATATCCTCGACCGCGTGCAGCTGGAGACAGCGCTGGACGACCTGCTGCGGCGTCCCTGACGCATTGCGGCCTCGGCGGCGTGCCGTACACTACGCGCCCCCCGGTTCGGTGACCGGCACTGCGACTCAGCCGAAATGGCATTCTCGATTCATCAACGCGACGGCCTGATTCGCAAGCTGGCCACGACACCGTTCGACCTGCTGGTCGTGGGCGGTGGCATCACTGGGGCAGGCATCGCGCGCGACGCGGCGTTGCGCGGCCTCAAGGTTGCCCTGGTCGAGCGCGGCGACTTCGCAGTCGGCACGTCGTCGCGGTCCACCAAGCTCATTCACGGCGGTTTGCGTTACCTCGAGATGGGTGACGTCGGTCTGGTGTTCGAAGCCGTGCGCGAGCGCCAACGCTTGCTGCAATTGGCGCCGCACCTCGCGCGACCGCAGAGCTTCGTGCTGCCTGTCACCGAGAACAGCAAGCACGGCGTGTTTTTGCTCGACGTCGGCCTGACGCTGTACGACGCGCTGGCGTCTTTTGCCGGCGTGATGCGCCACCGCGCACTGCGCAAGAAGCCGCTACTGCGCATGGAGCCACTGTTGGTGGCCAAGGGCTTGCAGGGCGGGGCGCGCTATTTCGACGCCACCACCGACGACGCCCGCCTGGTGATGGCCAATGTGCGCGGTGCGCTGACGGCGGGCGCGGTTCCGGTCTCGCGGGTCAGCCTCGAGGCGCCCATCGTGCAGGACGGTCGTTGTGTTGGTGCGGTGGTGCGCGATTTGTTGACCGACATCACGGTCGAAGTTCAGGCGCAGTGCATTGTTGCCGCGGTTGGGCCGTGGTCGGACCAGTGGATGGGCCTGTGGCGAAGCGCACTGCCAGAGCCGGATCAAGCTCCTGCTGCCCCGCCGCCGCTCACGCCGAGCAAGGGCGTGCACGTGGTGGTTCCGCGCGATCGTCTGCCGCTGACCCATGCGGTCACCATGACGTCGCATCTTGATGGTCGCGTGGTGTTCGCCTTGCCGTGGCCCCACGCCACCGTCATCGGCACCACCGACACCAACTACGAGGGCGACTTTGCCGAACCGGGCTGCACCTGGGCCGACGCGGACTACCTCGTGCAGACCGCCAATGGCTGCCTCGCTGCGGTCGGCGGGCCGCTGCGCGTCGATGACGTCATCAGCACCTGGGCTGGCATCCGTCCGCTGGTCGCCCAAGCCGGCGCATCGAGCTACAAGACGTCGCGCGAACACGTCATCACCGTCGACCCGCGCGGACTGGTCGCTATCGCCGGCGGCAAGCTGACCACTTATCGCGTGATGGCGCAGCAGACCGTCGACGCGGCTTTGCCGTTGCTGACCGAGGCGTCTGCGACCGCGGTCAAGCCCTGTACGACTGCGGAGCTGCCGCTACCCGGCGCCGACCGGCTGCCGACGCCAAATCGGCCGATCGAGGTCCTGGCGGCGGGTCTGGTCGCCAACCAAGGTCTGGATACGGCCAGTGCGGAACACTTTGCGCGACGGTACGGCTCGGACTGCCAAAGCGTGTTGGCCGCCTGTGCCGATGAACCCGACGGCGGTGACTGCGTGCTGCCGGATCTGCCCTATCGCTGGGGCGAGCTGGCGTGGCTGGTGCGCGAAGAGATGGCGTTGGATCTCATCGACCTGATGGTGCGCAGGACGCAGCTCTATTACGTCGCCGGTGAGCGCCTGTTGCCGCTGGCCCCCGACCTTGCGCGGCGCATGGCGAGATGGTGCGGCCAACCGCCAGCGACAGCGCGGGTACTCTCTGAGGGCTTGGTTCAGTACATTGTCGCCCATCGCGTGCAAAGCAATCCGGTTGCAGATGCCGCCTGATCCGACACGCCTGCCTGCGCTCGCTTCCGTAGTCCTGGTGGCAGAGGGCGCTTGTGCCTTGACCCGCGAGCTGTTGTGCGCACCCCTGGACAGCCGCAGCAAGGCCGACGACTCGCCGGTAACCGCCATTGACGAAGCAGTCGACGCGTACTTGCACGCGCACCTGCGGCCGCTGATGCCGGCGGCCGCCTGGCTGAGTGAAGAGACCAAGGACCAGCCCGATCGCCTGAACGCACGTTGGCTGTGGCTCGTGGACCCGATCGACGGCACCCGCTCGCTGCTGGCCGGGTTGCCCGAGTTCTGCGTGTCGATTGCGCTCGTCGACTGCCTGTCTGGACCGCAGTTGGCTGTCGTCGCCAATCCGAGCACCGGCGACGTCTATCGCGCCCAGGCTGGGTCCGGAGCTTTTGATCAGCAGGATCGCGCATTGCGGGTCAGGCCGAACTGGCAGGCAGAGTCGGCCACGTTCCTGGCCTCGCGCTCGGATGTGGCCAAAGGCATGTGGCGCGACCAATGGCCGACCGGGACACTGCAGCCGATGGGCGGGCTGGCGTGGAAGATGGCCCAGGTCGCCGCGGGCGCTGCGGATGGCCATGCCACCATCGGTCCGCGCAGCGAGTGGGACGCTGCCGGCGGCGCCCTGCTGGTGACCGAGGCCGGCGGTCGGTGCAGTGACCTCGCCGGCCAGGCGCTGCGGTACAACCAACCGACGCCACACTACCAGGGCTGCGTCGTGGCCAGCGAGGCGGCTTTTGCGACCCTGTTGGCGGCGGCGCAGGCCGAGGCGCGGCGGCCAAGCAGCACAGCGCCTTGACTCCGGGTTGGCGTTCGCCCGCATTTGCGCCTACCATCGACGGGCGCCGATTGCCGGCGCGACGCGTGCCGCTGTGGCTCACAACGCTGCGACGCCCCCAATGACACGACAGCACCGTTGGCTGCTGCTGGTTGCCGGCCTGTGCGCGACCGTCACGGTTGGGCCCGGCTGCGACCGCTCGTGCAGTAAGCTGGCCGACCAGCTGTGCGAGCGCGCCGAGTTGTACAACGAGAAAAACGCTGACGAATTGTGCGAGCGCTGGCGTGAGCGCACCAAGCGCGTCGGCGGCGAGACCTGTCAGGCCGCGTTGCGCACACTCGACCGCGATCGCGTTGTGCCGTAGGTCGCGGTGCAACTCCCTGCATCCCGCCTCGCCAGATGGCCGTACCCGGTGGGATCGTGACCACGGAACCTTCGGATAACGGTGCAAATTCGCCGCCGCCCTGGCAGCGGCAGCCGAGCCCCGTCGCGCGGATGCTGCTGTGGGCGCTGTCGCTGACCATCATCGGCTCGGCGCTCGCCGGCGCGTGGCTGACCAGCCGCCGGCCGGCGGATCCGCTGGCGCCGCTTGGCCTGGAGCTGCGCACCCACAACGCGATGTGGCGCGTCGGCCAGCGGATGCCGGCTGCGGAACCGGCGCGCGACGCACGCAAGCCGCGTGCAGCGGTCCCCGCCGAGAGTCCGATCGAGGCGTTGCGCCGCGAGTCCTTGGACCTGCTGTTCACCCGCGCAAGCGCTTTCGTGCCCGCCGAGAGGGCAACTCGCGGTCAGGCTGCCATCGTGGCCCATTGCCTGGCGACCGAGCAGTACGCCCAAGCGGCAGCGTTTGCTGCCCGTGCCAAACCACAGTGGGGTGCCGACCTGGCGACGGCGTTGGTGGGCCTGCCCGCGGAGCACACCCGCGCCTTGGGCGAGCGGGCGCGCGGTTTGCCAGCGGTCGAGGCCGCGCGCGCGGCGGCAGACAAGTCAACATTTGGTGCCGACTGGAGTCCATGGACTCGCGACCGCGTACGCCTGCAAATCGCATTGCGAGCCATGGCAGCGCCGGTTGCCTTGCCGACAGACGCAACCTCCGCGCGCGACGACCTGCGTCTGGCCGCGCGCGCCGCAGTCCGCAAGCTCAATGGAGAATTGCAGGCTGCCGACCGGTCGGTGGCCGCTGCCCTGTTCACGGCGCTGCATGTCGTGGGCTTTGCGGCGCTGTTTGGCCTCGGCATGTTGGTGGCGTCGTTGGTGCGGGCGTTGCTGGCCCGTCAGCGCGGTCAGCCAGCGTGGCAGTGGCTCGGTGACCGCTACCCCGGCCTGCCCGACGACAATCCCTATGGACGCGACCTGCTAACGCCGTTCTTGGGCCTGGCGGTGTGGATGGGCGGGCAGGGCGCCGCGGGCATCGCGATCGCGGTGGTGGTAGGCAAAAGCCAGTCCGGGTTCGCCATGCTGCTGAGCGGCATGGTCGGCGTGGTGGCCGCGCAAATGGCCGTCACGTTGCTGTCGCCCACCCGTCTGCCCGTGTTGCACGCAGCGCGCTTGGGTGGTGACCCGACGGCGCCGTTCTGGCGGGCTTCGACGGCGGCGCTGCGCGCCTGGGCGGTGCTGGTGCCGTTGGTTGCGCTGGCCTCGGCTGCTAATGCGTTGCTGCTCGGCGATCCCGACTCTGTGCACCCAATCCAGGAGATTGCGGCGCGCCACCCCGATCCGGTGACGCTGGCTGCGCTCGGCGCGGCGGCCATCATCCTGGCGCCGATCGCCGAGGAACTGGTGTTTCGTGGCTTGGTGCTGCGCTATTTTCGCCAGCGTTTTGGCCTGTGGCCCGCGGTGGTGGTGTCGAGCTTACTGTTCGCGGGCATGCACCTGTCGATCGACCAGATGCTGCCCTTGACCGTACTTGGCGTCGGCTTTGCCCTGGTCTACGTGTGGGTCGGCAACCTGTGGGCGTCAGTCGTGCTGCACGCGCTGTGGAACACCGGGTCGTTCGTGCTGACCGTCGGCCTCGCGCTGTCCTGACCCGTCGCGCACACCAAGCTGTTGCTACGGAATCCGCACGTCGATGTGCGTGGCGTGGCGCATCTCTTCCATCCACGCTTTGTACAGCTTGACCAGTTGGTCTTCCTGCAAGCGATTGCGCACCAGGCTGACCAGCAGCTCTTTGTCCTTGGCGGTCGACTTGCGGCGGTCCAACACCTGCAGCACGTGAAAGCCATAAGGCGTCTGCACCACCGCCGAAATGTCGTTCTTCTCGAGCGACCACAGCTTGGTCGCCAGACTCGGCTCAAGGGTCCAGCGCCGTTGCCAGCCGAGGTTGCCATCGGGCGCTCCGCGGTCGTCGTTATACTGCTCGGCCAGCGCCTCAAACGTGTCCCTGCCCGCAACCAGGGCGTCGTACACCTTCCACGCCTTCTCGCGCTTGCCGTTGACCGTGCGCGGGCTGTCGTCGGGCCGCACGCCGATCATGATGTGCCGCGCCCGCACTTCCTCTTCACAAGTGCCGTTGCAGTGCTCGAGGTCCAGCACCTTTTGCACTTCTTCCTCGGTAATGCGCAGCCGCGACCCGAGCTTGATCTTGAGCATCTGCAACCGCACCAGTTCTTGCTTGACGTGCTGCCGATAGGCCGCAGCGCCGACAAAACCAAGCTGGCGCACCGCTTTTTCCAGGTCGTCGTCGTCCCAGCTGTTGCGTTTCTTGACGTCGGCAATCTGCTGTTCGACGTCGCGGTCTTCGGCGTTGACCCCAAGCTCTTTGGCCGCGCGCAGCACCAGCGTGCTGTCGATGAGCGACTGCAGGACCTGCAAACGCAGCTCGGCCTCGCTGCGCGGTCGTTCGATGTCAGTGGGCACCGCCTGTTGCGCGCTGACCTGACTGCCCATGGCCCTGCGCAATTCGCCCAGCGTAATTACGCTGTCGCCGACCAGCGCGGCAACGCCCTCGACCTCTTCGAACTTGGGGGGCAACTTGGCACGGCGGGGCTCTTCGGCGACGACCATAGCGGCAGCCAGACCTACGCTTAGCGCCGCAGTCGCCGCGGCAAGGCCACGCAATCTCATGGCGTCACCGGTGTCGCGTTTGCTGCCGCCGGCGCCGCTTCCGACGCTGCGCCGGGCTTGCGCGCGGCTGGTGCTTCCACTTTTGGCGCAGCGATGAGGCGCACGGCATCGGCGTCCACGCTGACCTTGGACTTGGCCTTGAGGTCGTCGATGAGCTTCTGACGCTTGAGATCGCGCTCGCGTTTGGCGATCCGCGCACGGATCGACTCGTCGGCTTCGGCCAGCGACTTGTCTACCGCCGGCGACCGCGAGGTCGTCATCCACACGTGAAAGCCGCGGTCACTCTGCACCACTGCACCGACCACGAATGGATCGACACCAAAAGCCGCATCGATGAGTGGCTGGGGGATCTGCGCTCGCCGCTCCAGCTCGGCCGGCGTGGCACCGGGCGGCGGCTGCTTGGACACATTACCCAGCGCACCCAGGTACGGGGCCGTGGCCTTGTCCTCCGACAGGCGCACCACGTAGTCATTCCACAGCGCGACCAGCTTGGGGGTATTGCCCTCGGCGCCTTTTTCCAACTCGGCTTTGACCTTGTCTGCTTGCGCCTTGTCGGCGAACAGCATGTGGCTCAGCTCCACCGTTTCTGGCTTGTGGAACACCGCAGGGTTGGCATCGTAATAGGCCTTGACGTCCGCCGCGGAGATTGCCGCCGGGTCGACTTCGTCCTTGGCCTCTTCCATCAAATACTTGCGCACCATGGCCTGACGCGCGGCCTCGAGAACTTCCGGGTCTTTGTCCAGACCCTGCCGCTGGGCCTCGCCCACCAGCACCTCGAACTGCACCAGCTTGGTTAGGTATTCCTTACGCTTTTGCACGCTGGCAAACTGGCTCCGGACAGCTGTTGGTTCGGCCTCCAGTCGCGACTCCAGCTCGCCGAGCGTGATCGCGCGGTCGCCAATTTTGGCCACCACGATCGCGCGCTGTTCGGCCGTCAGCGACGAGTTTTTGGCCGATTCCGCGATTTTGGGTACGTTGTCGACTTGCACTGCGCGCTTGTCGGCCGTGGCGCCGGGCCCCTCGGGCAGCGGGCGCGCGGGCTTGTCGCAGGCCGCCGGGGCCAGCAACATCGCGACGACAAGGGCCTTGCGCGGCCAGGCGCGCGGAGAGGGAAGGCTGGGGCTTTGGCGCATCGGTCGTGTCGATCCGCGGTCAGTGGCCGCGCGGGGCGCAGATTTGTCGCACGTTGCCGGCGGTTGCGCAAGGCGGACGGCTTGACCGGGCCCCGATTTGCGCCGAAATTCGCGGCCCGCCAGACCTTATGAGGATCGTCATGGACAATCGCACCGCCGTCGCCAATCTGCTGGACCACAATGCGTCGCTGGACGCCGTCGCCGCGCATCTCGACGCTTTGGACCATCCGACGCGGCTGGCGCAATGCCGTGCACTTGGTCGCGGTGCGCAGCGTGCCCTGTTCAACCTGGCCTCCGCAGAGCGCGTGACCTTGGCGGACCTGGTGCCCGCCGACGTCGCTGCGCGCCGCGAGGTGATTCAGTTCGGCATGAACACGCTGCCGCTCCCGGGCGGCCTGCGGCGCTTCGAAAAGCGCTTCTGCCGGCCCGAAGACGGCTCGGACCGCCTGTTCGGCTACAACGAGGGCAGCACGCGGCCGCTCATCGGTCCTGGTTATTTCGTGGCCGTGAGCACCGCCGGCAACTCGGAGTGGCAGCAGCGCGGTGCGGTCGTTGTCGACTACTACCAGGTACCAAATGGCCCGGTCGTCGAAGGCTGGCCCAAGGTGGTGCCAAACAGCAGCGGTTTGCAGATGTTTGTCTTCCAGGGCACCCGCGACTTTATGCGGCGCGTCAGCGACTGGGTCACGATTGGCGCAGCCTACAAAGGCGAGAAGGCGCTGGACCACTACTTCGTGCTGGTTCGCAACCCTGGCTGATGCCAGTCCCGCTCGACCCAAGTCGCCTCTGCGTGCCGGTAGGGCGGGTACTTGCGGCCCGCCGCCACCGAAGCGGCGCGGGACAAGCCCCGCCCTACGATTCGAACGCAGCCTGATTTGGCAGGTCGCGCCGCAGCTGTCGAGTCAAGCGACACCTGGTCACGCCGCCTCATGCGGTCAATTCAGGCGGACTACGCGGGCTCGATCGCCTGGCTGTTGGCGTCGAAGCTGCGCTCGCCGTCGAGCACGCGATACGCACCCATCCGCACGCCGACAAAGCCGGGCAGGCTCGAGGCCGCAACCAAGCCGTGGGAGCCGAACACCAACGGGCCCGCGACGTTCTTGGTCTGCGCGCCTTCGTTTTCGGCCCACACGCCCCACGCCACGATCGGGTCGCGCCACACTGCGCCGCCCACGCGATACAGCGCGAACGAGTCCGGTTGTGCTGCGAAAACCTGGCTGAAGCCCAGGGCGGCCGAGACCACCATCGGCGACGTCTTGGCGCTGACCACCGCGACCGGCTCTGGCGCAGCCTTGGCGGCGGCGACGACAGCCGGTGCGGCAACGGCAATGGCTGCCACTGGCTTGGCGGCAGCGGGCGCTGCTGCCGGTGCGGACGGCGCGGCTGCTTGACCGGTCAACACCACCTTGCGCGCGCGACCCGGCGCGAATCCGGCGGGGGTGGCAATCAGCGCACTATTGATCTGCGACTCTGGCCCGGGCGGGGTCTGCGACCTGCGGCCGTCCGTTTCCGCCGCGGCGCTGCTGCCAGCGGCCCTGGGCGCCTTGGCAGCCTCAGCGTTGGCCATCGCAGCCCGCGCCGTTGCCGCGGCAGCTTCGACCACACTGGCGTCTGGCTTGTAGAAGCGCACGTGCGGCACATCGAAGGTCGCGCACCAGCAAGGCTCACGGCGCAGACGACCATCCTCACGCAGCGCGTCGACCCGCAAGCGCAGCGTCTCTTTGGTCATGTCTACCTTGGCTCCGAGCTCGGACAAGGTCAGGCACAGGTAGTCCGCGGCGCCGGCGGCTTCGTTGACGTAGTGCAGGACCTTGCGCTCACCCTCCAGCGTGGTGGCACGCGGGTTGGCTGCGCGGTGCTGAGTCGCGACGGGCGTGGCTGGCGGAACTTCCGCCGGGACACCGACGGTGCGGGCGTGCACGGTGGCGTGCGCTGGCATGGGTAACCTCTTTTCAGCGCAGCCCTGTGCGGGCAATGCGCCAGTCTAATGATGGTGGAATGCTTGCCGGGCGGTGGATGGTCGAGTGACCGTTGGGTTGGGGAAGGTGCGAACTGTGCCGGCATATGCCAGTCGCAGGGCGCCAGTGTGCCACCGGTGCCTGGGCGTGGCAAGTGCCTTTCGATTTGGGGGGTGCGGTTCCTGAAATGGGGGCGATCGCCGGCACGGTACCCACACGGCCCTGGTAAATACTGCCGGCGGCTGAAGCCGCGGCCTCTGGGTGCGAAGCCTTGCCTCCGCAAGGCTAGATCATCACAAGGGAAAAGTAGCCCGGCGCAGGCCGGGCTTCGTACAGTAAGCCCGCGGCTTTAGCCGCCGGGTCCAACCTGAACGCCATGCGTATTCACTGGTTCCGCGCGCCTCGCCGGAGACCCCAAAGCGCGATCCGCACCCTGATTTGGCGCAGCGGCGCGCAAAGGCGCCTGTCAGCCAAGTGGCTATTTTGAGGTGAACTCGTACACACCGTCCCAGTCGGCAGCAAGGTCCTTGCTGCGCAAGACGGTGATCCGTTGCAGCAACGTTGTGGCGGGCCCATCGCCGGAAGCAGCTAAAGGTTCCAGGATTTCAAGAGCCTGCTGCCAACGCTGCCCACGGTAGTGGCCGAGCGCCTCTTCGGTCTTGGCGGCGAGCAGCCGCTGCTCTGCGGTCGCCGTGGCGCCATCTGCCATCAATTCATAAATTCGCACGCCAATGTGTTTGCCTTTGACTCGTACGGCATCAATCTCGCGCACCAGGAAGCGATCGCGCACCCGCTCGGCCAAGGCGTGCGAAATCAAGATGCCAATGCCGTAGCTGCCGGCCGAGCCCTCCAAGCGAGCGGCCAGATTGACCATGTCGCCGATCATCGTGTAGTCGAACCGCTGTTGCGACCCCATGTTGCCAACCAGCGCCACGCCGGAGCTCATGCCCACCCGCACATGCAGTTCGGGCAGTCCGCGCAGCTTCCAGTTTTCGCGTAGCCTCGCCATGCAGTCCTGAACCGCCAAAGCACCCCGGCACGCGTTGTAGGGATGGTCCGGGTCGGCCAGCGGCGCGCCAAACATGGCCACGATCGCGTCGCCCACATACTTGTCGATTGTTCCTCGGTGGCGCAGCAACTCGGTGGTCAATGCGCCCAGGCACTCGTTGAGCAACTCGACCAGTTGCGCCGGTTCGGTGGCTTCCGTCAGGTTAGTAAACCCGCGGATGTCTGAAAAAAAGGCGGTGATGTCGCGCCTTTCTCCGCCGAGCTTGAGCGCGTCCGGGTTGGAGACCAACTGCTCGATCACTTCACCTGACAGATAGTGTGCAAAGGCATGGCGAATCAGGCGGCGCTCGCGGCCGACCCAGCGATAGTTGGTCAGGGCCCCGGCTGCAAAGGCGACCAGACCGCCGAGCAGCGGCGCCACCAGCGCCAACCACCAGCCATCGTGGCGGTAGGCGAGCGCGCTTATGGCCAACCATCCGGCGCTTGCCGCTACCAGCCCCACCAGTTGCGCCCGCGGCGTGCTCAGACCCAGGGCCGCCAGCGTCACCAACAGCGCCACGATGGCACAGGCCAGCGCGTCGACCCATAGTGGCGCGTCGCGGGCCACAGCGCCGCCGTGCAGGGACTCATACAGCGCGATATGGGCGTAGACGCCGGGCGTGCCTTCGGCGACGGGTGTCACCCGGTACTCATAGGTCGCCGCAGCGGTGCCTGCCACAAAGATCACCTTGTCGCGCACAAGCTTGGCGTCAAACGTGACTGGCAGCCCTTCCTCACGCTGGCGCGACGCCGCATACAGTTGCTTAAGCTGGACGCGCGCCACCGCGTCGTCGGCCCGCCGCCACGCCAGCAGCACCCGGCCATCGTCATCCAGCGGCATCCGCGCGGCGCCGAAGTGCAACTCGCCCTGCGCGACCGTCGGCGTGTGTTGGCCGATGAGCATCGCCGCCGCCAGGCCCAGCGCCGGGTATGCCTCGCCGGCGGACTCAAACCGCAGTAGCGGCGTGGCCCGGCGATTCACGCCGTCGGCATCCGGTTCCATCTCGACGCGACCGCCGTAGGCCGCCGCGGCGCCAATCGCGTCCACGGGCACCACCGGCTTGCAGCTACGCTGTGGCAAGGCTGCAGTTCCGCGACCGTCGACATGCCAGCGCGGCGGCGGTACCGCTTCGTCGCCCATACACTGCCAGGCCAGCGCGACGGCGCCGTGCTCGCCAATGCACGCTGCAAACGGCTCGTCGAACTCGCTGATTTCGCTGAACAGAACGTCAAACACCACCGCTTTGGCGCCCGCCGCTTTCAGCTCGGTAAGGATGCGACACCACACGTCGCGCGGTAGCGGCCATGGCACTTTCTCGTGGCGGCTCAGCCAGCGCAGGCTGCCTTCGTCGATTTCGAGGATCACGGCGTCCGTCGCCGGCCGATTCGGCGTCCATAGCCGCACGCGCCAGTCCCAGGTGCGCGCCTCGATGTCGCGGCCAACCGGTGTGGCGACGACGGCCATTGCCAGGGCAGTGGCGCCGGCGGCAATCAGCAACGCGGTGCCCCACCACGTCAGCCGCTGCTTGAACTTGGAAGCCCGTTGCTTGTCATTGGCGGCAGTCACTGCTTCCTCCAGCCCAAAGGTAAGCGCCAAGCGTCGCCTATTCGCCGAGTTCCGGTGCGTCGTGCGGCAATGCGCCGCGCAGCGAACGCAGGAAGACGAACGGGGTCGCGTAGGCCAGGTTCGAGACCCGCGAGGTGTAGACGTCGGCGTGGTTCTCAACCTTGCGCGCGAACAGGCTTTTGTCGTTGCCAGTGCGCATCATCAGGCCCCAATTGCGGTTAGCCAGGGTATTGGATGCGTTGACCAGCGGGCCGATTTCGGCATCCAGCTGCAGTAGTCGCTCGCGCAGGGTGTTCATACCGTCGCTCAGGTCGCGGCCTTCGTCGACCTGCAAGCGCGGCCCGTAGCCCTCGCGTTGACGCTGGCGCAGGATGCGAAGCTGGCTGAAGGCGTGCTCCAGACGCTCTTTTTCATCCATCAGGTGCTCAATGCGGCTTTGGTTGTGCGCAAAAGCGGTAGCGGCGTCGATGTCGTCTTCCAACTCACGTAAAATGGCGATGGTGCGCCAGTTCAACAGCTTTTTGCCATAGTAGGCGTCGCTCAGCATATGATCGCCGACGTAGGCAATCTGGTCGCCATCCAAGCCCAGTGATTTTTCAAGGCGATCGGCACAGCCGCCAGAGTAGACTTTGCCTTCCACAATGTTGTCATTGACCTGCCGCAACAGGCCGTCCTCGCTGACGACCTCGTACAGCGGGTGATTGCCGGTAAAGAACGTTGGTTTGCGGCTCGACACCACGATGACCGCAAACAAGTCGCGCCAGTGCATCCCCGTCGGCAGAAAGCGGTCGAACGCATAGGTCATCATGGCGTTGGAGTAGTGCCATTCACTGTTGGTCACCATCATCAGCTTCTTGCCAGAGGCCTTCTGGTCCAGCAGCGCCAGCGGCAGGTCGGGGTCCAAGTCCACGTAAAGGTCCGGTCGCGCGAGGATCTCAGCCTTGAGTGCCCCCTCCAGGTGTGCGCGGTCCAGCGCGTAGCGCACTTTGCGGTAAAGATCGTCGTAGCCCATGACGCCCGGCAGTTCCTGGCGGTCAAGCAGGTCCACCAGCTGCGCGTACATGCAGCCTTCGCTGATCTCGAACAGTGTATTGAGAAACATCCAACGCGGCCCGTCGGCCAGATCGACCAGCACGCGGCCGTACTTGACGCGAATTTCCTCCGGTGACAACTGAATGGTGCCGTGCATGGCCTGCTTGACGTAGCCAAAGCGGTTGGCCTTGACCAGGTTGCCCAGCCGCTTGTCGATGACCAGGCCGCGCATCGACCGCTCGGGGTCGAACTGCAAGCCGCCGACTGGCCAGCCACCGTCGAGCAGCCGTTGGCGCAGGTGTGCGTAGGCTCGCCCCTCCCAGGCTTTGACGTGGTAGTGGACCAGCGTGTAGTCCATGTCGTAGCCGATAGCCTTGATGGCCCGCAGGTTCAGCGTGCGATTGCAAAATAGCCGGCGCTGTGGGGGCACCCCGGCGATGCGGGCGCAGATCGCCTCGGGGTCGCCGTCGGGCAGCGCGGTTAGAATGGGCAGAGTGCTGGGCGACATGGCGGTCCGGGCGCCGGTTGGCGGCTGCGAGCGCGAGCATACGCACGCATGGGCAGTTTTGGCGAGGGGCACGGCGGTGGCTGCCGGCGCCGCAATGAGGCAATGGCGCTGATTGACACCACAAGGCGCCACCCCCACCATGACGATCAGCCCGCAACCGGCGTTCCGCCGTCAACGGGCATGGGCTGTGCACGTCTTGGGGTCGCGGCCGGGCGGGAACGTGCGGGTTTCTTTTCGTTCAAGTGGCCCATGGGCCGCGTGGCAGGCTGCCCTGTTGCTGGCGGCCGCCGCGGCCACGACCGCGTGCATTGGCGCTTCACCCAGTGCATCTGGCGCAACGGGCACGGCACCGGCCGACACGGCAGCCGAAAGCGACGTCGCGACAGCAGGCAATAACACGGACACTGTGTCCGACGCAGTCGCGGCTGAGGTGGCCTCCTCCGCCGATGGCGCCGCTGATTCCGCCGCCGACGCGGCAGCGGCAGGCTCCGACACGCCCAAGGCAGACACGACCAACCCCTGTGGCAAGGACTGCAACGCCGGGCTGCCCGTCTGCAAAAAGGGCGTGTGTGACCCCGGGTCGGGGGCGTGCGTCATCAGCGACAGCAATGCCGCCTGTGACGACGGCGACCCGTGCACCCAAGCCGACAATTGCCTGGTCGGCGTCTGCACCGGCATGCCCAAGCCCAATTGTTGCACGCCCAAGTGCGCCGGCAAAATCTGCGGCGGCGACGGCTGCGGGGGCAGCTGCGGTTCGTGCAAGCCAGGAGAATCCTGCGCGGAAGGCGCGTGCGTCGCCGCGAGCGCAGAGGCCGGCGAGTCGTGCAAAGACGCGCTAACCATCGGCGCCATCCCTTACGTGCACACCGGATCCACCGCCAACAAGCAAAACGACCTGCAGGCCCCCGACAAGGCTTGCTACAACGCGCCGCTCGGCACCTACGGCGCCGACGTCGTCTACAAGTACACACCGACCGCCGACGGCAGCCTGCACATCTGGGTCAGCGGCTACGCCAACAGCCCGCAGTTCTACGTTGCGACCGACTGCGCCGACATCAAGAACACCTGTGTGACCGGCTCGGGCGCCTTTGGCTTGAAGGACAAATTCCAGAACTGGGCCAAAGTCACCAAGGGCACGACGCTCTACATCGTGGTCGACGCCGACGGGGCTGGCGGCGAATACACCTTGCATGTGGACCCGTGCGCGACGCAGTGCGCCGGCAAGGTCTGCGGCTACGACGGTTGCGGCGGCGACTGCGGTTTCTGCAAGAAGCTGAGCAACGAACAGTGCTCGACCGCTGGCCAGTGCGTGTGCGTCGGCAACTGCGACGGCAAGGACTGCGGCAGCGACGGCTGCGGCAAGTCGTGCGGCGGCTGCGGCGGCGGCCAGGTCTGCGACGCCTCGGGTCACTGTACTGCCGCCAACCAGAAAGGCGACACCTGCGTCAGCGCGACCGTGGTAGGTCCTGCGGCGTACACCAACAGCGGCTCCACAGTCGGCATGGGCAACGACATTTATGGGTGGGCGTTTTGCCAGGGCAACGGCACTGGCGCGTACATCGGCTACGAGGCGCCAGACGCGGTCTACAAGCTGGGCGGCGGCAAGTCCGAGGCGTGGTTCGTCGATCTCGTCAAGGCGTCGACCAACCTCGACATCTACGCCTTTGCCGACTGCGGCGACCCGACGACGTGCAAGCAGGCTTCGTACAAGGCCTACACCCTCAAGAAGCGCCTGTTCGTCGAGACGCCGACCGGTGCGCCGCTGTACGTCGCGGTCGATGGCTATGCCACGCAGGCCGGGACCTTCACGGTCAGCTTCAAGCCTTGCGTCCAGGCCGCGGACTGCCCGGACGCCACGCCAGGCGAGTACTGCAGTTTTCCCATTGCCGTTGGGCCGTTGCCGTTCAAGACCACCAGTTCGGGCAGCCTCGACAGCTACCACCTGCCGGTCGGCGCCTGCGGCAGCGTCAAGGCCAAGGGCAAGGGCGGCCAGGATCGCGCGTTTGCGCTGGTCGCCACCAAGTCTGGGGTGCACACGGTGTCGGTGCAATCGACCGGCGGGGCCGACGCAGTACTGTACGCGACCAAAGACTGCACCAAGCTGGCCACGACCTGTGCCAGCTTTGCGGACAAAGACGGCGCCAACGGCAAAGAGAAGCTGACCGTGGACGCCAAGGCCGGCGAGACCTGGTACATCGTTGTCGACAACACAGGGACTGTCACCGGCGGGTTCTCGCTCGACATCGCCGGTCCGTAAGCCCGCGACGCCGAACTGGCCCAGACGCTTGATCTGAGCGCGCATTGGCTTGCGGCGCCGCCAAAGATCTGCAAACTCACGCGTCCCCGAGGAGACCGCCGATGCCCGCCGATCCGCATGACATCCATCGCAGGGCCCTGCGGGCCGCCGCAGCAGTGGCTTTTGGCGTCTCAGGCTGCTCCGACCCCGCTGCATCGGTGCAAGGCACACCGGCTGCGGCCAAGGACACCGCCGCCGAGGCAACCGTCGCAACCGACACCGCTTCGGCGGATTCCATGCCAGCAGATGCGCCTGCAATGGACGCCGCCGCGGCAACCGACGCAGCGAAAGCGGAGACTGCGGCAGAGGTCGCTTCCGCAGCCGATGCCAAGGCGGATGCCGTTGCCACCGCCGACGCCGCAGCGACGGAGACCGCCGGGTCAGCGGACGCCGCCGACAAACCGGACTGCAGCAAAGCCCAGCAGGGCGGCAATTGGGCCCAGTGCTGCGAAGCACTGCGTGCGTGGTGCGACGCGGCATTCGGCGCCGGCAGCCAGGCCAGCACCGAGTGCCAATTTGGCCCGAACTTCGACGGCTCGACCGGCTGCACGCCGTGGGGGCCTGCCGCGCCGCCAGCGTGGTCGGATCGCGTGGCCTGATGGGTACCTGGCTCGACTTGTCCAAAGAGGCGCGGCCGCTCGTCGCAGCCATTGGCGACGTGCCGGTTTTCGACGACCAACAGCGACACGCCGCCATCGCAACGTGGCGGGCGCGCATGGTCAATGAGCACATCTCGGCGAGGGTGTTCGGGGTGTTGTTGGGGCAGGCCATGGCCGCAGGCCAAAGCGGCGCTCGCCAGGCGCAGCTGGCTGAATTCGCTTGCGAAGAGCTGCGTCACGCCCGCCAATGCGCGGCCGTGGTGCTCGCTTTGGGCGGCGAGGCCCGCGCGCCGCTACCCGACCTGCCGCAGGTGCCTGGCCACGCCGACGCTGACCCGTTGCAGGCGCTGCTGCGCAACGTGCTGTCGGTGTGCTGCCTGGCCGAGACGGTAGCCGTGGCGCTGATTCGCGCCGAGACGCTGCAGATTGGCCCGCCGGGGCTACGGGCGCTGCTCGACAGCATCCTCGCGGACGAGGTTGGGCACGCCCAATTTGGCTGGTCGCTGCTTACCGAGCTGCACCCGCTGGCCGACTCGCAGACGCGGCCGCTGTCGGCCTACCTCGACACCGCGCTTGTCCACCTCGTCGAGCACGAGCTTGCGCATCTGCCGGGCCACGACGGCATGGGCGAGGCGCTGGCGCAGGTGGGCGTATGCAGCGGCAAGCGGGCACGGTTGCTGCTCAAGGACACCATCGACGAGGTCATCGTGCCCGGGCTGGCGCGGTTCGGGATTGCGGCGGCCTAGCCCTGTCTGCTGGCTGAACCTGCCGCAGCACGCAAGCTTGCGCCTTTGACGCCGCCCATTTACACGACCCGGCAATGCCGCCACACTGCGCAACTGTGGATGCGGCGGGCACATCGGCGCTGTGGCGGTTGTGGCGGTGGGTGACCCGTTTGGGCGTTCACCCGGGCCTGCAGCCGACCGAAGCCAAGTACGTCATCTTGAACAACACCCTGGTGCTGTTCATGTCCGGCGTGGCGCTGGCCGTGATTCCGTTCAACTTTTGGACCATGGGCGGCGCCGACAGCTTTGCGACGGTGATGCTGCCGTTGACGCAGCCACCGCTGTTCATGATCTCGCTGCTGTTCTCGGCGCGGCGTTCGACGTACCTGGCCACGCTGTGGTTTGGGGCGATTGCAGCGGCAAGCCTCATCGCCCAGACCTATGTCATCGGTCGCGGCACCGGCATCCACCTGTTCCTCCTGCTGCACGCCGTCGGCCCGTTCGTGTTGGTGCCGCCGCGCTATCGCAAGTGGGTCTTTCTGCAAAGCGGCTTGTATTTCGCGTGCTTCCTGTTCGCGCTCATCGTCATCCCCGACCGGCCGTTGGCGCACATTGCGCCCGATGTCGAGCGTACGATGCTCGACTTCAACCTGACCGCGCTGTTTATTTCCCTTGTCGCATTCGGCTACTACGAGCGCACCAACACCCTGGCCGCCGAAGCCGAGGTCGAGCGCGAACGCCAGCGGGCCGAAACGCTGCTGCTCAACATCCTGCCCGGTCCCATCGCCGAGCGGCTCAAGCGCGACACTTCTGCCATCGCCGACGGTTTTGCCGAAGTGACCGTGCTGTTTGCCGACATTGCCGGTTTCACGCCGTTGGCGAGCCGCTTACAGCCAGCCGAGCTGGTCGGGATGCTCAATCAGATCTTTAGCGAATTCGACGCCCTGGCCGAGAAGCACGGTCTAGAGAAGATCAAGACCATCGGCG